>CALBSW010000001.1 GCA_937967465.1 uncultured Flavobacteriales bacterium
GTGCGGCCCTCGGTATGTCGGTTGCCAACAAGATTCGGGGCGACAAGCGCCAGCACATCGCGGTCATCGGCGACGGTGCCATGACAGCGGGATTGGCCTTTGAAGGCTTGAACCACGGCGGTTGGCAGGACAACGACATGATCGTGATCCTCAACGACAACTGCATGTCGATTGACCCCAATGTCGGGGCGTTGAAGGATTACCTCACGGACATCACCACCTCCCACACGTACAATCGCGTCAAGGATGAGGTGTGGCAGTTGCTGGGCAAAGTCTCCAAGTTTGGACCGGACGCACAGACCATCGCGTCGAAGGTGAGCGACATGGTCAAGGGGTCCTTGCTCAAGCAGTCCAACCTCTTCGAATCTCTGAATTTCCGCTACTTCGGTCCCATTGACGGCCACGATGTGGAGCAGGTGGAACACGTGCTTCGGGACCTCAAGGACATCCCCGGGCCCAAGCTGTTGCACCTGATCACCACCAAGGGCAAGGGGTATGCGCCGGCCGAGGCCGGCAGCCCGACCAAGTGGCACGCCCCCGGGCTGTTCAACAAGGAGACCGGCGAGATCATCAAGGTCGCGCCCAAGGCCCCCGAGCCGCCGAAATACCAGGACGTATTCGGGCACACCATCATCGAGCTCGCCGAGAAAGACGAGCGCATCGTCGGGGTCACCCCGGCCATGCCGACGGGTTGCTCCCTGAAATTCATGATGGAGGCCATGCCGGAACGCGCTTTTGACGTGGGCATCGCCGAGCAGCATGCCGTCACCTTCTCTGCGGGCATGGCCACACAGGGGATGGTGCCGTTCTGCAACATCTACAGTTCGTTCATGCAGCGCGCATACGACCAGGTGGTGCACGACGTGGCCTTGCAGAATCTGCATGTGGTCTTCTGCCTCGATCGCGCCGGCATGGCGGGCGCCGACGGCCCCACGCACCACGGCGTGTTTGACCTCGCCTACATGCGGTGCATTCCCAACATGATCGTGTCCGCGCCGATGAATGAGGAGGAGTTGCGCAACCTCATGTACACGGCGTCTGCCGACAACCACGGTCCGTTCAGCATCCGCTACCCGCGCGGAAAGGGCGTCATGACCGAATGGAAAACGCCGTTGCGCAAGATCAAGGTGGGAACAGGCCGCCGCGTCCGGGCCGGTGAGGACATCGCCATTCTCGGCATCGGCCACCTCGGCAACCACGCCCTTCAGGCTGCAGAACAGCTCGAGGCGGAGGGCATCTCGGCTGCCATGTACGACATGCGCTTCGTGAAGCCGCTCGACGAAACCCTCTTGCACGAGGTCTTCGGGAAGTTCGACAAGGTGGTCACGGTCGAGGACGGCAGCATCCAAGGCGGCTTGGGCAGTGCGGTGCTTGAATTCGCAGCCGACCAGGGCTACGCAGCCCGGGTGGTCCGACTCGGCGTTCCCGACCGCTGGATTGAACACGGCACCCAGCCGGAGCTCTACAGCGAGTGTGGCTACAATGTCGAGGACATCGCCGCCGCCGCCCGCAAACTGGTGGGCGTCCAAGCCAGCGCCCAGAAAGCCGGCTGACCCGCCGGACTCCTTTTTGTTTCGAGCCACAGGTCCGACCGACCTTCGCCACCATGGACGACACCATCCGCAACCGCGTGGAAGAAAGTGGCATCGTACAGCTCGATTTGTCGGCCTTGCTCCGGCAGAGAACCCTGCGCGACCTCGATTTGGCCCCCCAGCTTTGGCAGGGCTTGGCGATCCGAGAAAAAGAGTTTCGGGCTTGGCTTCAGGAGTGGGATGTGACCCCGTTCGAAGGGGCAGATGTGGCGTTGCATTGCAGCGCAGAAGCCATCGTTCCGGAATGGGTGTGGATGCTCGTGACATCCCGATTGCAAGGGGTCGCGGCGAGCGTGCACGATTGCCTTCCTGAAGACTTGGAGGGGGCGGTGCTGGCGCGCATTGCAGAAGAACTGAATCCCGCGGAATACGCCGGACAGCGCTTGGTCGTCAAGGGATGTGGTCTGAAATCGGGCGCAGGTCCCGCGATGCGCCTCGTGGAGCGGTTGCAGCCGGTCGTCAAGTCGCTGATGTTCGGCGAGCCGTGCAGTACGGTTCCCGTGTACAAGTCGCGATAACCGAAGGCAGCGAACGGGCGGTCTGGCGGGGCCTTCGGGCTAATTTGCCTGTCCCATGTTGACCGCTGAATCCGACAAGAAACTCTTCCTGCTCGACGCGTATGCCTTGATTTTCCGGGCATACTATGCCTTCATCCGGAATCCGCGGATCAACAGCAAAGGCCAGAACACCAGCGCCGTATTCGGCTTCACCACCACCGTGCTGGATGTCCTGAAAAACGAGAAGCCCACCCACATCGCGGTGGTTTTCGACCCTCCCGGGCCGACGTTCCGCCATGAGGAGTACACCGAATACAAAGCCAATCGGGACGAGACGCCGGAGGACATCCGGGCGAGCGTGCCGCGGGTTCTCGAAGTGGCGGACGCGCTCAACATTCCGACGATCACCATTCCAGGATACGAGGCGGATGACACCATTGGCGCGTTGTCGGTCAAGGCGGAAGAAGCCGGCTTCGATGTTTACATGATGACCCCAGACAAGGACTACGGTCAGCTCGTCACCGAAAAGGTGCGCATGTTCCGGCCGGGCCGATCGGGCAATCCTCCCGACATCTGGGGGCCGGCGGAAGTGTGTGAGCGGTTCGGCATTGAACGCACGGAGCAGGTCATCGACCTGCTGGGTCTCATGGGCGACAGCGCCGACAACATTCCCGGAGTGCCGGGCATTGGGCCCAAGACCGCGGCCAAGCTGCTCGCCAAGTACGGGTCGATGGAAACCTTGCTGGACTCCACGGAGGAGCTCAAGGGCAAGCAAAAGGAGAACCTCGAGAATTTCCGCGAGCAGGCCCTGCTGTCCAAGCGGTTGGCCACCATCGCATTGGACGTGCCGGTGGAGGCGGACTTCGAAGCAATGCGCGTGCAAGGCCCAGACGCGGAGAAGCTGTCGGCTGTGTTCGAGTCGCTGGAATTCCGCACGCTGGCGCGTCGTGTCCTGGGCGCTGCGGCCACCGACGGTGCGTCCAAATCAACCACGCCCGCGTCTGCGCCGGCAGCCGGCCCGGCCGATGCCCAGATGGACATGTTTGGCGGCGGCGATGAGGCGACTTCGGGAGAGGCGGAGTCTGGCGGAGGCCTGGATGCCTTCGATGCCGAAAAAGTGGACTACCGCATGGCGGACACGCCGGAATTGTGGGCCGAGGTGTGCAAGGAAGTGGCCGGGGCCGACCGGTTCGCCTTCGACACGGAGACAACTGGTTTGGATGCCCGGACAGCGCGGATGGTCGGCATGAGCTTCTCGACGAAGGCCGGCTCGGGCTGGTATGTGCCGGTCCCGCTGGGCGAGGCGGAGGCGCTCCAATCTCAGGACCCCGAGGTCCGCAAGGTCCTCGACGCCTTTGCCTCGGTCTGGTCGTCCAAAGACAAGGTGCTGGTCGCCCAGAATTGGAAGTATGACCTCAAGGTGATGCGCCGTGCAGGCGTGACCATCCAATGCCCGGTGTTCGATACCATGCTGGCGCACTACGTCCTCCAGCCGGACATGAAGCACGGCATGGATTACCTCGCGGAGACGGAGCTGGGGTACCGCACCATTCCCATCACCGACCTGCTGGGGAAGAAGGGCAAGAATCAGAAGACGATGGCGGACATCCCGCCGGCGGACGTGGTGAATTACGCCTGTGAGGACGCCGACATCACCTTGCGTCTGGCCGAGGTGTTGGAGGCAAAAATGCCGGAAGGCTCCCCCGAGCGCCACATCCTCGAAGCCGTGGAAATGCCCCTCGTGCCTGTCCTGGCCGACATGGAAATGGAGGGCGTCCGGCTCGATGTGGACGTGCTTCGCGCCATGGCGGAGGGTTTGCAGGAGGACCTGCGCAAGCTGACCGAGTCCATCCAGGCCCATGCCGGGGTGCCCTTTTCCATCGATTCTCCCCGACAGCTGGGCGAAGTGCTGTTCGACCATTTGGCCATCACCGACAAGGCCAAGAAGACGAAAACAGGGCAATACGCCACGGGCGAGGATGTCCTGCAAAAGCTCGTGGACAAGCACCCCATCGTCGCGGAGGTCCTAGAATACCGGCAGCTGAACAAGCTCTTGTCCACCTACGTGCGTCCCCTGCCGGAATTGGTCGACCCTGAGACAGGTCGGATTCACACCCAGTACATGCAGGCGGTGGCGGCAACGGGCCGCTTGAGCAGCACCCAGCCGAACCTGCAGAACATCCCCATTCGGACCCGGCGCGGCCGTGAAATTCGCAAGGCGTTCGTCCCCCGTGACCAGGACCATGTGTTGCTGGCGGCCGACTACAGTCAAGTCGAGCTGCGCATCGTGGCCGCCTTGAGTCAGGACCGCGGATTGTGCACCGCTTTCCTCGAGGGGGCGGACATCCACACGGCGACGGCAGCCAAGGTGTTCGGCGTCCCGGCGGAGGAGGTGGACCGCGGACAACGCAGTCAGGCCAAAGCGGTCAACTTCGGCATCCTCTATGGGCAGGGCGCATTCGGACTCGCTGAGACCCTGAAGATTCCACGGAGGGAGGCCAAGGGGATCATCGAGGCCTATTTCGCTGAATTCGCGGACCTCAAGGCGTACCAGACCCGGGTGGTCGAGGAGGCCAAGGAGAAGGGCTACGTGGAAACGGTGCTGGGCCGCAAACGCTGGCTGCCGGACATCACCAGTGCCAATGCGGTGGTGCGCGGTTTTGCCGAACGCAACGCCATCAACGCACCCATCCAAGGCTCGGCGGCCGACATCATCAAAATCGCGATGATCCGCATCCACCGCGCCCTCGAAGAAGGGGGGATGGCGGCCCGCATGATCCTGCAGGTGCACGACGAACTCGTGTTCGATGTCCCGGCCAACGAAGTCGAGGCTGTGCGGGAACTGGTTCAATCGCACATGGAGCGCGCGGTGGAATTGGCTGTGCCACTGGAGGTGGAGGCCCAGACCGGTCAGGACTGGCTCGAAGCGCACTGAGGTGAGGGGGTTGCAACGGCGGTTCTCAGCCGATTCTGACGCGGCCGGGGGCCGAAGATGACAGCTTCCACCTTCCCGGGAGGATAACTTTCCCCATGTGAAGCCTGCCGCAGGGTTGCGCGGGCTCAATTTGCTGTACCAACGATATTGGAATTTCCATGAAACGCGCTTTTGCCCGAATGACGAACCAGCGGTTGACTTCCGCTTGGATTGCCCTGCCCATTGCCCTCCTGCTCTTCAGCTGTGGGGAAGCCAGCCAAGACGCTGGCCAAGAAGATCAGCCTGCTGCTGCCCAACAGGAGATGAATGAGGAAGGCATGATGCCTGCGCGCCGACAGAAGGCGTTCAAGAAAATCTTCCACGCTGTCCCTTCTCCGATTGAGACCGCCTTGCTGCTCGAGCGCAGTGGCATCCGTTTCGACGCAGGGGCGCTCAATGCTGTGGACAAGGCCACTGGATACGCCACCACGGAGGCGCAAGCCGTCAACCTCGGCATCTATGCCGGTGACCTCAGCTACAGCGTCATCTTCAACCAGAACCAAGCCTCGGTCGATTACCTCAACACCTGCCGCCGCCTGTGCGATGGCCTCGGGGTCGGGGACATCATCAACGCAGACTTGATTGCCCGTGCAGACAACAACCGCGACGTCCGCGATTCTCTGGTCAGCATCGTGACCGAGACGTTCTACGCACTCAATGGCCGGTTCCGTGAGAATGGCATGGAGGAAGTCAGCGGCCTGATGGCAGCCGGTGGTTGGATCGAGGGTGTGTACCTCGGGACCCGCGGAATCGATGGTTCGACGGCGGACCTGCAGCTGCGCATTGCAGAGCAGAAAATGACCTTGGACAACCTCATGGGCCTGCTGGACAGCTACGAACCCACGGAAGCCCTCGACCGAATGCAAGCGGCTTTGGAGCCGGTTGAGGCTGCCTTTGCAGGTGTGAAAATCACCGAGAATGCCGCCGCCGCAACGGCTGCCGAGGATGGCACGGTGGTCATCAGTGGCGGCCCGGAAGTCGAGTTTGACGACGCCACATTGATGGCGATTTCAAAATCCGTGGCTGCAGTTCGTAACCAATACGCCCAATAATCGTAAAGCCTCTCGCCATGACTGCGATCCATCAATTTTCCCTCGCGGCGTTCTCCCTCCTGATGGTGCTTTTCAGCGCCTCTGACGCCAGTGCCCAGTGCCGAACCTTTACGAAGAAGCGCTGCCTGCCTCAACTGGAGGATTACGTTCAGAACGACAACTACAATACAGCTGTGCTCATCCCAGGGGATGAAGCCGAGCTTGAACTCACCTTTTTCGGCGACCGGGCATACCGCCTGCTGGTCTGCGGACACCCCGTGTTGGGTGACCTGACCTTCCAAGTCCTCGACAGCCGTGGCAACGGCATCTACGACAGCACGGACAAGGAGAGCAACCACTTCGACTTCCGGGTGGCCAATACGCAGCAGATGACGGTGCGTGTTCAGGTCCCCACCACGGATGCAGTCATCGAGCACGAAGGCTGCGTGAGCATCATGGTCGGCTCCAAAGGCTGACCTTCACTTCCAATGGCGTGAAACGCCCGGCCGGTCCTTTCCGGTCGGGCGTTTTTCTTGGCCTCAATCCAAGAAGGTGTCCACCGCATCGTGAAACGCGTCCGGTTGTTCGGCATGCAGCCAATGCCCGGCGTCCAGCGCCGCTTCCTGCAGGCCTGGGAAATGGGTGCGCAGCGCTTCCAGCCCCCGGCCCACCACATAATCGGACCGAGTTCCATAGATGGCGAGGGTGGGCAGATCGATCGTTCCCAAAGGGAGAAAGGCCGTCATGTCGGCCAGATGTCGGCGCAATACGGGCAGGTTGTAGCGCCAACCAAATCGCTTGGATGGGGTGCGGTATAGGCCCTTGAGCAAGAACTGGCGAACGCCCGGATCGGCAATGCGGTCAGCCAGTGCGGCGTCCACCTCTCCGCGCCGCTCAAATCCGCTCAGGTCGAGGTCGGACAAGGCGTCAAACAGCGGCGTATGGTGCGGTGGATAGGCCACGGGTGCCATGTCCGCGATGATCAATTGGCCACACCGCGTCGGGTGCCGGTCTGCAAAGTGCATGACGGTCTTTCCCCCCATGCTGTGGCCCAGCAGGTGCACCCGTTCCAGACCGAGGTGATCCAAGGTGTCCAGCAGGTCCACCACCATGTCCGGATAGCCATGGCTTGGGTGGTGTGGACTGCGTCCATGGTTGCGCTGGTCCATGGCGATGACCGGGCGGTGCTCCGCCCAACGCGTCCCGAGGGTTTGCCAATTGTCGCACGATCCCAGCAGCCCATGCAGGATGACCAGGGGGACTTCAGAGGAAGCGCTGGGATCTGGGCCGAGAATGCGGTGAAACAGAACCATGTCAGGCCTTGGGACGCAGGGCTTCCTTGTATTGACCCACCGTGTTTTGGAGGCCGAGATACAGGGCGTCCGAAATGAGGGCATGACCAATGGAGACCTCTTCGAGGGGGTGCACGGCCGAAGCGAAGTCGGCCAGGTTGTCCAGGTTGAGATCGTGTCCGGCATTGACGCCGAGCCCGGCTTCGTGGGCCACCTTGGCCGCTTCAGCAAAAGGAGCTGCCGCGGACGGGTCGCCTTGGGCATGGGCCACGGCAAAGGCCTCGGTGTACAATTCAATCCGGTCGGCACCGAGATCCGCCGCGGCGCGGATGCGCGCTGCATCGGTCTCGATGAACAGACTGGTTCGGATGCCGGCCTCATGGAAACGGGCCAAAACGGGCCGGAGGAGATCGCCGTGTGCCAGTGTGTCCCAGCCGGCATTGGAGGTCAAGGCATCCGGTGGGTCGGGCACCAGCGTCACTTGTTCGGGACGAACGTCCAAAACGAGCTGAATGAAGTCCTCTGAGGGGTAGCCTTCGATGTTGAATTCGGTGTGCACCACAGGCCGCAAGGCGCGCACATCGTCATACGTGATGTGGCGGGCATCGGGCCTCGGATGGACGGTGATGCCGTCGGCTCCCCAGTGCTGGAGGTGCTCGGCGGCACGGATGGGACAAGGGACCGATCCACCCCGGGCATTGCGGAGGGTGGCAATTTTGTTGACGTTCACGCTCAATCGCGTGGGGAAAGTTTCCATGGACAAGACGAGGTTGGACTTCCTGTGGTCGGCTAATTTCGCAAAAGACCCGACCATTCGGGCCGAAACGTCCACCATGCACGCAGGCAGCATCACGAATTCCGAGCTCATCGCCCTCGACCCGGGCGACACCCTCGAAAAAGCGCTCCGCGCCATGGACGAACTCAAGGTGGAACACCTGCCCGTCGTGGCGGAAAACCAATACCTCGGTCTGGTGGCGGAAGACCACCTGCTCGATCAGGAAGGGGAGGTGACGTTTCTGACCAATGTCCAGCTCATGCCGGTGGCCATCGCGTCTGGCCAGCACTTCCTTGAAGTGGTGGACGTCCTCTGCGAGGCGGACGTGAGTGTGGTTCCCGTGGTGGACGACGGCGTGTACAAGGGGTGCATTGACCGCGCCCACTTGTGGAGGGCATTCCACCACAGCCTGACGCCGTACAGCGAAGGCAGCATCCTCACTTTGGAGATGCCTTGGCAGGATTACAGCTTGGCGCAGGTGTCCCACCGCGTGGAAAGCGAAGGGGTCAAGATTTTGCAGGTGCTCGTGAGCGACGGCGCACAGCCGGACCATGCTGAAGTGGCGTTGCGCCTGTCTTCTCGTGACATCGAAGGTCTGATTGACTCTTTGCGCCGACATGGGTATGCCGTGAGCGCATTCTATCGGGCAGAGGAGTACGCCGAAGACATGAAAAAGCGCATGGACGCCTTCATGCGTTACATGAACACCTGACCATGACTGCCAACCACGCCGTCCGCTCTGCACTGCTCCACGCCAAGGTGGTGGATGCTGCCGCATGGCCCAGCATTCGAAGTGTCCTCGATGTCCTTCTGGCCAAAGGGGTCTCCCTTCAGGCGACGCCGGCCTTTTTGAGCCTCACGCAAGGGCAAGAGGGGCTGCCCGATTTGGAAGAATGGCGGGCTGGACATGGGGAGAGGCCCGACATGACCCTGTCTTTCGGGGGCGATGGCACCGTATTGGACACGGCGGCCCTGCCGGGCTTGGACAATGTGCCCGTGCTGGGCATCAACACGGGGCGCCTTGGGTTCCTGTCGCATTTGCCGGCAAAAGGGGCATCGGAAGCCATGGTGGGCATTCTCGAGGGCAAGTATGTGGTGGATGAACGCGACATGCTGGAAGTATCCTGTGAAGGCATGGAGCTGGAAGGCGGCGGTTTGGCCCTCAATGAGGTGACCATTCACCGACGGGACGTGGCCAGCATGATCCGCATCTCCGTTCAACGAGACGGCAGCTTCGTCAACCGCTACTGGGCCGACGGATTGATTGTGTCCACTGCCACGGGGTCCACGGCGTACAGCCTGAGTTGTGGAGGCCCCATCGTGCACCCGGCCAGTCAGGCCATCGTCCTCAACCCGGTGGCCCCGCACAACCTCAATGACCGGCCGTTGGTGATTCCAAGTGAAGGCACCTTGGACATCCAAGCCGAAGGACGCGATGACCACCTTGTCCTCACCTTGGACACGCGGTCCCACATCCTTCCGGCCCCGGCCCGCTTCACGGTGCGCAAGGCCGACCGGCCCTTCTTGTTGGTGGGCTTGCCTGGCGGAGAATTCATTGAAACCGTCCGGCGGAAACTGCACCTCGGACTCGATGGCCGCGAGGGGCCATCCAATGCCCCAGCACACGAAAACCGGCCCGGTGAGCGTTGACATCACCTCCCAGCCCATGTCTTCCGCACTCCGCCTCGTTCTGTTGTCCGCCGCCCTGGCCATCCTGGCGCCAGCTGGTGCACAGCGAAAATTTGAGCAGAGCAAGACCATGGGGTTCTCGTTCGGCACGGGGTATTACCTCGGAGAGCTGAACCCCACGGGGCATTTCCAAGGCCGGCTCCAGCCCGGGTTTGGCGGGTTCATGCGCTTCAACATGACCCGGAGATTTGGCGTGCGCGCGGCAGTGAACCAGACCCGTCTGCTGTATTACGATGCGGATGCCCAAGACCCCTGGATTGCCAACCGCAACCTGCACTTCCGCAATGCCATCACGGAAGGGTCCGTTGTGGCGGAATTCAACTACTCGCGGTACCAGATCGGGAACACGAAGGACCGCTTCACGGGGTACTTGTTCGCGGGTCTGTCACTCTACAGCCACATGCCGCAGGCCGAAATCGACGGCATCTGGTACGATTTGCAACCCCTCGGCACGGAGGGGCAAGGAACCAGTGCGGGTGGAGACCGATACGCCACCACCGGTTTTGCGGTGCCTTTCGGATTCGGTTTCAAATGGAACCTCGGCCACTTTTCTGCGCTCAACATCGAGTGGGGCATGCGGCGCACATGGAGCGACCACATCGACGATGTGGCCGGTTACTACGCCAGCTTGGCGGTGTTGGAGGAAGAGGCCGGGCCGTTGTCGGAGCTGCTGAGTGAGGAGCGCATTGAAGCCGAGGGCGACCTCGAAGACCCCGTTGGACAGATGCGGGGATACAATGGACTGGATGACCGTTTTGCGGTGGTCCAGGTGTCCCTCACGTTCCGGATCGACAAGTCGCCCAGCACGTGCTGGGATTGAACCCCGTCCCCGACTTGGGTGAGAAGAGGTGAAAAACTCCCAATCCTTGGCGTGAAACGCCGCGCTACCTTGCAGTTCACGCGCATTCGATTCACTTTCGCCTCCACCTGACCGACAGGTCATCCCCATGGTCGACACCACAGCTCAAGCCAACCCCCTGCCGCGCCACGTTGCGGTGATCATGGATGGCAATGGCCGCTGGGCCCGAGAGCGCGGTGAGGACCGGATTTTCGGACATGCCCATGGGGTGGAAAGCGTGCGGTCTGTGGTCCGTGCCGCCGGAGAGTTGGGGGTCGAATACTTGACCCTGTACGCTTTCAGCACAGAGAATTGGTCCCGCCCCCAAGCCGAGATCAATGCCCTGATGGAATTGCTGGTGGAGAGCCTGGCGGGGGAGGTGGATGAATTGGCCCGGAAAGGGGTTCGGCTCCGGTCGACCGGAGCGTTGGACAGCCTGCCCGACGCCTGTCGCGCCGCGTTGCGTGACGTGGAGGAGCGCACGGCCCACTGCACCGGATTGACCTTGATCTTGGCCCTGAGTTACAGCGGTCGTTGGGAATTGACGGAGGCGGTGCGCAGCATTGTCCGCACCGGAACGCCCGAGGCGGACATCACGGAAGAGACGGTTCGTGCCCACATGGGGCTGCCCGATGTGCCGGATCCGGAACTCCTCATTCGCACCAGTGGGGAGCAGCGTCTCAGCAATTTCCTGTTGTGGCAGCTGGCCTATGCCGAGCTGCATTTTACCACGGTCATGTGGCCGGATTTCCGGGAAGACCATTTCCGGGCGGCCGTGCATGAATTCCGAGGCCGGGAGCGCCGTTTTGGCCGGACCGGTGACCAATTGCGTCAGGCACAAGCCGGCGCGGAGAGCCCTGCCCCATGAAGAACCTGTCCCACGCCCTGTTGAGCGCTTTCCTGTTGTGGAGCGGAGCCCTGTGGGCCCAACCGGGGGAATCCACAGTGGACCTCAAGGTGCCGTCCGAGTATCGCATCGCAGGCATCACGGTCCTCGGAGCCGACTACACCGACATTCAAGCCATCAAGCTGTTCAGCGGCCTCCAGGTGGGCGATGAGGTCCTCATCCCAGGCGACCGCCTGAGCGAAGCGGTGCGCAACCTCTGGGACCAACGTCTGTTCAGCGATGTGGCCATCGAGTTGGGTGAACGCCGGGGGGAGGATGTCTACCTCGTCATCCGGGTGGAGGAAATGCCACGGCTCACCCAGTACGGATTCAGCGGTGTCAAGCGGGGGGAACAGGAAACCCTTCGCGGCAAACTTGACCTGGTGCGCGGCCAGATCGTCAACGAGAACCTCAAGGTCACGACCCGCCGCATCCTCCAAGACCACTACATCGAAAAGGGGTATTTCGACGCCAAGGTGACGGTCACCAGCACGCGCGACACCCTGCTCGAAAACGCGTCGAGGGTGGACATCGCCATCGACAAGGGCAACAAGGTCAAAGTGGGCGAAATCCGCATTGCTGGGGCCGAGGCTTTGGAAGCCAAAGCGCTCAAGCGGAAGATGCGCAACGTCAAGGAGCGCGCGTGGTGGCGGATTTTCAAGGCCTCGAAATTCCTGGAGGAAGAATTCAACGCGGACATCGAGGGTGTCGTCGCCTACTACCGGGAAAAGGGATACCGCAATGCCCGCGTGACGCAGGACAGCCTCTTCCGCACGCCGGAAGGCGATCTGGGGATTGCCATGCGCGTTGAGGAAGGAGGCCAATTCCACTTGCGCGAGATCACCTTCACTGGCAACACCAAGTACACCACGGGCCAGCTCGACAGCTTGCTGGGCCTCAAGCGCGGGGACCTCTACGACGTGGCCGAGCTGGAGAAGCGGCTGTTCATGAACCCGAAGGGCATTGACCTCAGCACGCTGTACAGCGACGATGGCTACCTGACGTTCCAGGCCATCCCCGTCGAGGTCCGTGCCGAGAACGACAGCATCGACCTTGAAATCCGCCTGGTCGAGGGCAAGCAGTTTCGCATCGGCCGGGTCGATGTCCGCGGCAACACCAAGACGAGCGACCACGTCATTCGGCGGGAAATCCGCACCATGCCTGGCGACCTGTTCAGCCGGACGGACGTGATCCGGACACAACGCGAGCTCAACCAGCTGAACTATTTCAACCCCGAAGCCTTCGGGATCAACCCGGTTCAGAATCCGGAAGACGGCACAGTCGACATCGAGTACGTCGTCGAGGAGAAGCCCACGGACCAGATCGAGCTGCAGGGCGGCTGGGGCGGTGGCCGCATTGTCGGCTCATTGGGCGTCACCTTCAACAACTTCGCCGTCGGCAAGGCCTTCAAGAAAGGGGCGTGGCGCCCCGTGCCGATGGGCGATGGCCAACGGGTGAGCATCCGGGCCCAGTCCAATGGCCTGTTTTTCCAGAGCTACAACGTCAGCTTCACCGAGCCATGGCTGGGAGGCAAGAAGCCCAATGCGCTGACGGTGGCCGCTTGGCGCTCCATCCAATCCAATGGCCAGCCGAAGCGCGTCGAAGGCGAAGACAATCCTCTGCGCCAAACGCTGATGATCACGGGGGTGTCCGCCTCCATTGGGCAGCGTTGGAACAAGCCGGACGACTGGTTCACGGTCAATGCGGGATTGAGCTACCAGCACTTCGACTTCGACCAGTACAACAGCGGCCTCTTCAGCTTCACGGATGGCCAGTCCAACAACATCGCGCTGAACCTCATTGTCAGCCGGAACTCGGTGAGCGATCCGATTTTCCCGGTGTGGGGATCGGAAGTGCGACTGAGTGTCAAGGCGACCCCGCCGTACAGCCTGTTCCAACCCGACAAGGTGTGGACCGGCCTCAGCGACCAGGAGCGCTTCCGCTTCGTGGAGTACCACAAATGGAAGTTTGTCGCCAACTGGTACACTCCCCTCACCACGGGCGGCGGCGAAAACCCGAAATCCCTGGTGCTGCGCACCTACTTCGGCGGTGGCATCATCGGACAGTACAACCGCCAGATCGGCCTGTCCCCATTCGAGCGCTTCTACCTCGGCGGGGTGTTCTTGAGCGGCTTCGTCCTCGACGGTCGGGAAATCATCTCCCTGCGGGGCTACGACAACCTGTCCCTCACTGCGCCCGACCAGAACACCGGCGCCGGCGCCATTGCCAAGTACGGCGCCGAGCTTCGATACCCGTTGAGCACGAACCCGAGTGCCACCATCTACACCATGGCCTTCCTCGAGGCGGGCAACACATGGGAGACTGGAGACGGGTTTGATCCGTTTGACGTCTACCGCTCCGGCGGCATCGGCATGCGCATTTTCCTGCCGATGTTCGGCTTGCTGGGTCTGGACTACGGATGGCGTTTCGATGACGTACCCTCCGCACCGTCGATGGCGCGGGGACAATTCCACTTCTCCCTTGGCATGAACATTGGTGATTTGTAAGCGCACGTGCGATTCTCCCCTTCATGTCCGTTGTGCCCACGAACCCGCTTATTTTCGCCACCTCCAACACCATGCGTCTCCTTCGCTTCCTGCTTCCCCTCGCCCTGCTGATCGGCCCGCTCCAAGCTGCCGCGCAGAAGTATGCCTATGTGGACACCGAGTACATTCTCCAGCACCTTCCGGAGTATGCCGAAGCGCAAAAGGAGCTCAACAGTTTGGCCAAGGATTGGCTGGACGAGATTGAGTCCAAGTACGATGCGGCGAATCAATTGGAAGTGGCCTACCGCGCGGAGCGGGTCTTGCTGACCCCTGAAATGCGGAGAAAGCGGGAGGATGAGATTGCGAGCAAGCGCAGCGAAGCCACCGACATGCAGAAGGCCAAGTTTGGTGTCGAAGGGGAGCTTTTCCAGAAGCGCCAAGAGTTGATCCAGCCCATCCAGGAGCAACTCTTTACCGTATTGAAGGACTTGGCCAGCCAGCGCCAGTACATGGTGATCTTCGACAAGGCCAAGGACTCCAACATGTTGTACACCAACCCGAAGTATGACGTGTCCGACCGCGTCATCAAGGAGCTGGGGTACAAGCCCGGCGAAATCGTGGGCGGTGACGAAGAGGATGGCGGTGACGAAGGTGGAAAGAGCCTGCAGGACCGCATGAACGATACCCTCGACAAAGGGAAAGACAAACTCAATGACCGCAAGGAGCAGGTCATCAACCGGGCCAACTCCGGCATCAAAGGCGGAGGCGGACGCCCACGGCAGTAAGCCACACGCCAACCAACGACGACGATTCACATCATGAAAGTTCAATTCACCCTCGGCCTCTTCCTGGCCGCTCTTCTGTTCTCCGCACCGCTCTCCGCACAAGTCAAGGAGGCGCGCTTTGGACACATCGACACACAGTCCCTTCTCGAATCCATGCCGGAGCGCAACAGCATCCAAACGGAGATCGAAGGGGCCGCCGCCCAATACGAGCAGGAAATCGTCCGCATGCAAGGCGACTTGGAAGCCAAGGTGGCCGAGTACCAGCAGAAAGCCGAGTCTTGGCCCGCTGCCATCCGCGCTCAGAAGGAGCAGGAGATCACACAGGATCAGCAGGGCCTCGAACAGTTCTATGGCACGGTCCAACAGGAGCTCGCCATGCTGGAGCAGAGCTTGCTGGAGCCCATGATCGAGCGTGCGCGGAAGGCCATTGAAGAGGTCGGTGCCGAGGAAGGCTTCACCTACATCTTCGACACCTCCGCCGGGGCCACGGTCTACAACGGAGGAGAGGATGTCCTCGCCCTCGTCAAGGCCAAGCTTGGCCTCTGAATCCCCCATCGGGGTTTTTGATTCCGGCATCGGCGGCTTGACGGTGGCCCATGCCATTTCGCGGGCCATGCCCGCGGAGCCGATCTCCTATTTCGGGGACACGGCGCACATGCCCTACGGTGACCGCTCGCCAGAGTTGGTGAGGTCGTGGTCCGTCCGCATTGCCGAGCACCTCGTTTCCAACGGTTGCAAGGCCATCGTCATCGCGTGCAATTCCGCGTCGGCCACGGCGGCTGAGGCGGTCCAGGACGCTGTGGGCCCAACGGTGCCCGTCATCGACGTCATCACGCCTGTGGCGGCCCGAGTGGCCGCGGGCGAAGCGCGTCGCATTGGCGTCATCGGAACCCGGGCCACCGTGGGATCCGGAGTGTATGGCCGTTGTTTGAGGGACGCGATGGCGCACCAATCTGGCGGGGCCTCAGGCCGGTCAGTGGAAGAATGGGCCACCCCTTTGTTGGCCCCCCTCATTGAGGAGGGTTGGCACCAGCATGCGCTGATGGAGCCCGTCATTGCGGCCTACGTCGAGGCAGCCGGCTGGTCAGGGGACACGCTGGATGCCCTGATTCCCGGATGCACCCATTACCCACTGGCGCTCGACGCCTTGCGCAAAGTGCTGGGTCCGGGAGTGGAGCTGGTGAATGGCCCCGACATCGTGGCCGCGGCCGTGGCGCAACGGCTGGCGGATTCCGGTCTGCTGTCCCCCTCAGGTTCGACAATCCACCACCGGTTCGCGGTCAGCGATTTGACGCCCTCCTTTGCTGATTCCGCCCGCCGTTTTTTCGGTTCAGGCATCCAGTTGGATCGGGACGCGCTGTGGGACTGAGCGCCCCTGAGCTAGACAGGGGATTCAGCGGTCATCCTGGGCCTCCTCGAACCACCCGGCATACTGGCGGTAGCGAATGGCTGTCTTCATCAGATGCTCCCGCAGCGCTGGATCCACTTTTTTGACGCGTTTGGCGGGCACACCGGCCCACAGGTCCCCATCTTCAATCTCGGTTCCCTCCAGGACGACGGCGCCCGCCGCCACCACGGCATGGCGGCCGACCACGGCGCGGTCCATCACGACGGCACCCATTCCAATCAAAGCGCCTTCTTTCACGGTGCATCCGTGGACGATGGCGTTGTGCCCGATGCTGGCCCCGTCGCCAATCTGGCAGTCGGTTTTTTCGAAAGTCCCGTGCAAGACCGCTCCGTCTTGGATGTTGACGCGGTCCCCGATTCGGATGGCGCAGACATCTCCGCGGACAATGGCACCAAACCAAATGCTGCAGTCCTTTCCGGTGCGCACGTCGCCCACCACCGTGCAATTGGGGGCGAGCCAGGTGTTGTCTCCGAATTGCGGGGAGTGGCCGCGGACAGGGAGGAGGACAGGTTGGGGGGTTGGGGAATCCATGGGCGCAAAGTTGGGCTGTTCAGCGCCATTGCGCGGACAGGGTAAAAAGGGAGTCGGCCTCGCCCCCATCCGCGTGGGGCCGGCGCAAGGCAATGGCGCGGGCGAGGTGGTGGACGTCGATGTCGCGATCGCCGTCGAGATCGGCCAGGGTTCGTGAGAGCCGAAGAATCCGACCGTGGGCCCGGGCGCTGAGCCCCAGGGACTCGGTGGCCCGGGTCAACAGGGTCCGCCCCTTGGATTGGAGTGGCGCCAACCGGTGCACGTCTTCGCCGGTGAGGCGGGCATTGGACACGCCATGGGGGTTGCGGGCCTGTTGGACGGCCCGGGCGGCAAATGCGCGGGATTGCCAGTCTTGGGCCCGTTCCAGCCGACGACGGTCTTCTTCGCGCCCTACAGCGCCAGCCGTTGGCAGCAATTCGGCTGCCGGAACCGGGGTCATGTGGAGGTGGATGTCGATGCGGTCCAACAGGGGCCCGCTGATGCGGTCGAGGTAGCGGCGGCGGGCATGTTGGCTGCAGGTACACCGCTGTCGGAGTGCAGGGTCCGGTGAGTATCGCCCGCAGGGGCAGGGGTTCATGGCGGCAATGAGTTGGAAGTCCGCCGGGAACACGACGGTGGCGCGGGCCCGGCTCACCGTCATTTGGCGGGACTCGAGGGGCTGGCGCAGCACCTCCAGCACATGCCGGGGCATTTCCGGAAGTTCGTCGAGGAAGAGGACCCCGGCATGGGCAAGGCTGATCTCGCCGGGCCGCGGGTCGGACCCCCCACCGACGAGGGCCACATCGGAAACGGTGTGGTGTGGGCTTCGAAAGGGCCGTTCCAACACCACTTCCCCGACGCGGTCCGACCGGTTGGCCACCGAATGGATGCGGTTGACGGCAATGGCTTCATCGACGTTGAGCGGCGGCAACAATCCGACCATGGCCCGGGCCAGCATGGTCTTGCCGGCACCGGGTGGGCCCACCATGCAGACATTGTGCCCCCCGGCTGCGGCGGCTGCCATCGCCTCCACGGCTTGTTCCTGGCCGCGAATGGCGGCCAGAGGGGCCAGGGAGCTGCTGGCTTGGGCAGCCATGAGCCCGGCGAGGTCACGCTGCAGGCGTGGAATGGGAGCGCCTCCAGAGAGGTGGTCGAGAACGTCCGAAAGATGGGTGGCGGGATGGACGGATACGTCGGGCAGGAGGGCCGCTTCAGCCGCGGAGTCGCTGGGCAGCAGGACCCCATCGAAGTCCTTGGCAATCTGGGCGAGCGCGAGGGCACCCCGGATTGGGCGAAGCGCACCATCGAGCGCGAGTTCTCCCATGCACAGCAATCGGCCCAATGGTGCGGGGTCAATCTGCTCGGAGGCGGCGAGAATGCCCAGTGCGAGGGGAAGATCATAGGCCGCGCCTTCCTTTCGAAGTCCGGCGGGGGCGAGGTTGATGGTGATGCCTTTTCCGGGCCACCGGAATCCGAGGTGTTCGATGGCGCTCTTGATCCGCTGCTGGCTCTCCCGCACGGCGCTGTCGGGCAAGCCCACCATCAGAAAGTGAATGCCACGGTCTACGCGGACTTCCACGGTGACGGGCACGGCTTCGACGCCCCGAAGGGCGGCCGCATGCAATCGGACCAGCACGACGGGGTCAGGCGCAGTGCGCCTCGATGTGGTCGATGAAGGCGTGGATGCACTTGATGTGCACCTCTTGAATGCGGTCCGCATAACCGGACCAAGGAACGCGGACTTCCACGTCGCACAGTTTGGCGAGCGCGCCGCCGTCCTTGCCAGTCAATCCGATGACCGTCATGCCGGCCTGTTTGGCCGCTTCCGCTGCCCGGACGACGTTGGGCGAGTTGCCCGACGTGGAGATGGCCAGCAACACATCCCCCGGTCGGCCCATGGCCTCCACAAAACGGGAGAAGACGAATTCGTACCCGTGGTCATTGCCCACACAGCTCAGGTGTGAGGGGTCGGAGATCGAGATGGCCGGGAGGGCCTTGCGGTCGTCCCGGTAACGTCCGGTGAGCTCCTCGGCGAAGTGCATGGCATCGCACATGGAGCCGCCATTGCCACAGGAGATCACCTTGCCTCCCTTGGAGATGCTCACCGCCATGGCCTGACCTGCTTCGGCCACAGCATCCAAACAGCTGGGGTCGGACAGGAAGGCCGCCAGGACATCCTGGGCCTGGACGAAATGCGCTCGAAGACGTTGGGTGTGTTCCATGCCGGAAAGGTGCACAGTGCAAGCTACGGACCGACCCGCGTTGTGCGAACGTCGGCCCCGAGCTTGTCAGTGGTCATTTCCCCGCCTCGAAGCGGGCGTAGTTCTCGTCGAGGAAGTCGATGAACTTCTGCGGGTCCGGATCGTAGCCGACGCCGTCTCCGAGCGCTTCCCCGTTGTGATCGATCATCACGTAGAAAGGCTGGGCGTTGGTGCCGAACCGCGAGGCCTGCAGGTAGGTCCATTTGTTGCCGACGGTCCGGATGCGGAAGTCCTTGCCGCCGAATTGCTCGACCCGCTGCTGGTCTTCCGGCAGGGCCTTGCGCTCGTCGACATAGAGCGACACGAGCACCGCCTTTTCGGAGAGGTACTCGGCCACGGTCGCATCGGGCCAGACCTGCTCCTCCATCTTCCGGCAGTTGACGCAGGCCCATCCGGTGAAGTCCAGGATCATGGGCTTGCCTTCGGCGCGGGCGGCGGCGAGGCCCTCTTCATAGTCCCGGAACCGGGCTTCGATGTGGCCGGATGTGTGCCCGTCCGAGGAGCCACCATGGGCGCCGCCCACGGAGCCGCTGCTCTCGGAGTAGAACATGGGCGGCGGGAAGCCGGCGATGATCTTCAAAGGCGCGCCCCACAGGCCCGGCATCATGTAGATGGCGAACACGAGGAACACAGTGCCGAGTCCCCAGCGCCCCACGCTCATCCGCTCGAGTTTGCTGTCGTGCGGGAAACGGAGTCCGCCGTAGAGGTAGATGGCAATGCACAGCGCCATGGCGATCCAGATGGCGATGAAGAGCTCCCGCTTGAGGAGGCCGAGCTGCAGGACGAGGTCGGCGTTGGAGAGGAATTTGAAGGCGAAGCCAATCTCCAGCAGGCCGAGGACCACCTTCACACTGGTCAGCCATCCGCCGCTTTGGGGCAGCGAGTTGAGCCAACCCGGGAAGGCGCTGAAGAGGGCAAACGGAATCGCGAGCGCCAGCGAGAAGCCGAACATCACCGCGATCGGACCGCCAAAGTCACCGGTGGCCGCGCCGGCGAGGGCGCTGCCGACCAGCGGGCCGGTGCAGCTGAAGCTGACGATGGCCAGCGTGGCGGCCATGAAGAAGATGCCGATCAGGCCACCGCGGTCCGCCTGGGCGTCGACCTTGTTGGCCCAGCTGGTGGGCAGCTGGATTTCAAAGGCGCCCAGGAAGCTCACGCCGAAGACGACGAGCAGGACGAAGAGGAACAGGTTGAAGTAGGGGTCCGTGGAGATCAGGTTCAACACGTCCACCCCGAACACCGCGGTCAGCAGGAGGCCGAGTCCGGTGTAGATGAAGATGATGCTCGCGCCGTAAATCAGGGCGTTGCGGATGCCTTCCGCGCGGGTCTTGCTCTGCTTGGTGAAGAAGCTGACCGTCATCGGGATCAGTGGGAACACGCACGGCGTGAACAGGGCCGCGAAGCCGAGGCCCATGCCCAGCAGGAAGAGGACCCACAGGCCTTCGCCCATTTCCACATCGTCTTCCCCCGCTTCCGTGACCGTGCCGGCGTCGCCGGGGCAGAGTTCGGGAACGGCCTCTGTCCTGGCCTCATCCAAAGCGAGGTAAAACTCCACGTCCGGCGGGAAGATGCACTTCGTGTCGTCGCAGGTCATGTAAGTGAGCAGACCGTCAATCTTGTCCGGCCGCTCTCCGGTCCAGCTCACGTCCAGGGCCCAGCGGACGGTGCCCTCGAACGACTTGACGTCCTTGTCGAAGTTGGGGTCGTAATGGACCTCCGGTGTGCATTCCCGCAGGTCTCCCGCTTCCACGCCCTCGGTGGCGATGGAAAAGGCGGTGGGAATCGGGCCGTCCAGCGGATCGTTGTCGTGGCTGTAGACATGCCAGCCTTCCTCGATGACGGCGGTGGCGACGATGGTGGCCGCATTGTCCTCACCGGCGTACAGGGCGATGTCCCATTGAACCGGGTCGTAGATGCCCATCGGGGCCTCGTCCTCGGCGGCGTCCATCCCGAACGCACCGCCGTCGTCGCCATGGCTTCCACCGTGGTGGCCACCGCAGTAGTCGGGCTTGGCGCTTTCCGGCTGAATGTCGGCGAGGGCGATGTCAAAGTCGACGTCTTCCGGCGGCAAGCACTTGCTCTCGTCGCAGACCATGAAGGTCAGGTAGCCCTTGATCGACTCCGGAATGGCGCCCGGGAAAGACACCGTGTGCACCCAGTGGACGTCCTCCTCGAAGAAGAGCAGGTCCAGCATGAAGTTGGGGTCGTACTCGAGGATGGGCTCGCACTCCGCAGCGGCCGTGTCCGCCGTTTGTACGCCCTCGGTCTCGATGGTGAACGACGTGGGAATCGGCCCGTCGAAGGGGTTCAGGAATTGGCTGTAGACGTGCCATCCGGGCTCGACCGTGGCGTGGAAATCGAGGTCGAGGGTGCCGTCTCCGTTGTCATACAGGGCGAAGTCCCACTCCACGGGATCGTGGATCTGGGCCGCGGAGGGGGCGGTCGCTCCGAAGGTGAGGAGCAGGGCGAAGAGGAAATGCAGGGGCTTCACGGGCACGTTGCTTTGCGGGCGGGAAGATAATGCCGCACGGGCGGCTGTCCTCGGCACAGTGCGCCAACGCATGTCAAGTCCGCCGGGCGCTCAGAGGGCAATCTCCTGGCCCGGTTCCAGACCGAATCGGCGGCGGAACCATCCCGCGCCGAGGTAGACCAGCGGGGTGTCCATGGCGGCCACGAGCACCTTGAAGCCGAATCCATTCGCCAGAAGTGCACCGAAGAGGGCCCACTCGATTTCGCCCACGCTGCAGAGCAACACGAGCACCACCACGGTGTCCACGAATTGGGACGGGATGGTCGAGAAGTTGTTGCGGAGCCACAGCTGGCGCCCCCCGGTGCGCATTTTCCAGAAGTGGAAGATGCGGACGTCCAGGAATTGGGCGATGAGGTAGGCGGCCATGGACGCCCCCACGGCGAGGACGGTTTGTCCGAACACGTGGTCGAATTCGCCGTCGGTCACCGGAGACCAGGCTGTGGCGGGCGCGGCACCGGCCAAGGTGATCACCACGAGCGTCAGGATGGAGGCCGCAAGTCCGCCTTTGACGACATCATCGGCCCGCTTCCGCCCGTAGATCTCGCTGATCAGGTCGGTGACGAGAAACGTCAAGGGATAGGGCAACAGGCCCACGCTCGCCTCAAAGGTGTAGTCGAGTCCGGGCAGGGTCCAGGCAAAGAACTTCCGGAACGCGAGGTTGCACGTGACCAGGCTTGCCACGAACATGGCGGCCAGCAGGAGGTACAGGCCCAACGCAAATTCACGGTCCTTCTCTGAGGTGGGACGGAGCGGTGCTGCGAGGGTGGGGGCGTCCTTCGGGATCATGGCGCGGCAAAATTAGGCAGGCGTCCAGGTCAGGGACAGCGTGCGGTTGGCGGGTCCAGTCTTGGGCCAGGCCGCCCGCCGGTCGATGCGGTGTCCCACCAGCCAGGCGGCCTGACCATCGGACTGCATCAAGAGGAGGGCCTGTTTCCTGAGGGCGTGATCTACTCCGCGCTGGGTCAGGATGTCCGAGACACTCTGGCTGCCCGTCATCCCCAGCGGCTCCAGTCGGTCCCCGGGCATCCAGGGGCGCAGGGTGAGGGGCAATCGGAGGGCATCGAGGTCCAATTGGGCCGTCTGATCCCGCGGGTCCAAGGTGTCGGTTCCCTCTTCCACGGACCAGGCGAGCGTGCCCAGCGGCGTGTGGATGGCGCCCGCTCCTTCTTCAGGGTGCCAGGACCAGCTGGCTGCGGCATCGGCCGGCTCTGGGATGCAGACCAGGGCGTGGCGTTCGCGCACCACCCGACAGGCCCCATGCCGGGCCTCCTTGCCGACTTCGGTGTCGGGTTGGCTCAGGTGGACCAGTTCTTCCAATCGGGCAGGGGGCCACGACCAGTTTGATGCCCATCGGGCCAGCATCCATCTGGGAGACGGCGCTTGGTGCACGGCTTCGAGGGGCAACCTGTTGGGCGGGCCGTCGAGGGCGTCGAGCTGCGCATCCGTGGCGGCAGACCATTCGCTGGCGAGCGCGGCATTCCGGACGAGGCCACTTTCCCAGCCGAGCCGCAGATCGTCGAGCAAAGGGAGCAGTTCGTGGCGAACGCGGTTGCGCAAATGGGCAGGGTCCGCATTGCTCGGGTCTTCGCGCCAAGCGTGGCGTTGGCCTTGCATCCATTGCAGAAGCACATCCCGAGACAGGCCGAGGAAGGGGCGCCCCAAGGCGTGTCCGCGCTCCGTGCTGCACGACGCCATGCCGGCCCACGCGTCCATGCGGCTGCCCCGCAGCCAATGAAGCAATCGGGTCTCGCGCTGGTCGTCGGCATGGTGCGCGGTCAGCAGGATTCCATCGGGACCGACCTGTTCTGACATCCATTGGTAACGGCCCGCACGGGAAGCGGCTTCGAGGCCCTGTCCGCGATCGGCTGCAGTTTGGCGGAGTCCTTCGATCCGGTGCCCTGTGAATGGCAGGCCCAAGGCCTTCGCTGCTTGCTCCACAAAGACATGGTCTGCATCGGATTCCGGGCGCAGCCCATGGTCGACATGCAGCACGTGCAGTGGGCCATGCACCGCATGTGCGGCGTGCAGCAAGGCCATGGAGTCCAGGCCACCGGACACTGCGAGGTGCACCTTTTGGTTCGGCGCCACCTCGTGGTCGTCGAGCCATTGGCGCAAGGCGCGTTCTGGAGTGGATTCAGCCGGCATCGCCGTCCAAGGTCGTGGATTCCGGTTCGACGGCGTGAAGGGCCTGGAGGACGGCCCGGGCCTTGAGTTGCGTTTCCGCCCATTCGGATTCGGCTTGGGCCATCGCCGTGATGGCCCCCCCGACATGGACGCTCCACCGTCCGGTGCTGCGGTTGGCCAATGCCGTTCGAATCACCACGTTGAGGTCGAAGTCTCCCACACCCCCGCGGCCATCCGGGTCGGCCCAACCCAGCGCGCCGGAATACAGGCCGCGTCGGACAGGCTCCACCTCGGCGGTGATTTCCATCGCCCGGATTTTGGGCGCGCCCGTCATGCTCCCCATGGGAAAGGCCGCGCGCAGGATGTCCGCGAATCCACAGTCCTCGCGGACCGTACAGGTCACGGTCGAGATCATCTGGTGCACGTTCCGAAAGCTGTGGATGCCGCACAACTCTTCGACCTCCACCGTTGCAGGCTGGGCGACCTGGCTGAGGTCGTTCCGCACCAGGTCGGTGATCATCACATTTTCCGCGCGCTCCTTTGGGTCGGTCCGCAGCGCCTCCGCCGTCGCGGCATCGCGCTCCGCATCCGCATGGCGGGGGGCGGTTCCCTTGATGGGTTGGCTGATGAGCCGGTCGCCTTCGCGGCGCAGGAACCGCTCGGGACTGGCGCAGAGGATGTCCACACCGCTCCAGTGCAGGCGGGCAGAAAACGGGGCGGATGTCCGGGACGTCAATCGGTCGAATGCCGTGTCCGGACACCAGCCTTGGGGCAGGGAACCGTGGATCTCCCGACACAGGTTCAATTCATAGATGTCGCCGCGTTGGATGTGGCCGTGAACGGTGGCAAACGCGTCGAGGTAGGTGGGGTGGGCCAGTCCACTTTGTCCGACCACGGGTTGGCCATCCGGCATGTCGGCAGCGGGGCGCACGGTACGGAGGGCCACTTCCATTTTCTGCTGAAGCGCAGAACCGGGTTGGACCAACCAATCGAGTTGGGCACCCGCCCCCACGCCGTCAAAGGCCACCACGCCGGTCGGCTCCACCCAATGGGCGACGGGCAAGTGAACGGCGACCTCCGGTTGGTCGGGCAAGTCGAGCAGGGGGTGGGCTCGGAGCTGGTCATATCCGATCCAACCGAAACACC
Organism: uncultured Flavobacteriales bacterium; assembly: GCA_937967465.1. Taxonomy (GTDB): domain Bacteria; phylum Bacteroidota; class Bacteroidia; order Flavobacteriales_D; family Sanyastnellaceae; genus UBA8752. The sequence continues at coordinate 24,825 of CALBSW010000001.1, forward strand.
GCCCTTGAGCTTGCCCTACAAATTCGGAGATGCGGTCTTCAACGTCCGGTGCAGCGGTGGTCAGATCCAGGGTGCGGGTGACCCCTGCGATCAGGAAGCCGTGCAAACGGTCCGCGCCTCCGGCCGCATCGAGCAGGAGCCAAGGCCGGTCGTCGGCCAGTCCGGACAAGTCCGGCAAGGGCAGGGATGGTGCAATGGAGGGCACCCTCAAAGATGGCGCCGGATCAGATGGGTCACCGCATCGGCCCAATCGTCCTCCGCATTGAGGCTCGGCACGAGGTCCAGGTGCTCGCCGCCGTCCTCTTCGAAGATCTCGACGTATTCCTCACCAATCTCCACCGTCGTTTCCAAGCAATCCGCCACAAAGGCGGGGGAGAAGACCAGCAAGCGCTTGTCCCCGGCCTTGGCCCGCTCCTCCACGACTTTGTCGCTGAAGGGCGTCAGCCACTTTTTGTCGAGCCGGCTCTGGAAGGCCACGGTGTAGCGGTCTTCGGGAATGCCCAGCC
>CALBSW010000002.1 GCA_937967465.1 uncultured Flavobacteriales bacterium
GCAGTGCTGCTTCAGGAGACGAACGAACTGGCCAGCTTGATCATGCAGCAGTGCACAGGCTTTCTCCACCGACACGTCTTGAATTTCGAATCCTACTGCAGTTTCGACGTTGAAGACAATGCGTTCTCGCAAAGCGAAGATCCCGTCGTGGGGCTGGAGCCCCCCATGCTCATACAACTCTGCCAGGACAATGTATTCGAGAATCCGAGCATCACCATTGTGGCCTGCATGGATGAGGAGGCCCTGAACTATGAGCCCTGTGCCACAATCAGTGCCGACTGCCGGTATGGCGGGTGTGTCGACCACGACGACGTGTTCTTTGATGTTCACGCGGAGGCCACCGAGGACGACGGCTCATGCGACTTCACGAGCTGTGCCGGGTGCCAATTGGCAACAGCCTGTAACTACAACCCGACGGCCACTGTCGAATCGGACAACTGTGAATTTGAGTCCTGCAGGGGCTGCACGGATCCTACAGCGTTCAATTTCGATGAGGACGCCACATACGACGATGGGACTTGCGTGTATTTCGGGTGTACCAATCCCGATGCGGACAACTACGATCCTGGGGCAAATCTGGACAATGGCACATGCCAATTCCACGGGTGCACAGACGAGGCCGCCTGCAACTATGAGCCCGAGGCCAATTTCAACGACGGGACATGTGACTTCACTTCATGCGCCGGATGCAAGGATCCCCGGGCATGCAACCATGACCCTTTGGCCACCCAAAGTGGTTCATGCGATTACCTGAGCTGTCGGGGGTGCACCGACCCTGCGGCCGAGAATTATGACCCAGACGCGACAACCGATGACGGGTCCTGCATTCTGTTGGGTTGTCAGGATGAAACAGCCATCAACTACGATCCAGCGGCCACTGTAGACGACGGCATGTGCCAGTTTGGGGGATGTCTGGATGTCGCGGCCTGCAACTATGATCCGGAAGCGGACGTCGACGATGGCACGTGCGAATTCACCAGTTGCGCGGGGTGCGCCATTGAAGGGTTCTGCAATTACGACCCCACTGTGACCGTGCACGATGGAAGCCTGTGCGACTATCTGACGTGCTGCGGAGACCCCGCTGCGACCAATTATGACCCCGACATCTTGCCGCAATTGACCTTTGGTTGCGTCTATGGTCAGTCTGCGGCCATGATGTTCCTAGAGGTGTGCCAGCTGCCCTTTGCCTGCAACTTCGGGGAAGATGCAGAGTGCGAATTCGACTCTTGTGCGGGCTGCACGGACCCTGCGGCCTGCAATTATGATCCGGCGGCCACCCTGTCCACGAGCACCTGCATGGCTCCGATCGACATATTTGGCTCCAGCGATGTGGATTGCGACGGCCAATGCCTCTTCGATGCCGATGGTGATGGCGCATGCGACGGCGCGGAAATCCAAGGATGTACGGACGGGTCCGCCTGCAACTTCAATTCCGATGCAACCGAAGACGATGGAAGTTGCGAGTCGGAGTCGTGCTCAGGGTGCACGGACAGTCTAGCCTGCAATTTTGACCCCTCGGCTTCGGTCCTCGACGACACCTGCGAGTATGCGTCCTGTGTCGGCTGCACGGACCCTTCAGCGTGCAATTTTGAGGGTTCCGCGCTGTACGATGCAGGGTGTGAATACCCGGTGGATGTATTTGGTGTGCCGCATGTGGATTGTCAAGGGAATTGCATCCAGGACGAAGACGGAGATGGAGTGTGTGACGAGGACGAGGTTGCCGGGTGCACCGTCCAATCTGCCTGCAACTACAATCTTGTCGCCACGGACAATGACGGGAGCTGCGACTTCGAAAGTTGTGCCGGGTGCATGGACGCCTCCGCATGCAATTTTGACGCGACAGCGACACAGCCCTCAGACAACTGCGATTATGTCAGCTGTATCGGCTGCGCGGATACGGAAGCGTGCAATTATGCACCGGAAGCCACCGTATCTGGCTTCTGCATCTACCCAACTGACGCTTCACTGGACTGTGACGGGAATTGCGTCAATGACGCCGATGGAGACGGCACTTGCGATGAAGAAGAAGTACTGGGCTGCACGGATTCCACCGCCTGCAACTTCAATCCGGCGGCCACGGATGATGATGGCTCATGTGATGATGCCAGCTGCGCAGGGTGCACCAACCCCGGGGCCTGCAATTACGTGCCAGGGGCCACTTTGAATGACGGCAGTTGTGATTATGACAGCTGTCAAGGGTGCACGGATCCACAAGCTTGCAACTACGCTCCGCTGGCATTGGAAGAGGATGGGAGTTGCACCTATCCATTGGATTTGTACAACAGCCTTCTCATCGACTGCGATGGTCAGTGCCTCAACGATGTAGACGGAGATGGGATTTGCGATGAGAACGAACTTGCAGGTTGCACGGATCCGGATGCCTGCAACCACAACGGAGCGGCTGAATTTGACGATGGCAGCTGTGAATACGAGAGTTGCGCAGGATGCACCGATGTGACCGCATGCAACTACAACCCCTATGCCTCGCAAGACGACGGATCATGTACCACACCGTCGCTTCTGCATGGATCTGAATTTCTAGACTGCAACGGAGCGTGCCTCAGTGACCTTGACGGCGATGGCGTCTGCGACGAATTGGAAATCGGGGGGTGCACCGATGCGACCGCCTGCAATTTCGACGCGAATGCCACGGATTTGGACAACAGTTGCGAATATCCTGATGCGGGTTTTGACTGCTTTGGGACATGCCTGGACACCGATGGTGACGGGATTTGTGACAACGATGAAATTCTGGGCTGTACGGATTCTGGTGCGTGCAATTATGTGATCGAGTCCACAGAAGATGACGGGAGTTGCTTGTATCCGTTGGACTTGTACGGGAGCGCCAATGTGGACTGCTTTGGCGCATGCCTGTTGGATTCCGACAATGATGGGATTTGCGATGAAGATGAGTTCTGTCTCGGTGATTTGAACGATGACGGCCTCCGCAGTGCAGGAGACCTGCTCATTCTCCTGACGGAGTACGGCTGCTTGTCAGGGTGTGGAGAAGGGGACTTGACAGACGATGGTGTCGTCACTTCAGCGGACATCCTCGCTTTTCTGACGGTCTTCGCGAGCGAATGTGATTGACCTTGAGGGGGAGCGAGCCAGCTTGGAATGAAGGGTGCCCGATGAGGCACCCTTTTTTGTAACCCCCTGCCCGTACATCCGTAGTCGAAGCGGGCGCCGCCTTGGCTCGCCTGCATATTTTGTATATTTATTCGACCAATTGGTGATATGAAGCACCTCATTGTAGTTATATCGTTGTTCTTCAGCAGTACGCTGGTTGGGCAAATTGTGCCTGTCACCAATCTCTCCTCGGGATCGACCTACATCACCATTGGTGACGCCGTCAACGACGCCAATGCAGGGGACACGCTTCAGCTTGCGGCCACCACATTCAACGAACGCGTGACGTTGTCCCAACCTTTGACGCTCCTGGGCAATCCAGACTGAGGCAACCTCATCAACGTGACGCAGGAAGTGGGGTGGGGCATCACCCTGGGTAGCGACCACGTGACCATTCAGCACTTGACCGTGTTGGCCGGAGGAGACAACCCCCACTTTGCCATTCACAGCGAACCGGGCATCACGGGTGTCACCATCGAAGATGTGGCGGTGTATGACTCGGATCGCTCCTGCATTGACCTCAATGGTTTGACGGGGCCAGACTTGAACACCGTTCGCAACGTCACCGTTGTCGGCAGTGCCATCGGTTTTGGCTTGGCCCTCAGCACTTGTGATCAGGTTCTGATTGAAAATGTCTTCAGTGCGGACAATGGCTTTGGCGACATCGCCATCATGTCGTCCAACTATTACGATCAGGAGATTTCCAACATCACCATCACTGGCGCCTTGAATTTGGGTGGTCCGCAAGCCTTGGGTGGCGGGGGCATTGTGGTTCAAGTGGATGCGGCCACCCTTCCTGTGGGCATCGGCCCAGAATTCGCGCTGAACATCCAAGCTGATGGCTTTGAACAAGTGATTGAAGCCCCGGGGGAGCTGACAGGCTGCATTGTGGTCCACAACGACGATGTCCGCCAAATCGCAGCTACGCTTGGGGGCAGCATTTCCGACTTTATTTCCTTTGACCTCATTACCCAAAACGGCATCGTCTACCCGGGAATGCGCATCCAGCCGGCCATCGATGCAGCTTCGCCCGGCGATGAGATCTACATCGAGGCGGGCCAATACGACTCCATTCCATTGGTCATCGACACGGATGTGACGTTGTACGGGGCCAATGCCGGCATTCCAGCGGACAGTGCTGGTCTGCGTGCTGAAGAAAGCATCATTGTAGGAGCCATTGTGGCATCCGGACAACCCACGTTGGACGGATTGCGATTCGCAACGGCTTCTGGAGCTGCCCTTTCCGTGAGCGACACTGCGGCTGGTGTCATCCTGCAGAACTCCATCCTCCGGGGAGAAGAAGCCGCAGGCTCCACCGGTCTGGTCGCCAGAGGCAATGTGATTTCCGAAGACAATCAAATCACGCGTTTCGAGGACGGCATTGTCCAAGAATCCGGCACGCTGAGCGTGGAACGGAACAACCTTCGCGCCAACTCGACCGGCCTCCGCCTGGAGGCCAACACGGTCACCACAAGCACAGTGAGTGCGACCTCTTTCGAAAATGCAGGTGGCTCAGGAATCCGCGTCGCTCAGTCCGACGCGGCATCCACGATCGACGTGACTGGGTCCAACTTCAACTTGCACGCAAGGGGTGTCCAGCTCCAATCCAGCGTGGGGCTCACCCTCCTCAACAACACCTTCCTGAATTCCGAGGTGCAGGTGGAGGGGAGCTCCACCTCAGAAAAACTGGCATTCTGTGCATCCAACACGTTTGAGCCCGCCATGCGCATCCCCGGCTGCACCGATGTGAATGCCGACAATTATGAGGCGTGCGCCAACATCAACTCGGGATGCGAATACCTCGGTTGTACTTCCCCCAAGGCCTGCAACTTCGACAGCGGAGCCAACGTCGATGACGGTACGTGCGACTTCATCAGCTGTGCAGGATGCCCACTCGGCTTCGCATGCAACTACGATCCCAATGCGGACCTCTACAAAGTGGAGTCCTGCGACTTCAGTGATTGCGAGGGGGAAGGAATGGCCACCGGCGGTGTCGACCGTGAAGGGTTGGTCATGACTTCGGGTTGCACGATTCCACAAGCATGCAACTACGATCCGGACGCCACCATCTATGACAACAGCTGCACGTTTGATTGCTTCGGCTGTCTGGATGCCGAAGCGTGCAACTACGATGACGCCTTCACACAGGCCTCCAATGAAACCTGCTTGTACAAGGCCGATTTGTACCCATCCCCATTCGTCGATTGCGACGGGGTGTGTTTCAATGATGCCAATGGAAACGGCGTGTGTGACGAAGAAGAAGTGTCCGGGTGTACCGACTTCTCTGCGTGCAATTTCAACGCCGAAGCCACCTTGGATGACGGCAACTGCGATTTCGTGACCTGCGCGGGTTGCGTCAATGGAAGTGCGTGCAACTACGACGCTGAGGCCATCATTCCAGACGAAAGCTGCGACTACGACAGTTGCAAGGGCTGCACCTCACCCGAGGCCTGCAACACCACCCTCGACGCCACCATTGACGATGGCAGCTGCACATTCCCCGTGGACCTCTACAACAAGACCTATGTCGATTGCGACGGCGCCTGCCTCAACGACGTCAATGCCAATGGTGTGTGTGATGAAGTGGAGATCCCAGGATGCATCGACACGGGCGCCTGTAACTACGATGACAACGCCACCATGGACGATGGGAGTTGTGACTATGAAAGCTGCGCCGGATGCACGGACCCGAGCTACTGCAACTACGATCCGGGGGCCCAGATCGACAGTGGGGATTGCCAATCGCCAGGCGATTTGTTTCCGGAGAGCATTGTCGATGGCGAGTCGGTCGTGGACTGCGTGGGGCGTTGTTTGAATGACGCTGACAACGACGGCATCTGTGATGAGCAAGAAATCCCCGGATGTCAGGATGAATCGGCTTGCAATTACAATGCGGACGCGACGGATCCGGGTGAATGCAACTACGCGGAGCCCGAATATGATTGCGACGGAAATTGTCTCGTCGACACCGATGGCGACGGGGTGTGTGACCCCTTTGAAGTCGTGGGATGTCAGGACGAATCGGCTTGCAATTACAACGTCGACGCGACGGACCCTGGAAACTGTGTGTTCCCCGAGCCGGAGTACGATTGTTCCGGGGAGTGCCTCGAGGACACCGATGGAGATGGCATTTGCGATGCCTTTGAGCCCGCTTGCCTTGGCGACTTGGATGGCAATGGGGTTCGCGGAGCATCTGATATTCTCGTCCTGCTGTCCTCCTTTGGTTGCTATTCCAATTGCGGCCCCGCTGACCTGGATGAAGACGGGTTGGTGGGCGCGAGCGACATCCTCTTCGCATTGACGACATTTGGTGTGGCCTGTCCGCAGTGATGCTGGTGAAGGCAGGGGAGAGGAGGTGACCCTTCTTGGCCTGCCCCCCGGGCAAACGAAGGAATGCCCATCTCCGAAACACCATGAACTCCGCACATTGGAAACGAGCACAGCCGAATGTGACCAGCTGGATGTTGGTGGTCGCACTGTGTTTGTGGATGCCCAGCACCCTGAGTGCACAGCATTGGGGTGAGGCACTCCACAGCGGAGAGGACCTGGTTCTGGCCAAGGCCCAATTTGACAGCACTTGGGCGGACAGCATTGCGGCCCGTGGCAAGGGAGTCAAGCCATTTCTTCGCTGGTGGGCTTTCGCACGTGACCGCTGGGCGTACGAAGGCGCGACCCAACCCCAATCTGATGTTCTGTGGAAGGCAACAGCCACAGAGCGCGCAGGGGCTCGAGCGCGAACGACGCCCGTTGCCCCCATCTGGACAGCTGCCACGCCTTCCCATCGCCCGTTGATCGGCGGGGCAGGGCGTGTGAATCGGGTGGTGGTGCATCCCTCAGACACGTCTTGGTGGGTGGCTTGCGCTCCCAGTGGCGGCGTTTGGCAGAGCCGTGACTCTGGCCAAGAGTGGGCGTTGGTTGGCGAAGCCGATTGGGCCGGCATGGGCGTGTCCGACGTGGCCTTTCATCCGACAGACACCCTTCGGCTTCTCGCCGCCACAGGTGATGGAGACTTTGGCAGTGCCTATGCGATTGGCCTGATGCAAAGCCAGGATGGCGGAGCCACTTGGGACCCCACCGGTCTGTCGATGGACTTGTCCCAAACCGAGACCGTTCAACGCGTGCACCGCAAGGCCGGCGCACCGGACCACATCCTGGTTGCCGCTTCCAATGGTCTGTGGATCAGCACGGATGATGGAGCCACATTCGAGCAGACCTTGGAGGGACTTTTTTCGGATCTCATCCCGCACCCCGTCGATTCCGCCATCTGGTATGCGGCAGAACGTCCGGGCAAGGTGTATCGCTCCACGGACGGAGGGTGGAATTGGACCTTGGCGTCCGGATTGCCCAGCTCATTTGTGGTGAGCCGCATCACGCTCGCTGCCTCACCAGCGGCACCCAATGACGTGTGGGCCATCGCCGCACGATCGAGCACGCAGGGTCTTCGCGGGGTCTATCGGAGCACGGACGCTGGGCAGACCTTCACAGAAATCGACAACGTTCCCAATCTCCTCGGCTGGACCGTGGACGGCTCAGACTTTGGCGGGCAAGGTTTTTATGACCTCGCCTTGGCGGCGGACCCGATGGACGCCAACCATGTGGTCGCTGGTGGTGTCAACCTCTGGGAAACGTGGGATGGTGGCATGCAGTGGCAGTGCATTGGCCACTGGTTCGGTGCGGAGGATGTCCCGGAGGTGCATGCGGACCACCACGCGGTCATGTTCCTGTCCGGCACGCAGGACATTGTCAGCGCGCACGATGGCGGCATATCTCGGCTGCGGGATGGCGCGGTCGAGGACCTGAGCGGGGGACTCGACATTGGTCAGGTGTTCCGTTTTGCGTTCTCGGAGGAGGATCGCACCCGCTGGCTGTCCGGCTGGCAGGACAATGGGGTCAACCTCCTGGACCGTCGGGCCCATGCCAGGGTCATTGGCGCTGACGGCTTCCACTGTATGGTGGACCCGGCAAATCCGGAGCGCCTCTACGCTGCGGAATACTTCGGGCGAACCTATCGGTCCACGGATGCTGGATGGAGTTGGGAAGAATGGATCTCGTCGAACGGAGTGGGTGTCGATGAGCGGGGGGACTGGGACACCCCGATGTCCTTTGCGCCGGGCAACCCGAATCGGATTTTCGTGGCCAAACACAGGTTGTATTGGACAGATGACGATGGCGGGACATGGAGCCAAACCGATGCCATCCCGGGTTCTGAAATGGAAGTGCTCGCCTTGGCGGAATCGGATTCACAAGTGGCGATCATGGCCCGAACAACCCAGGCATTCCTGACCACGGACCTGTCGACATGGGCCGCCATCTCTGGCCTCCCCGGATTGCCTGTGACGGACGTCCTCATTGACCCGTTCAATGCCGCCCGATTCTGGCTCTCCTTTGGTGGATACGACGCGGATGAACGGGTGTGGTTCACTGCAGACAGCGGCCAATCCTGGACTTCCGTGGGCGACGGATTGCCCGCTTTGCCGGTCAACGTGTTGGAACTCGACACTGCCTCAGGCAACCTGTACGCTGGAACCGATGCAGGCGTGTACGTCCTTCCTTCAGAAGGAGAGGGGTGGACGCCCTACAAGGAAGGCCTGCCCGCAGTGGTGTGCACGGAGCTGGGCATCCGCTACAGCACAGGTGAACTCCTGATGTCCACTTATGGGCGGGGCTTGTGGCGGGCACCATTGTACGAAGTCCCAGAACGGGATGGGGCCTGCATGCGCATTCTGGGCGCTGCCCCGGAAACCTGCGGCGCCATCCCCCGGGTCAAGTTGGAATTCCGGAATGCAGGAGCGGACACCCTCGTGGCGGCCACTGTCCTTTGGAATGAGACGGACACGATGAACTACGGCTTCATCCTGCCGCCGAATCGGGTGGCCGCATTGCCTTGGGACGACGTCTTGCCAGGGGATGTGGCGTGGGGGAGTGAATGCACAGCGCGGCTGCTCAGCGTGGTGGGGGTCAATGGCAACTGGAGCAATGGCGACTTGATGCCTGGGGTGGATGCGGTGGCCTCCAACGATGTGGCATCGGCCATTTGGGAGCACCGGACGGGACATGGCCCCGTGCTGTTTCACACCACTGCGGATTGCAGGCCTTTGGAGTCGGCATGGGCCCTCTTTGACAGCACTGGAACAGAACGCGCCCAAAGGCAGCATTTCCAGCCTGAGACATTGACGGTGGACACCCTCTGCTTGACACATGGTTGCCATGATGTGGTGTTTCACGACCAAGGCGGCAATGGGTGGAGCAGCGACGACTGCGGCATGTCGGGTCAATTCGCCATTCACTCGATCCAAGGCGGCGAAGTTTGGCCTTCAACGGAGCCTGGACTGCCCGCAGACTTTGGCAGTGCCGCTTCACTCGCGTTTTGCCTTCCACGAGAAGCGCTGTCCGGCTGCACGGATCCTGCAGCTTGCAACTTCAATCCAGCCGCTGGCGTGGAGGATGGAAGCTGCAATTACGCTTGTCCCGACCCCACGTGTCCTGGCGACCTGGATGGCGATGGCGTTCATGGTGCCACAGACATCCTGGCGGCGTTGACCGAGTTCGGATGCAGCAGTGGTTGCACGCAGGACATCACGGGAGACGGAGCCGTTTCTGCCAATGACATCCTGGCGTTGTTGGCATTGTACGGGACCTTCTGCTCAGAATGAAGGGGACGGGTGCATCTTGCGCCTCCAAATGGCGCAACGCACTCCCCGTCCCAAAACGGTCTACCGCCGGTGGATCGCTGAAATCGAAGCCCCACTGCACGCTTTGGTCCGTTCCGAGCTTCAGTTGGGCAGCACCACAGCCGCCCGAAACCTGATCAAAGGGGGCAGCGTCCGTGTATCGGATGAACAGGTCAAAATCCCCTCGACCATCGTCAAAGTGGGGCAAGAGATTTCTGCGCCCGAATCGAAGGAGGACCGCAAGCTGGAGCGGGCGGACGCTCCCAAGTCCATTCGCCCTGCGGACGACCTGCCGTTTGAAATCCTGTACGAGGACCATGACTTGCTGTGTTACCTCAAGCCCGCGGGCTGGGTCGCCGCTTCTCCGAATCCAAGGGTGGACACCAGCTTCACTCGGGTCAAGGAATTCCTCATCGCCCGGGACCTGGAGCAGGGCAATCCCGAGCGCCCGGTGCACTTCGTCAACCTGCTCGACAAGGACAGCAGCGGCATCGCCGTGGTGGTGAGGGACATCGCCTTGCGTCGCAGACTGCAGGAGAAGTGGGGCGAATTCCGATTCGAGAGTTACCTGCTGTTGAAAGGCGAAATGCCAGAAGACGGGGAATTCAGTGCCCGTCGCAAACCCGGGGAGAAGTACTCTGCCAAGAAGTTCCCTTTCCGGAAAATGCGCAGCGGCGGTCGTTTCACCATTCTGCGCGTCCAAGCTGGCCTTCAGGACATCCCGGACATCTTGCCGGGCCTGCGCCACCACAACTGCATGGTCTGTGGCTTGGGCCAGGAGGCTCCGGATCCATTGGGGCGGCAAGGTGTGCACCTCTTCCGGGCGGTCATGACCGATGAAACGCTCGATGCCATGTGGGAGGTCAAAACCCGCATGCCCAAGGAATTCCTCCGGGTGGTGAAATGAGAAACGCCCCGACGTTTCGGGGCGCTTCAACCTTAACCAAATCTGCACAGGCGATGCCTGCGCTTTGAACCATATCTCGCTGCTACGAGCTGGTAGGTAGATGACAAAGCCCGTGCCAAAAAGGCCCAGCAGTCTTTCTGCCTTCCCAACGAATGCCAATCCACAGGGCAGGGGTCCTGTATCTTGCGCCCTGCAAACCCACCTTATTCTGAAATGACCAGAACCGTGATCGTGGCCGCTGCAAAGCGGACCCCCATGGGCTCCTTTCTCGGCGCCCTGTCCAGCATTCCCGCCCCGAAACTGGGGTCCACCGCCATTTCGGCCGCCATTGAAGCTGCAGGCATTGCTCCGCAACAAGTGGACGAAGTCTTCATGGGCAACGTGCTCCAGGCCGGACTCGGCCAAGCTCCGGCCCGTCAGGCCGCCATTGGAGCCGGCATCCCCGACACTGTGCCCTGCACGACCGTCAACAAGGTCTGCTCCAGTGGCATGAAGGCCATTCACCTCGCAGCCAACGCCATTGCCTTGGGCGACATCGACGTGGCCGTGGCGGGCGGCATGGAGAACATGTCCCAGGTGCCGCATTACTTGAATGGCCGTCAAGGCGTCAAGCTCGGCAACCTCAAAGCGGTCGACGGCATGGTCCTCGACGGCTTGACCGACGTGTACCACAACCACCACATGGGCCTCTGTGCCGAACTCTGCGCCAAGGAGCACGCATTCAGCCGAGAGGATCAGGACGCCTTCGCCATCGAAAGCTACCGGCGTTCCGCCGCCGCTTGGGAAGGCGGCGCCTTCTCGGACGAAGTGGTGCCTGTGCCAGTCCCGCAGCGAAAAGGCGATCCGGTCATGGTCACTGAGGACGAGGAGTTCCGCAACGTGAAGCTGGAGAAGATTCCGGCCCTGCGCCCTGTCTTTGACAAGGAGGGCTCGGTGACCGCGGCCAACGCCAGCACCCTGAACGACGGTGCCAGCGCCCTGGTGTTGATGTCGGCTGAAAAGGCGGCCGAACTGGGTGTGACGCCCCTCGCCACCATCCTGGCGAATGCAGACGCGGCCCACGAGCCGGAGTGGTTTACCACAGCGCCCGCCAAAGCGGTGCCCATCGCCCTGGATCGAGCCGGAATGCGCATGGACCAAATGGATTTGGTGGAGCTCAACGAGGCCTTCTCCGTTGTGGGTCTGGCCAACGTGAAGCTGCTCGGATTGGATGCCGAGAAGGTCAACGTGCACGGTGGGGCCGTCTCTCTGGGACATCCCCTCGGCAGCTCTGGCAGCCGCATTGTCGTCACGCTCATCCACGCCCTGAAGCGGCACGGAAAGCGCTACGGTGCGGCGGGCATTTGCAATGGCGGCGGTGGCGCGAGCGCCATGGTGGTGGACTGCGGAGCCTGATGGAAGGGGTCATTCGCGTTCCCTTGGCGCCGGTGCGGTCCCGCCCTGCAGACCCTGCTGAACTCGTCACCCAAGCCATGTTTGGGGAACGCGTCGACATCCAGCCCGTGGAGGGGCAGGACAACTGGGCATCCATTCGCCTGGATCAAGACGGCTACCAAGGGTTCATCGACCCGAAACTCGTGGACACCTCGCCTGAAGCCATTCAGGCCTTTGACGGGGAATGCCTTCGCCTGACCGCCCCGTTGACTCCCGTAGATTGGGCAGGGCAGACGTTGCACCTGCCAGCAGGGTCGCGCCTGCCCCAATTGGCCTTTCCGGACCACAAGCCAAATCCGCCTGCGGATGTCGTGATCGCTGCGCAGCAATTTCTCGGAGCGCCCTACCTGTGGGGAGGAAAAAGCATCCTCGGCATCGACTGCAGCGGACTCACTCAGCTTGCGGGAGCCCTGTGTGGAATGGACATCCCGCGGGACGCCAGCCAGCAATGGGCGGCGTCCACCGGGCACCGCAGTGGCTGGAGCGACCTCAAACACGGCGACCTGGTGTTCTTCCACAAGGAAGGGCAGGAGTCCGTCACACATGTGGGAGTCGCCCTCGACGCCGGATCTGCCGGTTGGCGTGTTCTGCACGCATCCGGCGAAGTCCGCATCGACGCATTGACGCCCGGTGGAATCGAGCGACAAGGCGACCTGACCCACCATTGGACAGGCGCTTCAGGTTGGGCGTTCAGCGCTGGATGACGATGCGCTCGACACCGTCTTCCGACCGGAAGAGGTAGACGCCGTCTTTCAGCCCCGTCAAGTCCAGTTGCTGGTTGGCCGAACGGAAAGCCCCTTCGACGAGCACCCGGCCACCGAGGTCTAAGACGGACCAAGTCCTCCCGATGAAGGAGGGGTCTGCCAGCAATTGCAGGTTGCCTCGGCTCGGGTTGGGTTGCAATGAAACGAGAGGCCCTTCCGGATCGAGCGCACCGATGCCGGACAGCAGGGGCGTCTCCAACGAGATGTTTTCATCTCCCTCTTCGTAGGGCACGTAATCCACAAACACAAAGAACATCTCGTCCTCGGTGTTGTCCCCGTACACCACGTTCTGCGGCGGACTGCTTGGGTTGAACGGATTGTCCGCCGTGTTGTCGTAGGCCGCGATGGCCTCGATCGTGTACCCCGCCGGAATCTTCGTCAGGGTGGGGAAGGTGAAGAACCCTTGCCAATTGAAATCCCATTCAGGAATGGAGATGAGCGGAATGGTGTCGTTGCCGTTGGCCGATGTGGCGAACACCTCCCAACTCACGCCAATGAGGTGACAGTGGGGCACGATGTTGATCA
>CALBSW010000003.1 GCA_937967465.1 uncultured Flavobacteriales bacterium
GCGCATGAACCCTAAGATACGGCCCCTATTTTCGCCTTTCGAAACACCGATCATGAAGTACGATATTCTGGTTCTGGGCAGTGGCCCCGGAGGATACGTGACCGCCATCCGCGCTTCCCAGCTCGGCATGAAGGTCGCCATCGTCGAACGCGAAGCCCTCGGGGGCATCTGCCTCAACTGGGGATGCATCCCAACCAAGGCCCTCCTCAAAAGTGCCAACGTCTTCGAATACATCGAACACGCCGGCGATTACGGCATCAACGTGGCCAAGCCCAAGGTCGACTTCACCGGCATGGTCTCCCGCTCCCGTGGTGTTGCAGACGGCATGTCCAAAGGCGTCCAGTTCCTCATGAAGAAGAACAAGATTGACGTGATCATGGGCAACGGCAAACTCATGCCGGGCCGGAAGGTGGAAGTCACGGACGCCGATGGCGGGCAACAAGTGGTCGAAGCCGACCACATCATCGTTGCCACGGGCGCCCGCAGCCGCCAGCTCCCCAACCTCCCGCAGGACGGAAAGAAAATCATCGGATACCGCGAGGCCATGACCATGGACAAGCAGCCGAAGAAACTCGTCGTCGTGGGATCCGGTGCCATCGGCGTCGAGTTTGCCTATTTCTACAATGCCATCGGCACGGACGTCACGATCGTCGAATACATGCCGAACATCGTCCCGGTCGAGGATGAGGAGGTGAGCAAGCAACTCGCGCGCAGCTTCAAGAAGTCGGGCATCAACATCATGACCTCCAGCGAAGTCACTGGGGTCGACACCTCCGGCAAGGGCTGCAAAGTCCATGTCAAGACCAAGAAGGGCGAGGAAGTACTCGATGCCGATGTGGTGCTCAGCGCCGTGGGTGTCGTATCCAACATCGACGGCATCGGCCTCGAAGAAGTGGGCATTGCTGCCGATCGGGGCAAGCTGATTGTGGACGACTTCTACAAGACCAACATCCCCGGCTACTACGCCATCGGAGACTGCGTTCCCGGACCGGCCCTCGCCCACGTGGCGAGCGCGGAGGGCATCCTCTGCGTCGAGAAGATCGCGGGCCACGATGTGGAGCCCCTGGACTACGGCAACATTCCCGGATGTACCTACTGCTTCCCAGAAGTGGCCAGCGTGGGCAAGACCGAGGAGGACTGCAAGAAGGAAGGCATCGACATCAAGGTCGGCAAGTTCCCATTCAGTGCTTCCGGAAAGGCCAGTGCAGCCGGCCACAAGGACGGCTTCGTCAAGCTCATCTTTGATGCCAAGTACGGCGAACTCTTGGGCGGTCACATGATTGGCGCCAATGTCACTGAAATGATCGCTGAGATCGTGGCCATCCGCAAACTGGAGACCACCGGTCATGAAATGATCAAGACGGTTCACCCCCACCCCACCCTCAGCGAGGCGGTCATGGAAGCCGCAGCCGCAGCTTACGACGAAGTCATCCACCTCTGAATACGGGACAGACTTCCATGAAAAAGGCGCCAAGTGGCGCCTTTTTCACTTTACAGTGCGTCGCGGGCGTTCAATTGAACATGTCCGCAGGCGACAAATCCTGCTTTCGCTTTTCGGCTTGCTCCGCAGACGCGACATCGCGTTCCTGTTGACGACGCGCGTTTTGCTTTCTCGCCCGTTGCCGGGCGCGGCGGTCCGAGTATTCTGCAATGCGGTCCATGTGAACCATGTACCGAACCGCACTTCCGAAGAAAGCCAATCCGGACATCAACAGAACCAAGCCCACCGTTCCTTCTCCAAACCACAGCTCCCAGTGGGATTCTGAGAGACGCCGTATGGCTGCGTCACAAATGACAGAGACCCCTGCACCCACCAGAAGAAAACCGGCAGTGCCGTGAATCAACCATTGTTTGCGTACTGTTTCGCGATTCATCGGTGTTTCAAATATGGGGCACACACATTATGGGCTGTGTCACACCCGTTACATCAACCGCATATTCAGACAGAAGGTTCGCTGGCTGGCCTCAAGGAAACCACCGTCGAATCACCCGACCGGAATGGCCGCCTGTCAGTCGAAGGATGCCCCCTCGCGAAATAAACCGGCCATTCGGAGCCCAACCGGACTCCACTTCTCGGCCTGAAAGATCAAAAAGCGTCCACTGACAAGGCTCTCCGACCACATGCATGTAGCCTCCGTCGTTTGCAGATTGAGTCGCCCATGACATCCCCTCCCGCTCCGACACTTCGGACAGCGCACCAGCGTCAAATTCTGGAATCAAGATGCTGTGGACATCGTCCATGAATTCATCCGAAGCCACCCCATTGGAAAACACCTGAAGATTCAAGTAACCGGAGATGACCCCATCCGTGGTGAATTGACCCACCAATACCCGCAGGTCCTCTCCTGCCGTTCCGTTGGAACTCCCGAGGGTAACGAACCAAGCGCCATCGATGTCCATGACGAGGTCGCCTCCCGCTTCAAATTCGTCCACCCAAAAGCTCGTCTCTGGAGGAAACAGGCCCACTGGGATCTCCCCCTCTGCCCCGATGGGGGCCGCATCAATGCCGATGGTCACCCAGGAATCGTACCGGAGGGTCGGCAAAATGTCATAGAGCAAGGGGTTGTTGTTGTTGGGTGTGGCCCATCCATCGGGATCTTGGTAAAACGACGTCGTGGTCTCGACGCGCCCATCCATTTCATCCCAGCCCGACACCGACGTCAGGTAATCGCCAGGGTTGACCAAGACGGCATACAGCCGAACGGTCGTCATGCCCGGAATGCTGTCCACCGCGACCACCTCCCATTCAAAGGAGTATGGCGCTGCACTCCGCTGACCTCGGGCGGTCATGGCCAAGCAAGCCAAGAGGAAAAGAGAGGTCAATCGCATCAGGATCCTTCCTCAACCATGACCATGCCATCCATTCGGACCTCTTCAAACAAATCGTCATACCCCGTCACCCTGCCTTTGAGGCGCAGAAGTTCACCCTCTTGCAACGTGCGGTGAGAGCGCGTTGTGTCCCATGCTCCGACCACCCCCCCTTCGAGGGTCACGCGCTGTCCATCGTCCGATGCCACCACGCCATACAGCTCCACCACGGCGTTCAAATACGATTGTGCCGTGGAATCGCCCTGGGCCAAGGCGGACGCCAGCTCTTCCGGCACCATTTTGAACTGGGCTTGCTCCTCGGCAACATCGCGGTGGGGACGCTCCAGCAAAAGCCAGCCGATCCCGGCGAGAATGGCGGCACCGAGGGGCAGGACTACGCGCAGCGTTTTGCGGTTCTTCATGATTCGAATCTACTTCCTAACTGTGGTGTAAAGAGATGGCCCGGAACGCGTTCGTCCCGGGCCACCAAACCAAAACCTGTCTTGTCATGCGCGTTTGACGCATTGCCAATGTTCAGACTGGAATGTGGGCAGGACTTTGCGCAGGGACAGTGACCCAAGTCACCCGGGCGAATGACTTTCGTCATCCAGGGGGGTCAAAGCCCCAAACCGACCGTCAAACCGAACCTCCATCCCGGACCGCTGTTGGCGGTGAGGTAGGTGTTCCAGTTGGACCCATTGAAGACGCGGGGCTCCAAACTGTCCTCCGACGCCTCGGTTTCCCCGTCTGTCAATGCAGCATCCGGCGTCCAGGTTCGCGTGTAGCTGCGGAACATGGGGCCAGTGTAGAGTTCAATGCTGATGCCATTGTCGCTGTACCACTGGTACCCCACCATGACACCGCCTCCCCAATGAAAGAGGGTGTAGCGGCCGTCCAGCTCTCCTTGGAATTGTGCCGCGGGAAATCCGTTGACATCGTCGGTGTCCTCATCGATGGTGAGGGCCCAATTCTCCACACGTCCCTGCACGCTGACGTAAACGCCCTCGGGCATGCCGCCGTACACCCAAGCATAACGCCGGATCTCAGGGGTGAAACGCCAACCACCGTGCACCACGTGCAAATCCGATTGGGCATCGGTGCCCAGCAAATTGTTGAAGTAGTATGCGGAGCGGTCCTCCTCCGCCCCAATGCCCGCAAACGAGAATTGGACCGAAGTGGACTCGTTGAGCACGTGCTCGTAGCCCAGTTCATACCGGGCCCAATACCAATCGCTCAGGTTGAGCTTCAGCACGGACTTGGCGTCAATGTTGTCATCCTGTGCGACCCCAGGTACAGCCAACAGGATGGTGAACAACAGCAGGATACTGGAGCGGAAGATCATGATGCCCAAATTACTTGCAGGCCGTGCGCGTGTACGTGATGCCCAGAATGCGCCAAGCCCCGTTGTTGTTTCGCACCAACTGGATGGCGTCGTGACCACAATGGCTCAGGGAGTCCGCAATGTGAAAGTCGTAGTAGGTCCAGACATGGGCAAAGTCTCCATCGTACTCGACGCTGGGGTCCAACATGCGCTCCACATATGCTGGGCCGGGCTGGCCGACGGAGGAAGCGAAGGCATCGCCCTCAACACGGCCAATGGTGGCTTCATCCCCAGTCAAATTGACACTGGTGAACACCGCATCAGGATGAAGCGTCATCCGAATTCGGGTGGAGTCCCGGGCTTGCATGGCTTGGAACAAGCTGTTGACGACCGTCAGCACTTCGTCCGCAGTCTCATCCACCACTTGTTCTGCACCATCCCCTGCTGCCACATCCTCGTTCGAGGGGGCGCTGGGTCCACAGCTTGCGATCAGAAAAGGAAGGGCCGCCATCAGGGGCAGCCATCGGGAAGTCAAAGTGTTCATGCGTTGGTCCAAATGCGTTGAGTGAATGTACGTCCATTCGAGGTGACACAGCGTACCACGATCCAGCCCGACTGCCCGACAGCCAGGCTGTGGCGGCCCGTCGGCAAAGCGCCATCGAAGAGGATGCGACCATCCATTCCAAACACGGCGCAATCCGTGGGCCCTTCCAAAATGAGGTCCAGTTCACCATCGGCGTTGTGCGAGATGCGAACGGGATCAACATCGGCCTCGGCGACACCCACTACGCCCTCATTGAATTGGAATTGGGCGCCTTCGAAAACGTCGCCAGAAGATGTGCTGTTGCCATTGGCCGTGACGGTGGCCACATACACGGTCACCGGTCCGCTGCCCGCGGGCGGAGCCACCCATTCTACCTCGAACATGCCGGAGGAACAGAGGTCGTTTTGCTCGAAAATGTGGCGGCCATCCACCTCATCCAACCAAATGCAATCGCCGGAATCCTGATCGACCAGCTCGCCAGCATTGCTGTTGTCCGCCAGCAGCACAGTCCCCTGGACGCCATACCCCGCTGGGCTGCCTGTGCTGTTCACCTGAACCATGAGACTGTGGACGGCGCCCGGAATGTAATTGGGCACTTCAATGGCCCCATCCACGACGAGGAAGGCTTGAACCGTGGGGGCGTAACTGCCACCCGCGTGGCATTGCTGACACGTATTGTCGCTGCCAGGTGCACCGGTGCGGTCCTTGTTCTGTTGGTGAGCGACCCCGCTCGAGTTGGAGAGGAGGGCGACCGTTGTGGCGACGAGAAAGGCCGTCAAGGCGGCTGGACGGAGGGTGAACTTCATGCTGTTGTGATTCGAGAAAGCTACATCACAAGCCCCATTCAAGTTCATCACTCCACCCCGATTGACCAACATCAGCGACGCGCATGACATCCGTCATTGTCCCCCAGGGACAATCCCATCACCTTCCTGCCTGCTTCTCCGTTTCACACAACCTTCACCGCGATGACCACGATGAACCCCACCCTCTCCAACCAACTCGACCGCAGCTGGGCAGACCGCCTGGTGCCCAAAATCAACCGGCTTCTCGCAGATTTTGAGATGTTGCGGTTCAATGCGCGCAGTGCCCGTTGGAATGGCTGGGGGGAACAGGTCCCGGCGATGATGGACATGCTTCCACCGTTCATTGAACATGCCGAACAGGCCTCCGAGGCCCTCGGAAAACGGGTGCGCTGCTTGGAGGCCCGCCCCATCTCGACCATGGCGGAGTGCCTCGAGTTGTCGACGATCCAAGCGACCGACGGGGTGCTCCACTACCGCTCTTGTACGCGGATGCTTCGAGAATCCATTTCGCACATCCTGAAGGAGGAAAGGCTCCTGGTAACGGAGGCCCAACATGCCGGCGACGAAGTGACCGCGCATGTCGTGATTTCCCTGATGCAATTCCAGGAGGAAGCCTTGTGGAAGCTGCGCACTTCCCTGCGCCGGACGGCGTTTGAAGAGCAATACCTCACAGGCGAGTCAGCAGGGAGGCAATGACCGCATCCAGCGGTGCACCGCGGCGCGTTAGCGCTGGATCATCAGGTGACCCGCATGCTGGACCCCCTCCGGCAGACGCAGGACGAAGTAGTGCGTTCCATCTGAGGCCCCATCTCCGTCCCATTCATTGTCGTAGCCTTCGGCTTCGTATACGACGGCGCCATTGCGGTTGTACACCGTCAATTGGTTGTCTGGATACAATTCAATGTAGCGGAACACGAGGCGGTCGTTCTTTCCGTCCCCGTTGGGCGTGAAGATGTTGACGAGCTCCACCTCACAGGCGAGGATGTCCAGAACGTGGGTGTCGGAATCGCCGCAGAGGCCCTCCAGCACGTGGGTGACCGTCACTGGTCCCACACCCGCTGCCTGAAGGTTGAGCAGCCCAGACTCGGACCCGATGCTCTCGTTGCCTGACGCGCTGTTTGCACTCCAGACCCCACCTGCCCAGATGGCGCCCAATTGCCACTCATCCACGCCGATGCACAGCTCGTCGTTGGGCACGTCGACGAGAATGGTCGCATCCCGCTGTGGGACCACCGTGATTTGGACGGCATCCACGTCCGTGCAGACATCGGAAATGGTGTAGGTGATGGTGTAGTTGCCGGCACCAATGCCGGGGTCGAACGTCCCCGCCGGTGTGATGCACGACCCGCAGTTTGCGGTCCAGGTGCCGCCATTGTCAGCCGCACTGAACACGGTCGAGGCTGCCGACTCGCACAGGTCTGGAATGGCGTCGATGGTCGCGTCCACAGCCGGGGCCACGAGAATGTCGATGCTGGCCGAGGTGGAACAGCCGAGGTCGTCATCATACTCCACGGTCACCGTATGGGTGCCCTCTCCTGCATCACCTGGATCGAACACCCCGTTGCCATTGATGCATCCACCGCAGTCCGCGGACCAAACCAGGTTCGGTACCGAGGACCACACGGCCTCGGCATCCAAGTCCACCGTCGCATTCAATCCCCCACCGGAATTGTTCACGCAAAACGGATCCTCTTCTTCGAGTGTCACCGACAAAATGGGCAAGACCGCCGTCGCAAAAGATGCGCTGTTGGTGCAACTTCCATTCTCCACGGTGTAGCTCAAGACCGACGTTCCCAGGGGCGCCGCCGCGGGATTGAAGGCCGCTCCATTCAATCCGGAACCACTGGCGCTCCATGTCCCTCCTGGCACATCGGCCTGCAACTCGAGAACATCGCCATTGACACAAATTTCCTCCGGCACATTCGAACTGCCGATGGGCAGACTCTCATCTACGGTAATGGTGGCCGAGCTCTCGACACCACAACCTGCGCCCGGCATGAAGGTGACACCATAGGTGCCCGGCCCAGGTGGGATGAAGGTTCCCGACGCTTGGACACAATTTCCGCAATCCGCGGTCCACGTACCGGCCAGCCCATCGTCGTCGAGCTGCACCGCACCGATGGACTCGCAATACGCGAGGTCTTCGAGGTCAGCGGCCACCGCTTCTCCAACATTGACCTCCACCGTTCCGGTCGAGGTGCACACCGTGCCAAACGTGTACTCTGCCGCAAATGTGCCCGCTCCAGCAGCCGGGTCGAACACCCCTTCCGGGGTGATGCAGCCTCCACAATCCGCTGCCCACGTACCACCGCCAGGCGTACCCACGAGCTGAACGGGGTCTGAGAACGGGCAGAGGGCGCCCACATTGCCGGTGTTGACATTCGGGGTGAGGCCCACTTGGACCTCTTGGACCTCCGTCACTTCTCCGCAGTCGCCCACGATGGTGTAGCTCACCTCCAGCGTGCCTGGTGCGACCTGGGTTGGATCGATCTCGCCTGGCGTGGCCAAGCACCCGAGGCAGCTGGCCTCCCAGGTTCCACCCGGTGTGCCGGGCATCAACTCTGCGGGCTCATCTCCGGAACACAGCACATCCAATGGGTTGCCCGCAGCATCGAGGATGCTGAAGTCCGCTGTCTGGGACTCGAAATTGAATTCGATCAGCACGGTATCCTGCGCCATGAAAGCCGAGGTGTCCGGCTCCTCCGGTTCGAGATCGCACAGGTAAAAGAGTGTGACCGAGCCTTCAAAATTGACGTTGGAACCTGAGCCACCCCATGCGTTCTGCACCGTCAAGGTCCAGTTGCCATCGCCTTCCAACAATCCGGAAGACACCGCGAAACAAGCTTCGTAAAAGCCGCCGGACGTCGTATTCCAGTTGAATGGCCAGTCTCCAACGAGGGTGCCAGGCAAATCGTAACTGAACCCTTCAATCACACCGCACGAACCCGTCGGGTCACAAATGGACATGGACATGTCCCCCGGCCAACTGCCTCCGGCTGGCGTCCAATTGTTGGTCACGGCAAAGCCGAGCAATTCTCCTTCGAAAGGGAAGTTGAAGGACCCCGTCTGGTTGGCACTCAGGTTGAAATCATAGCCCATGGTCGTGTCACAGGCCTCCTCCGGAATGGCGTCACAGCTTCCGGGAGTGGGCGGGGGCGGGAGAATCTCCGGGAAATTCGCCCCGATGACCACTTCGGTGGCCGTCTCAATGCACACACTCAGACTGTCACCCTGGCCGACGATCTGATCGTCCACGAGGTAGACCAGCTGAGTTTGGGTGTCCCCGTCTGGCGCATACCGGAAGGCCAGATCGTCGATTTCGAATTCACCGGTGTTGTATGCCGCCGGACCGTACGCACCTTCACCACTGCCACCTTGGATGCCCACTGCAGCCGTGATTCCCAGACACGTGGCGAATTGGCCGATGTGCATCTCAACCGCGTTGGATGTCTCGTGAAGGACCACCTGGGTCACCAACTCATTGCTGCTGCATCCCGTCTGCGGCAGGTTTTCCCAGCTGATCACGAACCGCCGGCAGGGGAATGCACCCAGCGTCGCGGTTCGAATCTCGCCCCCATTGTTGCTGATGTAGCCGTAAGGCGCCATGATGGAGTTCGGTGGCAAAGCCGGCGCACCGATGTCCTGGTTGGGGTAATTGTATGTACCGGACAGCCCGACGTTGAAGGTCACAAAGCCCTTCCGGCTCACCTTCAAGTTGAAGAAATCCGTGTCGAAAAAACTGAATCCGAAAGGGAGGCCGATGCCATCGGAGAATCCGTTGGTGGCCGTGGACAAGAGGTTGCCCGTTCCGGGGGCCAGCGGCGGGGCGTAGGCGATGGAGTCCACGGTGTATCCCGTCGTCTCCGCGGACCGCTCAAAGTCGGGGACCACCCAGACACAGGAGTCGGTGCATCCAGCGGTCAAGCCTTCCGGAGCTGTGAGAAATCCGCAATCTTCCTGGGCCGCAGCGCGCAGTCCGAACACAGTCAACACCAGCAACAAGGCCGCTTTCAGGAAGCGCGCCGAATTTTCGAAGGTCAAGGTGGGCATGTCGGCAAATTAGGGCATCCCACGATAGTGGCCGCCCATTACTCTGTCGCGCAAGGCGTGCCGTAGGCTGCGAGCAAGGTCAGCACGTCATCTACGCCAACGGTACCGTTCATGTCCAGGTCGCCCAGGAGTCCCGGACCGCTCTCTCCAAACGAAGACAGGGCCATCAACACATCTGCTGCCCCGACGATGCCATCGAGACTCAGGTCTGCAGGGCATTCGAGGGTCACTCCAGGGACAACACCGAACTGCATCTCGGCCCGCTCCAACGCGATGGCCGCCACTTGAAGTCCCAGTTGCCGGCCGGGAAAATCGTCCGCTGGAGGGTGGATCCCACCCCAAATGCGACTCAAACTGCACTGGTCGGAGGCGTCACGGTACGTGGCCCACTGAAGATCGAAGGACATGCTGGGGCCATCCTCAAACACCAGAAACTGATTCTGGACGACCGGAAAAACCCCCATGCCGCCTGGAAAGAAAGGGTCGCCTGTGATCGCCGTCAAGATTTCGGCTGCAGCCCGGCTGAATGTGCTGTGTCCACTCACATATCCCGCAAACGGCGGGGTGACGAAACTGGGTCGCTGATACGGCCACCAATTCTCCGCCAAAATCCACCCCACACCTGCTTCGTCCCACACAGGATTGATGATGGCATCCGGCCCGCGCCACGCCATGACCTTGATCTTGCCCACGTGAACGCCGCCAGCTCCCGCCAAGGCATCTCCGGCCTCCACGAGTTCAATGTGGCCTGGCACCAAAGGCAGACCGCCCGGGTGGTAGGATGCTTGTGTTGAATCCGAGCGCTGCCCCAGTCCCGCCATGTATCGGATGGCAGAAACAGGCCGGATGTAGTCGTAGTAGCCTTTGTGCGACCAAGCAGCGATGGCCGCGTCATGAAGGGCGCCACCCAGCGTCAGGTAGGCGCGAACCGTGTATCGGAGCGGATCCAACATGGCCCCCTGCCCCCGCCAATACGTTGTGAAGTCAGGGTGGTCCATGGCCCCATTCAAGAGGACGAACCAATGCCCCGGCGGGGTCTCGCTCTCAGGACCATCGGCCCAGAACTCGGCCAGGACACGGGTGTAGTCTCCGCGCAACACGGGATTGGCCGCATAGGGCGCTCCAGTGCTGGGATTCTCCGCATGTCCAGGAGCCACATCGCCTCCATCGACCCAGTCGTAGAAGGTGTCCATGTCCTCGAACGTGGGCGGCCCCGTCACGGACAAATTGCCAACCGACCCCGGACTGATGTCCCACAGGGTGGTGTCCTCTTGATCCAGGTGACCGCTCCACAAGGCCACCAAGGCAAACCCCCATGCATGGGCATCCGCTGCTCCGCCGACCAAACCGCCTTCCTGAAACAACGGGGGCGTGCCACAATCGAGGTACACCGGCCACGTGTTGCCGTCCCGTTCATAATCCTGCCGAACAGAATCGCTCAGCGCGAAGGGAGCCACCTGCCCCCACTCGGCCCCCTGAAAATCAGGCGTCTCACTGAGCACGTTGCCGGCTTGATCCACGAACACGGGAATCGCCAAGGGCTGCCAAGCATTGGGATCGACCAACGCATCGTTGCCGGAAGCGGCCAATTCGAGGTCCGGGTTGACCGACTCATAAACGAGGTTCGCGTAATCGGCAGCCTCATTGGCGCCATCCGCCAGGCCAAAAGCAATCATGCGGTCTGCGAGGTAATTGCCAAGCTCTGCAGGACCATTGGCGTAGTCCAGCGAAACATTGGCCGCGTCGCACCCCAATTCCACCATCAAGTCGTCGAAGCGGAGCTGGGATTCTTCATGCCCAGGACTCGATGCAAACCGGTGTGACAACAGCCGGTATACCGCATGGCTGATGGCCGTTTCCTGGGCAGCTGTCCGAGCGGAGTCCGTTTCGGGAACCTCCAACAGAGCGGGGTCAAATGGGATGGGTGTGCCTTGCCAATCCTGTCCGAGAAAGAGCGGTGTATCCAGCGTATCGTAGGCGGCAAACGCATCGAATGCCACAACCGCCGCGTGAAACAGGTTGCGGGCGTGCACCGTGGGTCGGGCAAAATCCCCTCGAATGGCTTCGAGTTGAACTTCGTTCCACTGCCGGACCACGGTCTCTTCTACCGCGGCGGCACGTGCGGCCTCTGAGGTACCGAATACCGTCGGACCCGGCTTTTGGGCCAGCGAAGGAAGCACTGTACATCCGAGGAGCCAGATCAAAAATGAAACTCTCCAAGCATTCATCTCTGTATAATATACGACGCGCTCAAGCGCCCTCCGCGCGGATTTCCAGCGGGTTGACCCTCAAATTTGTCCTTGTCGTAGAAAGAACTCAGCCCTCTTCGCCAAGTTCATCCAACACCTTCTGGACCTCATTTTCTGTGCTCCGAAGCCGCTCTCCACAGTATGAAATCAAATGAGCGGCTCGCTTCACCTTCTCCGCGAGGGCATCCACGCCGATCTCATCCTGTTGAAGGGCGCTCAAAATCTCCTTGAGTTCCGCAAAGGCGGAGGCGTAATCCTTGGGGTCTTCCATGTCAGGTCAAGGGGTCATCTGGAGGATGAATTTCCTCCACACGGGCTGTGAATGTACCGGATTCCAATTGGGTCTCCACCACTTGCCCCGGGGTCAATTCGCCCACGTCCT
Organism: uncultured Flavobacteriales bacterium; assembly: GCA_937967465.1. Taxonomy (GTDB): domain Bacteria; phylum Bacteroidota; class Bacteroidia; order Flavobacteriales_D; family Sanyastnellaceae; genus UBA8752. The sequence continues at coordinate 12,161 of CALBSW010000003.1, forward strand.
TCACGGCTTTGCCACCGCATCGGGTGATGGAGAAGCCCCGCTTCAATGTGGAACCCGGCCCGAGCAGGGCAAGGGTATCCTTCATCAGGCCGATTCGCTCTTCTTGTTGCTTCAGATGCCGAGTGGACTCCCGCTGGATGCCTGCCTCCAACTCGGCCAACCACGCTGCCGAGCGTTCGGGCAACTGGACGGCCCCCACACGGAGGCCAGACCGGTGCTCCGCCAGACGTGCGTGTTGCTCGGACAATGCGGAGCGCGTGCGGCGCACCACTCCGTTGGCACCCGAGTGCAAATCACCTCGCTGCCGCCGGACAAAGGCCAGTGGCCGCTCTCCGAGCCAAGCCCGAAAACTGCGCAATGCCCCTGCCTGCTCCGACAATTGCGCCCGGCACTCTGCCGTCACGGCACGGCCCTCTCGGCCCACCTCCCCTTCGAATTGGGCCAGGCGATCCACAAGGAAATCCGCCACAGCCGTCGGGGTTTTCTGAGCCGTATGCGCCACCGCATCCGCCAAGGTCTGATCCGTCTCATGGCCAATGCCCGTGATGACAGGAACCTCCATTGCGGCCATGGTGCGGCACAAAGTCAAGTCGTTGAAGACATCCAAATCCAATTTGGCACCCCCGCCCCGCAGCAGGACCACAGCATCCACACGGGTGCGCAGGGCCACCCGGCCGGCGCGGTGCAACGCGGCCACGAGTTTGTCGACCGCCATGGCCCCCTGAACAGGTGTGTCGATGCGAGCCAGGTCAAAGGCATACCCCCAAGCGTTGTTTTCAATGTGGGTCAGGAAGTCCGTGTGTCCAGCCGTTCCTTCCGAACCGATGAGGATGATCCTCTGCGGAACAGCAGGCAGTGCCAACCGGCCATTTCGACCAATGGCCCCTTCCTTCTGCAAGGCGAGCAAGGTCTCTTTTCGACGCCGCTCCATTTCACCGAGCAGGGCGTCCAGGTCAATCCGCTGAATGTTGAGGGAAAACCCATACACCGCGTGGAAGGCCATGTGCGCACTGAACACGATTTCCCGGCCCGGCTTGAGCACCTCGTTGAACTCCGCGCCGAGGTCCTTTCGGATCTGGGCCAGCGCACTGCCCCAGATCGTACCGCGGACTTGGGCCTTGCGCGTGCCCCCCTCCTCTTCCACCAAGTCGATGTAGGCATGCTTCCCTGAGAAGCTGCATTGGCTGATCTCCGCCCGCACCCAAAACAGCTTGCCGCCGGCGCGCTCATCGAGCATGCGCCCGACCGCACGGGTCACCCCGCTCAAGGGGAAGACGGTCCGCTCTGAAACGGAAGGATTCGCGGGGTCGCTCAGCTGCGTCATCGGGATGGCAACTTACCCATAAAAAGCAGAGAGGGGAACGCCGTTGCGAACCCCTCTCCTAGGAAGAAACCAAAACCATGCTTGCTGATGTTGTGGGGCGATTCGAGAAGCGCTTGTGCTTCGTTTGCCCCTGTCAGACACTGTAAAACTGGGGGGATGTCCCTCGCCGAAAAGCGACCTCCGTCATCTCTGGGAATGACATTCGTCATGCTCCCGAAAAGCAGAAGGCCGCCCCAGGGTGGGACGGCCTTCCAGTTTCAGGTTCTCGCAGAGAAGATCACTCGCTGACGAGGAGCTTCTTCACGGTCACGTAGTCGTTGCTGGACATCCGGATCTGGTACATGCCGCTCGACAAGTTCGTGGCGTCGATGTCAAGGACGTACTGGACATCCTCGCTGGCGTTGCCGTCGAACAACTCAGCGACGTAGCCACCGCCCATGGTGTACAGGTCGATGCGCAAGCGCATGTTGTTGGACACCACAAACCCGAGTTGGGAGATGTCGTTGGTCGGGTTCGGCTGCAGGCCCGTGATGCGGATCGGATCCTTCAAGCTGCTCGTGCCAGCCGTGATGTCCACCGGCGTGTGGCCGCTGACCGTGCTGTTGGCACTGTTGCCGAACTCACCCGTACCGAGGTCGGTGTAGCTGAATCCGTTGCTGTTGCCGCAGTCGTCCACGACCGTGTAGTCGTAGTCGATCTGCCAGCCGAGGCAGCAATCGAGGTCGAAGAAGATGTCACCGCTGGAGGCCATGCCACCCTGGCTTGCGCCATCGAGCACGTACTCACCGGTCCAGAAGAACCAGGCGCTGGCACCGTAGTTCTCGTTCTTGTTGTTGGCACCCTCACCCACCTGCAGGCCGTAGTAGGCATTCAGCGGCTGGTGCTGGAGCGTGAACTCGGATCCTGCGAAGCGTCCCGTACCGCTCATGGTACCGTCGGCCATCACGTAGTAAATCCACTCGGTCCAGATCTCGAGACCTGGGAAGATCTCAGCACAATCCTTCTTGTAGTTGTGCAGACCCGGGAGGGCGAGCCACTCGTTCCAGTCGTGGCCGCCTTCGTAAGTGGCCTCGAAGATGAATCCGGCGTCGCCGGCCTCATTCACCGTCTCGAGCACGATGTGCATGGTGCTGTCCTCCATGATCTCCACGATGCTGCTGCCACCGTCCGCGAGGACGAAGGACTCACCACCGGCGAAGTTGAAGAGGCGAATGGCTTCCGGTGCGCGGTCGTCACAGGTCTCGCCGTTGGCGATGGCCTCGACCGTGCTCGGCATGCAGTAGTTGGCAATGCCATCCGTCGGGACGTAACCCATGGTGTCGGCCTCGAGGGTCAACGCCACCTCGCTGTCACAGTTCTCGATGTAGGACGGCGCGCAGGCCTCCGGAATCTGCGTGAAGTCGAAGATGTCGTTGACGCCGTTGCCATTGTCATCGGCACAGGTGTACTCCACCGTCTCGCCGTTCTCGATGTCACAGGTCGCAGTGAACTGCGGCGCAATGGTGTCGAGCACCACGATGTACTGGGAAGCGTATGCCGTGTCCTCGTTGCCGCAATCGTCCGTGACGGTTGAGGTCCAGAGGCGGGACACCACGTAGCTGCCCTCGATGGTGGCATCATCGCCCTCGCAACCATCGCCGATCGGTGCGGTGAAGAGCTGTGCGTTGGCACCGTCACCCTGCGGGAAGACCTGGGTGAAGAGCTGTCCGCTGATGATGCCGTCCGTAGTCAGCTGGGCCACGAGCACGCGGCGGTCTGCCGGGGCGTTGCCGTTGCTGTCTCCGTTCAAGGCGAACCAAGCGCCACCGAACTGTCCATTGAGCACCACGTCTCCTCCGTTCTCGAAGGTGGCGGTCCAACTGTTGCCGGCGATGTTGATGGCGCCTTCACCCGCTCCGGCGTCCGGCTGCTCATCGAGACCGATGGTCACGTAGCTGTCGTACTCGAGCTCCGGGAAGGAACCGTAGAGGATCGGGTTCAAGGTGTTCGGCGTGGCCGCGCCCAGCGGGTGCTGGTAGAAGCCCGTCGTGGAGCGCAGCTGGGTGCTGAACTGACCCTCACCGCTGATGGAGCTCAAGAAGTCTCCTTCAGCCGGCAGGACAGCGTAGACGCGGTAGGTGCTCATGCCGGCGAGGTCGCCAGCAGTGTGCTCCGCCACCGTCTCGATCTCCACGGACACCTCTCCGAAGAGGGCGCCGAAGCTGGCTGCATTGTCCTCGTAGGTCACCGTAGCGGCCACGTCGCTGTCGCAGTTGTCGCTGGTCTCCGGCATCGGCATCGCGGCCGGCGTGAGGTCAGCATAGCAATCCAGATCGAGGTAGAGCGTGTCCGTCGGCAGGTTCGGGAACGTCTGCGTCGGTGCGATCTCGTCGTTGACGGTGATGTTCTGGTCGCAGGAAGCGCTGTGGCTGTTGCCGCAGTCGTCCGTAGCCGTGGCCGTGAACGTCCGCACGAAGGTGTAGGAACCGTCGAGCTGATCGTCGTCACCGGTGCAGGTGTACGTCGGCGCGCCATCCACGTAGCTGACTTCAATCGTGACGTTGAGGTCACAGTTGTCCGTGCCGGAGCCCGTGGCCATGCCGAGGGCGTCGGTCGTGAGGTCAGCCTCACAGTTGGCATCCAGGGACACCGTAGCGTCCGCCGGGCAGGTGATGCTGGCCACCGGAGCGATGGTGTCTTCCACCACGATCAGTTGATCGCAAGAGATGGAATCCTCGTTGCCACAATCGTCCTCACCCGTTGCCGTCCACGTCCGGATGAACTCGTATCCGCTCGTGCCGCAGGTGTAGGTCGGAGAACCGTCCGTGTACTCGTAGGTCACGGTCACATCGGTGTCGCAGTCGTCCGTCGCCGTGGCGAAGGCGCTGCCGGTGATGCTCGGATCCACGTCCGTTGCACAGTCTGCATCGAGGTAAACCGTAGCCGTGTCCGGGCAGGTGATCTCCAACGTCGGTGCCGTGAGGTCGAACGTGTTGATGCGCTGGGTGCAAGACTCGATGGTCGTGTTTCCGTTGCAATCCACCGCCGTCACCGTGAAGGTGCGGGTGAAGTTGTAGCTGCCCTCCGGGGTGTCATCCACACCGAATGGGGAGCAATCGAACTCCACTTCGTCCTCGTAGACGTAGCTCACATCCACGATGTCGTCACAGTTGTCAGACACAGCCCACTGCACCTCTCCGAGGGCTTCCAGGCTCGTATCGACATCTGCGAAGCAGACATTGAAGAGGTTGGCGCCTGCCGGGCAGTCGAGGGTCAGCAT
>CALBSW010000004.1 GCA_937967465.1 uncultured Flavobacteriales bacterium
GAACCCCAAACCTTCGCATCCGTAGTGCGATGCTCTATCCAGTTGAGCTACAGAGTCGGCTCTATCCCGCGAACGGGAGGGCAAATGTAGACCAAATTTCGACCTTGACAATGCCCCATGACATCCGTCAATGTGCATGCCACCCTGCCCCCCTATTTTCGTGGCATGGCCAACCGCTTTCTGCTTCGTGTCCCACTGCTGTTGCTTCTGTGGGCCAGCGCGTTCTCCGCGCAATTCCAGGTCAACCTGTCGGAGGCCCGGCAGGATGCGATGGACGAGTTGAAAACCGTTCCGGAACGGATCGATGCCTTTGAGGCGTTGACCGAGGAACTGCAGGCGATCAACACCGAGGAAGTGGTGGACATCGCCGACCAGCTTCTCGAAGAAATGCTCCAGCCCAGCCAGAAGGCGCGCGTCCTCGTGCGGAAGGCGCGGGCCATGCGCACCATGGGCCAAGCCGAAGAAGCGTACGGATTGCTCTCCGAGGCCATCGACAATTGGGTCGAGCAAGAGGGAGAGGGCCTGTGTCGCCTGTACATGGAACGCGGTCTGACCGCCGCGAAGGTGAGTTCCCTCGGCCGCAAGGTGGAGGGCATCCTCGACGACCTCTACGCCGCCTTGGACATTGCGGAAAATCGCGAGGACCTGGGCTTGAGCATCGAAGTGCACGACAAGCTCGGATATGCCTACGGCACGCTGCTGCGTGACGACCAGGCGGCCATTGAGAATTATCGGTTCATCCTGCTCAACAGCACCTCGGAGCTGGAATTGGCACAAGCCCGGGTCAATGTGGCCTTGCTCCTCGATGCGGACCGCAGCGCCCAGAACGACACTGCCCTCTACTATTTGCAACAGGCCCGCGATGTCTTCGAAGCCAACAACCGGCAGAGCAAGGTGGGCATCGTCACCCTGAACATCGGCCGATTCTACCGGGAGGCGGGCAAGTTTGACGAAGCCCGAGAGGCTTACTCAAGAGCGCTCAACCAAGTGGTCGATCTGGGACACCAAGTGCAATGTCACGAGTACCTCGGCTACATCGCATACCGTCAAGGACGTTATGATGACGCGTATTCCAGCTTGCAGACGGCCTTGGCCGTGGACGCGGAAAACGGGGGGCCGCGCAAGGTCTACCTGAACACCAAGCTGGGCGAAGTCTACAATGCCCGCGGACGGTCGGACTTGAGCCTGGCCCTGTGCGACAGCATGCGGCGCACTGTGGAGCGGGACTCGTCATTGAGCCAATACGGCCGGGCCACCCGATTGACGGATTGCTGGGATTGCATCGGGCAAGCCCAAGCGGCCATGGAGGACCACAAGGCGGCCATTGAGGCCTTCGACGTCCGAGACAGTTCCCGCAACGCATACGAGCGCATCTCCGAAAACAACCAAGCCACCATCGGCCTGCAAGTGCTCGAATGGGAGACCCGGCGCAAGCAGCAGATGCAAGCCAACCAATACCAGCTGCAGGAGGAACGCCAGACCTACCTGTATGCCATTGTGGCCTTGCTCATCGGCTTCGCGATGTTCATCACGTACCGCTACCGGTTCACCCGGCGCCAGAGCGAACTCATCTCCACCCAGCGCCAACAGCTTCAAGACCGCCAGCGCGAATTGATCCGCGCCAACGCTGAGCTGGAGATTGCCCTCAACCACAAGGCCGTCTTCCTCTCCAACATGTCGCACGAGATCCGGACACCGCTCAATGCCATTGTCGGCATGTCCAACCTCGCCTCCAAGGAGGAGATGACGGAGGAAGCCAGGAAGTACTTGCGCAACATCATCACCGCATCGAGCAACCTCATCGACATCGTCAACGACATCCTCGACTTCTCCAAGCTCGAGGCAGGCAAACTCGAGATTGCAAGCGAGCCCTTCTCCGTTCAAGAAGCGCTGGAAGTCGCCGAAAACGTCATGCGGATTCCCGCCGAACAGAAGGACCTCACCTTCACGGTAGAGGCCGGAGAAGAGCTCCCCTCCCACCTCTATGGAGACAGCAGCCGCTTGAACCAGGTGCTCATCAACCTCATCGGAAACGCCGTGAAATTCACGCTCAACGGCGGGGTCACGATGCGCGCGAACCTCGAACCACTTCCGGAACTGCCTTCATGGTGTCCACCCCCCAAAACCATCCAGGACCAATACTTCGTGGTCCGCGTGACGGACACGGGCATCGGCATCCCCGCGGACAAGGTGGAGAAGGTCTTCGAGAGCTTCAACCAAGGCGACTCGCTCAAGACGCGCAAGTTTGGTGGAACAGGCTTGGGACTCAGCATTTCCAAGCAGATCGTGGAATTGCAGGGCGGCGTCATCTGGGTCGAGAGTGTCGAAGACGAAGGATCCACCTTCTCGTTCGCCCTGCCGGCCAACATCGCCGACGTCGAGGTCGAGGAAGACGGCACCGAGGTGGCCTTGGAGGACATCGGCCCCATGCGCATCCTCATCGCCGAGGACAACCCCTTCAATGTCATCGTCACCGAGGACACGCTCCGCAGCGAATTCCAGGACATCACCATTGGGAAGGCCGAAAATGGCCGCATCGCGTTTGAGAAAGTGCGGGATGAGGAATGGGACCTCGTGCTCATGGACATCCACATGCCCGAGATGAGCGGTCTCGAGGCCACTGCCGCCATCCGCAAACTGCCGGACGACAAGGCCCGCACGCTCATCGTGGCCATGACCGCCAGTGTGTTGCGTGAGGAAACGGACAACTACATGCGCCATGGCATGAACGGATTCATTCCCAAGCCATTCCAGGTGGAGCAATTGCGCAGTGAAATCCAGCGGCTCCGAAGCGTCCAGAAAAAAGGCGGTACGGCCAAAGGGGCTTCCATGCCGCCGCTCAAGATTCTGATCGCAGAGGACAACCCGTTCAATGTGATCGTGGCCGAGGACACCCTCAAAAGCGAATTGAACGATGTCACCATCGGCAAAGCCGAAAACGGACGTGTGGCGGTCGACATGGTGCGCGATGGCGACTGGGACCTGGTCCTCATGGACATCGCCATGCCGGAGATGACGGGACTGGAAGCCACCACGGCCATCCGCAAATTGAAAGACCCGGAAAAGGCGGCCACCACGATCATCGCGATGACCGCGAGCATCCTCAAGAAAGACACCGACCACTACATGAAAAAGGGCATGGACGGCTTCGTGCCCAAGCCCTTCAAGGTCGACCAGCTCCTGACCGAAATCGAAAGGGCCCACCTCTCGAAGAAGTGAGCCCTTTGAAACCGCATGAAGCGGTGAAAATCAGTTGGCCACGTAGAGTGCCACGCCGACGAGCGTGATCATCCAGCCGAGGGCCAAAGCCCAGCTGATGCGCTGGTTGCGCTTCTCGTTGGTGCGGAGGACCTGGAGGTCGTACACCTTGTCGAGGGAGGTCTTGACGAGGGCGAAGGCCGCATTGGACTTCACGATGTAGTCGTCCGCGCCATTCTTGAGGGACTCGACGGCCACTTCGAGGCTGTCCTGACCGCTGAAGAAAATGACGTGGGTTTGTGGGCTGCGCTCCTTGATGGCTTCCAGCACTTCCAAACCGTTGAGGTCGCCTCCGCCGCTCAGGTCGAAGTCGAGGACCACGGCGCGCTCGTCGAAACGGTCGAGCGACTCGAGGAAGCTCTCCCCGTCGTGGAACTTGTCCACGTGGTTGTAGCCGTTGCGAATGAGGAAGTCGCGAAGGACTTCGGTGTTGGGGATGTCGTCGTCGACGAGGGCAATCTTGAGGTGCTTGCTCATTAGAGTTGGTCTTGCAGGTTCTGAATCAATTCGGACAGGAGCTCACACGTCTTGTCCAGGCCGGCTTGGTCAATCGCCCCTCCTCCTTTAATGGTCTGCTCCTGGCTGGCCATGAGGGTGTGGGCTTCGGCCGCTCCAATGGTCTGCACCTGACTTTTGAGTTTGTGCAGGATGGACCGGATCGGCTCCTGGTCGGCATTCACATCGCAGGACTTCAAACGGCCCAATTCCGGCTCGAGGGTATCGAGGAACAGGCGGAGGTAGTACTTCTTCTTCTCCGGGTCTCCGGCGGAAAGGCGGTCGATGATTTCCATGGCGGTGAAGGCCGAAGATAACCCCTGCCGGGCATCCGGCGAACCTCAGAAGGACGCACTCGCCGTCTGCGGCGGCGGGAACAACCAGGTCAGCTGCAACGTGTGGTTGAACACCCGGTAGTCGGACAGGCCAATCACAATGCCATCGTATGCGGCGCAATACGCGAGTTCCAATCCCGCGCCAGCATCGAGGTAGGCCTCTGCTCCAATGCGGGCATAAGCACCGTACCCCACGCCCCAAGTGAGGTCTGGGGTGCCGGCGCCAAAGACCTGGCCGTTTCGCGGCACGATCAAATCGTATGTGCTCTGGGCCACCTCGATGTAGTGCTCACGGATCCGCGTGGCCGTCAAGCTTCCGCCCACTTCGAAAATCCAGCTTGCACTCTGGTCGATGGGGCTGGCCGTGCGGTACCCCAGACGCGCCTGCATGCGGTCCTCATTGGCGAAAATCCCAAAGTCCCGGAGGTCGGTGGATCCCTGACCCTGATCGGGCAACAATCCGGTATCCAATTGCCAAGCCCCGCGGCTTTTGAGGCGCCAGATGTCCAGGTCCAGCGCAATGGCATTCTCCAGATTGAACCGCTGCATGACGCGCAATCCAAAGCCGAAGCTCACATCGTAGCGCTGGTCAATGGGATAGGTCGCCACGGAGATGGCCCCGGCATCGGGCAAGCCGAGGTCCTGTGCAATCCGGTTCCGCACAGTATTGCCGCTTCCTCCGGCCACACTGTTCCAGTCGAGGCGCTCGGGGATGCTGATCAACTCCCGGAACACGTCGCCGAGTTCTCCGGTGCCCGTGCCGTTGTAAAAGAGGCTCGACGCCCCGCCGGGCTTGCCGAGGTTGATGTTCAAGCCAAAGTGCAGCTTCTTGGGGCGCTCAAAATCTCCCAGAAGGTCACTGTCATCGTAAGGCTCGTAGTTGTAAACCTGTGCCTGGGCCGCTCCGTGCACCGCGAGGCAGAGTGCCACGGCCTTCCACACCGTTCGAATGGACATCATGCCGGAAATTTAGCACCGTACATCCACGGTGGACCCGTGGAGGTCCTTTGCCCCATGCCCGACTCCCCCACCACCTTCGCCATCGTCGACATCGAGACCAACGGTGGGTCTCCGACTGGAGACAACATCACGGAAGTGGCAGCGATCCTGCACGATGGACGGCGGGAGCTGGACCGCTGGGTGCACCTCATTCAACCCGCGCGTCCCATTCCCATGGGCATCACCCGCCTCACGGGCATCGACGACGACATGGTCGCGGACGCCCCCACGTTTGACGCCATCGCCGAAGACCTGCACACCTTTCTCGGAGATGCCGTGTTCGTGGCCCACAACGTGTCGTTCGACCTGCGTCACCTGCAGGCGGGATTCAAGACCGCGGGCCTGCACTACAACCCCCGGCGCCTCTGCACGGTGCGCATGTCGCGAAAGTGGCTCAAAGGGCCGCACCGTTACAGTTTGGGCGCGCTGTGCGAGTATTTCGACATCGAGAACGAGGCCCACCACCGGGCCTGGGGAGACGCCACGGCCACGGCCGAGCTCTTCGCCAAACTGTGGCGCGACCACGCCGAAGAGATGGCTGCGGAATTCGGCCGCGGCGGCGGCACCTCGTGGTGGCCGCCCCACCTCCCCCCGGACGCCCTGGCAGACATCCCTTCCACGCCAGGTGTCTACCGCTTTCTCGATGGAGAAGGCAAGCTGGCCTATGTCGGCATGAGCAAAAACCTCGCTTCTCGCGTGCGGCAGCATTTCAATGGCAGCGGCAGCGAGGCCCGATCGCAGAAACTTCGGCGGCTCGTCCACAACATCACGTGGGAGGAAACGGGGTCCGAAACCATGGCGGCCGTGTTGGAAGATGTGTTGATCCGGCGGCACCATCCGCCGCTGAATCGGGCGCAGAAGGTCGTCGGCAAGGGCTGGGCCGTCGACACCTTCACCTGCAGGCAGGATACGGTGCGCTTTTCCTTGACGAAAGGAGGTCGGGCCACCTCGCTGAAGCGGTTTCGGTCGAAGAATGAAGGGGAAAGCTGGCTCCGGCACGAGGTCGAAGCGCGCGGGCTGAATCCCGCCTGGTCCGGACTTCACGGCACGGCTTGGCAGGAAGGCTGGGTCGACAATGCGGCATCACGTGCACTGCACAATGCCCGCGCCGCCGAGTGGATCGACGACATCCGGGCGGCCAAAGCCGCCCAATCCGAACGGGATGTGGTGGGCCTGCCGGCCGGCCCGGACGGCACCATCCCCGAATTGCAACTCGAGGAGGGGCGCTTCAAGGCTTATCGATTCCGGGTTCCGGGAGAGGACACGGCTTGGATTCCCGATGCGGGGTCGAGCCGCATCGATGCCGTCCTGGAGCGCCACTTTGCCCAGGCCTGATCAGTTCAGGTGCACAACGCCGTTCACCGTGGAGGCTCCTCGGGCGGTCGTGCGGACGTGGTTCAATACGAAGTCAATGGCATGGTCCGGGGCGGACCAATGGTCGACGGAAGGGCGGGAAGAAGAAGAAAGGGAATTCGGGGTAAGCTGCTCCATGCGCGTTGGTCTGGGGTTCCGCTGCGTTGCGGTCAGGGGTGAAACGACAGAAGCCGGAGCGTATTGCCCCGGCTTCCAAAAATTCGTGTCGGTCCCGTCGGAGGTCAATCCAAAGTCAGGGACACATCTTGTTCGGCCATCATGCGGCGCAAGTTGATCAAGGCATAGCGCATGCGGCCAAGGGCGGTGTTGATGCTCACATCCGTCTCTTCTGCAATGTCCTTGAAACTCATGCCCTTGTGGATGCGCATGTGCACCACCGCTTGCTGTTCAGCAGGCAATTGGCTCACGAGCTCCTGCAGGTCGTCCACGATGCGCTCGCCGATCATTTCATCTTCACGCGTCGGACCGCTTTCGGCAATGTTGCCCAGCAGATCGTATTCCTCAGAACCGCGGCTCATCGGCATCCGCTTCTGGCGCCGGAAATGGTCGATGCCCGCATTGTGTGCGATCCGCAACACCCATGGCAGGAACTTCCCTTCCTCATTGTACCGGCCGCTGCGCAGCACGTCCACCACCTTGATGAAGACGTCCTGAAAGAGGTCGGCCGCCACGTCGTGGTCCCGGACGAGCAGGTACAGCTTGGTGTACACCTGGTCGCGGTGACGGGCAAAGAGGGTTTCGAAGGCGCGTTGGTCGCCTTGTTGGAATTGCGCAATGAGTGCGCGGTCTGGGTTGGGCTGTTGGGCCATGACACTACAAATTGTGCACGCTCCGTCGTGGGGGAGGTCCTCAGTTCAAAGACGTGCGGTGGGGTAGTGTCGATCGATGGCCGTTTCTTTTGAACGCTGCACTTGCAACGCTTCCCTAAGATAAGGAACTCTTTGGGGGAAACTCGAACTCCGGGGCCACAAAGGCTGTTAACTCCCTGCCAACCCATGCCCGAACTTCGCCCCATGGCCTCCCCTCCCCGCGTCATCCGGATCCGTGGTGCCCGCGTCCACAACCTGCGAAACGTGGACGTCGACCTCCCCCTGCGCACCCTGACCGTGGTGACGGGCCTGAGCGGTTCAGGCAAAAGCTCGTTGGCCTTTGACACCCTCTATGCGGAGGGGCAACGGCGCTACGTCGAGTCCCTCAGTGCATATGTCCGTCAATTTGCCGGCCGACTGGAGAAACCCGACGTCGACCGCATTGACAACCTCACCCCCGCCATTGCGGTCGAACAGAAGGTGGCTTCCCGGAGCAGCCGCTCCACGGTGGGCACCGTCACGGAGGTACACGACCACTTGAAATTGCTCTGGGCCCGCATCGGACGGACATTCAGCCCAATCTCTGGCCATGAAGTCCGAAAGGACACCGTGACCGATGTGGTTCGGGCGGCCAGTGCACGGCCCGCAGGTGCCCGGTTCATGGTGTGCGCTCCGGTGCGCGTTCCAGAGGACCGCAGTCTGAAGGCCCAATTGGAAGTGTGGCAACAGCAAGGCTTTGCCCGCTTGCTGGTGGACGGCGCGCCCTCCACCATTGCCGATCTCATTCCCCAGCTGGACGACGACGCCACGCCGGAGGCCACCCTGCACCTCGTCATCGACCGTCTGGCCCGCCCCGAGGAGGCTGAGCTCGAGGAATTCGAGCAGCGTCTGGCCGATTCTGTGGACACCGCCTTCTACGAGGGACATGGAGCGTGCGAATTGCACTGGGTCGAAGCCAGCGGTACGACCATCGAGGCGTTCAGCGACCGGTTCGAGTTGGACGGCATGGCGTTTGAACTCCCCTCCCCTGACCTGTTCAGCTTCAACAGTCCGCAGGGAGCCTGTCCCACCTGTGAAGGGTTCGGCCACGTCATTGGCATCAGCGAAGACCTGGTGATCCCGGATCCGTCCAAAAGCGTGTACGACAATGCGGTGGCGCCCTGGCGGGGCGAGAAGGCCAGCCGGTACAAGCAACGCATTCTCCAGAACGCTTACGACGCCGATTTCCCGGTGCACACCCCCTATGCCGACCTGACCGCCAAGCAAAAGCGTCAACTCTGGCAAGGAACGCGTTACTGGAAAGGCATTGACGACTTCTTCGCAGCCCTGGAGGCCAAGAGCTACAAGATCCAGAACCGGGTCATGCTCAGCCGCTATCGGGGCAAGACGGCCTGCACACACTGTGGAGGCAGCCGATTGAAGCCGGAAGCCGGACATGTCCGCATCGACGGACACGCGCTGCCCGACCTGTTGGCGCTGCCCGTGGAAGACGTCCTGACCACATTGCAGGGGCTGGAGCTCACCCCCACCGAACAAGACATCGGGCAACGCCTCCTGTTGGAGGTCAACAACCGCCTTCAATTCCTGGTCGACGTCGGCCTGGGCTACCTCACCTTGAACCGCGGCAGCGCCACGCTGAGCGGCGGTGAGAGCCAGCGCATCCAGCTCGGCACGAGCCTAGGGAGCAGCCTCGTCGGCAGCACCTATGTCCTGGACGAACCCAGCATCGGGCTCCACCCCCACGACACCGACCGGCTCATCCGCGTGCTTCAAGGACTGCGCGATTTGGGCAACACCGTGGTCGTCGTGGAGCACGAGGAAAGTGTGATCCGCGCTGCAGACCATGTCGTGGACCTCGGCCCCCGTGCGGGCACCGAAGGCGGAGAAATCGTCTTTGCCGGACCTTTTGCGGACCTGCTCGAAGCGGATGGCAGCCTCACCGCAGACTACCTGCTCGGACGCAAGCGCGTTCCCGTGCCGGAAAGCCGCCGGGCCGGCGTGGGCACCCTCGGGGTTCGCAACGCCAAAGAGCACAACCTCCAAGGCGTGGACGCCGACTTCCTGCTCGGGGCCCTCAATGTGGTCACCGGTGTCTCCGGATCCGGCAAGAGCACGTTGGTCAAGCGCATCCTCTACCCGCTGCTCACCCGCGCACTGGATCTCGGCGGGGACCGTCCAGGCGTCAGTGATGGCCTGTCGGGCGACATCGACCGGATCGAGGGTGTCGAGTTTGTGGACCAGAACCCCATCGGCAAAAGCAGCCGGTCCAATCCGGCCACCTATGTCAAAGCCTGGGACGACGTGCGCAGCCTCTTTGCCGCCCAGCCTTTGGCGCGCAACCGAGGCTACAAGCCCTCCGTGTTCAGCTTCAACACCAGCGGCGGCCGGTGCGACACGTGCGAGGGAGAAGGGCGGGTGTCCATCGGGATGCAATTCATGGCCGACGTGACCCTGACCTGCGACGCCTGCAAGGGACGGCGCTTCACCGACGCCGTGCTCGAAATCGAAGTGGACGGCCACAACATCTTCGACGTCCTCAACATGACGGTGGCCGATGCCTCCGCATTTTTCTCCTCCCGGTCCAAGCCCACCGCCGCCGACCGTGGCATCGTGCGCAAGCTGGCTCCCCTGCTCGAAGTGGGACTCGGCTACGTGACCCTCGGACAAAGCGCCACCACCCTGAGTGGCGGGGAGGCCCAGCGCATCAAACTCGGGGCCTTTCTCGCGAAAGGGGACCGGGCCGGACACACCGTGTTCATTTTTGACGAACCCACCACCGGCCTGCATTTCCACGACGTCGCCCAGTTGATTGAGGCTTTCGAAGCGCTCATCCGCCAAGGCCACACGGTCATCTGCGTGGAGCACAACCTCGACGTCATGGCCGCCTCGGACCGCATTGTCGACCTCGGTCCGGGTGGCGGTCGACACGGGGGACAACGCGTGGCGATGGGCACACCTGAAGAAGTGGCACAATCTGTGCAATCCGTGACGGCAGCGTTCCTCCAGGAGCGCCTCACCTCACAATTCGATTGACATGAACATCACCATTCCCCTTTCCATTGCCGCCCTCTTGGCGGCCACCACCCTCCTCTCGAGCTGTCGCGCCCAAGAGGCCCCATCCGACGACCGGACCGACGCCGCCACCGATTCGATGAAAGTGCAGAAGTCCGAGGCCGAGTGGAAGGAAGAACTGCCCCACATGGCGTGCTTCGTCCTGCGTGAAAAAGGCACTGAGCGCGCCTTCACCGGCGAATTCTGGGACCACCACGAGAAAGGCGTCTACCGCTGTGCGGGATGCGGTCAAGCGCTGTTCGATTCCGACCACAAATTCGAATCGGGCACCGGATGGCCGAGCTTCTTCCAACCGGCGGAAGGCACCGCTGTCCTCGAGGAAGAGGACGACAGCTGGGGCATGCGCCGCGTGGAAGTGCTCTGCTCAGCCTGCGGTGGCCACTTGGGCCACGTCTTCGACGATGGACCAAAGCCCACCGGCTTGCGCTACTGCATCAACTCCGCTGCCTTGTCCTTTGACAAGGAGGACACCGAAGACACGGAGAACGCACAGGGCATCCGCTACGACTGATCCAGCATCGGGGACACATGTTGCCCCTTGCCCGCACCCAACAAAAACGGCGCCTTCGGGCGCCGTTTTTCATGAGGTGTGCATGGTGTTCAGCGGATGCTGAGCTCGATGCCCCGCACGTCGATGAGTCGGGAAATCAAGCTGTCCGGGTATTGGGCCCGCTCTTCTGCATCGCGGAGCGGCAGCGGACGGGTCCGGCCATGGAGGTTCAGTCGTCCCGTGACTTCTCCCTCGGTCGTGAGCTGCATCAACAACAGTTTGCCATCCGGACCTGCTGCAGCTTGGCGCATGTCGGGCGTCACAAACCACGCTCCGTTGTCGGTGTAGAGGCGACTGCCGGTTTCAAATTCACTGAAATCCATCAGGAACGCGGTGAGGGCGTTCATGTAGTTGTCCTCGTATCCGATGGTCACCCAGCTGTCGTACTGCAGGCCATCGGTGGATCCTTGGACCATCGAGCGCTGGAGCTCATTGGCCGCGTTGACCCCATTGGGGTGCTGGAAAAAGGGTGCCGTGCTCTTGACTTCGAGGTAATCCTCACCATCGCCAAAGACCGCATCGATCACATCGCCTTCCGCCTCCATTTGGGCGTAGATGCGGTACGTCTTGCCGGGCACCGTTCCCCGGTTGTCGACTTCCTCGACGACGAGGGATTGGAATTGCGCCGAAGCGCTGGCAAAGCTGAACAGGCCGAGACAGGCCAGGAAAAGACGGGTCGTCATGGGGTCAGTTGCGGATGATGAGGTTCCGATCGAGAATGCGTCCTCCGAATCCACGGCTGGAGAATCCAGCGCCGCGGCGGGGGATGACATAAGATACGGTGATTTCGTGCGTGTTGGGGCTCAAGTTGCCGACGCGCCCGGTTCCGGCATCGTAGGCGTAGCCGACTTGGATGTCCTGGAAAATGGCGCCTGCGGACAGCACGAAGGCATCTCCTTGTCGGAACCCAAGGCCGCCCCAGTACCGGTTCTGGAAGAATGCACGGGCGTGCAAATCCAGCTGGACCGGCGTGATCTCCGTGAAGCGCAACATCACAGCAGGCTGCACCTTCCAATCTTGGTCCACGTTGTAGTCATAGCGTCCGGACAGCGCGTAGTGGCGCACACCGCGGTTGCGGGAGTTGGTCGGCTCGGACTCCAGTCCAAACGGCGTTTGCATCAAGTTGGACACCGCCAGTCCAAATTGGTAGAATTCACCAAACACCATCAAACCAAAACGCGCATCGAAGGCGAAGCTGCTTTCGACAGCACCTGTGATCGCGGGGTCATCCGGTTGCCACAACGTCAAATCCGAACCATCAAATCGGGTGTTGCGCCCCATCAGGCCCAAGCCGAATGCGACAGCGTCCTGGTTGTTCAGGTCCACGGTGTACGTACCGGCCAATTCCAAACCGGTGCGGCGATATGCCCCACCCTGATCGTCGCGTTCCACGGCGAATCCGAATCCGAATCGGTTCGGCAAGCTGGACGTGACCGTCACCGAACTCGTCGATGGTGCCCCTTGGAAACCCACCCATTGCTCGCGGTGGCTCAGGGAGGTGAAGGTGCCCAACTCGGTGCCTGCGAAGGCCGGGTTGACGAGGAACGGATTTTGGACAAACTGGCTGTGACGGGACAGCTGCTGTGCATTCGCCGCTCCGGCGACCATGCCCAGGAAAAGGGCGGCTGCAGCCGCGCGCTGGAGGAAGGGAGTCATGGTGCGCATCAGTACTTCAGGGTTACGGTTCCGGTGATCGGCTCGGCTCCGGGGAACACGGTGATCACGTAGTAATAGTCACTGGCTGGCAGCAAGGCGCCATTGAAGGTGCCATCCCACCACGTCGTGCCGGGCTGCGATCGGAAGAGCAACTGGCCCCACCGGTTGAAGACCTCCACTTCACTTTGCGGGAAGAATTCGAGGCCACCCACGACCCAACGGTCGTTGATGCCGTCGGCGTTCGGGGTGATGGCGTCCGCGATGAAGAGACAGTCTTCCGTGGGCTCCACGGTGGCCAGGAAGCCCAGGGTGCAACCGATGTCGTCGGTGACGGTCACGCTGTACACATCCTCGGACAAGCCGATGGCGGTGGCCGTCGACTGACCTGCCGGATCGCTCCATTCGTATTGGATGGGTTGCTGACCGCCGGTGACCGCCGCAGTGGCGGTTCCGTCCGAAGTCTGCCAGCAGGTCACCGGAGAAGTGAAAATCTCCACGACCATGTCCGTCACAATGTCCGCGGCCACCGTGAAGGTGGAATCCGCGGTGCAACCCGCCGTGTCGGCTGCGGCCACGGCATACTCCCCTTCGAACAGGTTCAGCACATCGACATCTTCTCCCACAAACTCCCAGGCCGTCTCACCGGAACCGCCCACGGTTCCGATGATGGCCACACCGTCGTTCATGCCGGTGCAGGTCACGTTCTGCACCGTGATGTCGAACAAGAGCGGATCGGGCTCTTCGATCTCAACGGTGACGGAATCCACACACTGCTCCTCATCGGAGAGGTACAGGACATACGTGTCTGCGCAGAGGTTGACCAGGTTGCTGACCACCACGGAGGTGGAATCGCTGATGTTGCCTTCATACAAGGTCAAAGCGCCCGTGCCCCCGGAAATGGCCACTTCGATGCCACCGGTACAATCGCCCCCGCAGTCGGGGAAAACCGTGCCGAGCACCTCGACATCCACCGGATCCGGCTCAGGAATGGCCACCACCAAGCTGTCGATGCAGCCCAACGTGTCGGCCACGACCAGCGTCAAGCTGTCCGAGCCGAGGTTGAACAAGGTGTCTGGCAACGTCGGGAAGACGAACGGCGCCACCATTTCGAGGTCACCGGAACCGCCCACGGCGTCCACCACGAGGACCCCGTCACCCGCTCCAGTGCAGGAAATGGCGGTGATCGTCGGCAGGATTTCGATGTTGGCGGGCTCTTCCACCACTGCCGGGAAGAATGCACTCGTGCACCCGATGCTGTCCTGCACGAGGACATCGTAGGTGCCGGCGGGGACATTGAAGCAGGTGCCGTCCAAGCTGCCCGTCGGAAGCGGAACAAGCTGCGGCGTGAGTGGGCCGGTTCCCCCGGTCAAGCTGTCCAAACAGATTTGCCCGTTGTCGGCGCCGCTGCAGGGCACATTGGTCACGGAGAATGTGAACTCGATGGTGTCGGGCCCGAAAATCTGCAGGGTGTCCACCACTTCGCAGAGGTTGCCGTCCGCCGTGGTGTGGATGTATTCCCCAGGGCAAAGCTGTCCAGGATTGACCTCCATGCCAGCCAGATCGGTCACGGAGATGACGTAAGGCAACTGCCCTCCGTCGATGTTGGCGAGCAAGAGTCCATTGCAATCTCCTGCGCAGGCCACGTCCGTCACGGCATAGTCCACCTGAAGTCCTTCAGGCTCCTCGATGACCAGCACATCCGAAAGCGTACAGCCGTTCTCGTCCGTGAGCGTGAAGGTGTAGGTGCCGCTCGGAAGGTCAGATTGATCGTATTCCACCGACCCTTCGAAGTCGATCATCACCGCCACTTCCGGCACCTCGAAGGTGACAAGGCCCGTTCCGCCTGCAGCGGTGGCCGTGAAGGTGGCGTCGCTGTATCCCGTGCAACTCACTTCCGTGCTCGAATAATCCAGGGACAACGGTTCGGGACAGGAGATCGTGATGGTCGTGTCCGCACTGCACCCCGCGGCATCGGTTGTGGTCACGGTGTAGGCGCCGTCGCCACCGAAGCACTGAAGCGGACCAAAGCATCCGTCCGGGTCCGGCGGAAGGGTCAACCCCAACGCATTGGATGCGGTCGTCGTCAAATCGCCCGTTCCGCCGCTCGCCGTGAAGCAGATGGTGGCGAGATCTTCGGTGCCACAGAGGTTGTCTTGCGTCAGATCGGCCGACATCTGGATTTCATCCGGAGAGACGAAGGTGAACACCCCGGTCGTGTCCCGGCAGGTGTTCGAACTGTATGCGACCGTGCGGGCCGTATCCACCATGGCGATGTGGTACTCGCCGGCGGTGATGCCGGTGAAGGTGGGATCGCCCACTTGCTGGCTCACCAGCACGGGATCCGCGCCCGACACGTCGAAGAGGCTGTATTCCACAGAGGCATTGAAGGTGTCTCCGGCGTTGCCCGGCAACACTTGGACCGTGGCACTGTCTCCGAAGCAATCGATGTCTTGCAACACGGAAAACTGCGGGTCCACCATGGGGGCGCAGAGGTCGTCCACCTGCACAAAGCCGTCCGTGCATGAGGTGATGACGTCCACTCCGGATTGGAAAGCCACACAAACCCGGAAGGAGAAGGTCTCGCAGGTCGTGATCTGGCCGATGAGGGCGCGGCCATTGGTGACGGTGGCGTGAATGGGGTCGGCGTTGGTCACGAGGAGTCCTCCCTGCCCCAATTCATCGGAGCAGCTGTTGTAATCCGGCGGGAAGGTTCCCGGGGGCTCGATCACGTTGGTGCCTGGTGTCGACTGGCTGACATGGGTCGTCCACCACGTGTCGTATGCCAATTCAGGCGCGATGGCAAAGAAACCCGGATTGATGGCGGAGGCGTTGTTGTACCCCGTGGGTGCGAAGAGTGGGGAGGCGAAGTTGAAACAGCCACATCCCGCATCGTATCCAAAACCAGGAATGGACGGATCCGCGCCTTCATCGGCTGCAATGCCGAGCATGATGTCTGCCCCTGCAGGAATCACTGCATACACATTGTAGCGGCGGAACCCCTCGGGGACATCCATCTCGGAACCGGCAAAACCGCCGTAGAGAACGGTGTCCATGACGACGTCCACTTCCAGATCATAGTCGACCTGGGCGTGGGTGTTCGCAGCGAACAACAGGGTTGCCAGAAGCGGCAGGAAAGAGAATCGACGTTGTGCTCCCATGGTATTTGGTCCGGTACTTTGCGCCGACAGGCCATCGCCGCATCCTTCGGAGGGAGCGCAAAATAATGAAACACATGCCGGGAGTACCCATAGCTACATCGCGGACCGGAACTGTTCGGTTGCTTTTCGAGGACGACCGGTACTTGGCAGTCTCCAAACCCCCGGGCCTTCTGGTGCACAGGACGCCACTCGACGCCCACGAGCCCGAAAACCTGCGCGACTTGCTCCGCGACCACACGACGGGGCGCATTGATCCAGTCCACCGCCTGGACAAACCCACCAGCGGCGTCATTCTGTTTGGCAAGGACCCCGCCGCCATCGACGCCTGCAAGCGCCAATTCGAAGCCCGCGAAACCGAGAAGTCCTACCTCGCTGTGGTTCGGGGATTCGTGCACCACGCCGGTTGCATCGGAAAGCCCTTGCCCAAGGGCATGACCGGCGTGCCCAAGGTGGCCAGGACCAGCTACCAGCCGCTCGGGCAGTGCGAATTGCCATACGCGGTGTCCCGGTATCCCTCTGCCCGTGTGAGCTTGGTCGATTGCACCCCCCACACCGGCCGCTACCATCAGATTCGACTGCATTTCCGGCATTTCCGCCACCCCATCATCGGAGACTCGCAACACGGGGACAAGCCCCAGAATCGGGCATTCGCCGCCCACACCGGCACCCCCGGGCTGTTGCTCCATGCCCGGCGCTTTTCCTTCGCTCATCCCGATGGGGGCCAGCTGACCCTGACCGCGGAAGTCCCCCCGGGCTGGGAAGGCATCGAGGCCGCCACAGGTTGGTCCTTCTCGGACCTGGGTGAAGACGCCGGGCACCACACATCCCCCTGAGTGCGGCGAACTCCGCTGATTTCCCGTATTTTAGAGAACCCTTGACGAACCCCATCCACATGTGGCGCCCCCTCCTCTTGCTCTGCACCATCCTGCCTGCGTTGTCCTTGGCGCAGGACACTTTGAACGTGCAGTGGGCAGGCACCCTCAGTGGCTCCGAAGTGTCTTCTGTGGACCTGACTGCCGGCTGCGCGCTGGATGCCTTCAACATCCAACTCGACATTGTCGCGCCAGGGAGCAACTGGGCGGGCGACATGGCGTTGGCCATCACCGCTCCGAATGGCAACCGCATCGAATTGGGCGGCTACAATACGGGCTTTGGCTATGTGGACGCAGGAAGCTGGCCATCCAGCTGGAACACGAGCAATGACGGCACCTTCACAGCCTCTTTGACTGACCTCGGCCAGTACAATTTGGCGGGCTCAGGGTGTTGGCTGGTGGAAGTCATGAACGCGTGGACGAGTGGCGCGGCGAGCAACTACGTGGTGGACCTCGACCTCATCGGGCTGTGCACTGTTGGAGACAACCCGGGATGCACCGACCCAGGGGCCCTGAACTACGACGTGTGTGCCATGGTCGACGATGGGAGTTGCACCTACCCCCCACTCTCTGCCGGTTTTGAATGGACTTCCACTTGCGGGATCCCCGAAGTGGCATCCTTCGTCAACACGAGTCTGGGACAAGCCGTTGCGTTTGCCTGGACGTTTGAAGGAGGCACACCCGCCACGTCCAGCGATGAAAATCCCACGGCCAGTTGGTCCGAACCGGGAGACCACGCCATTTCGTTGACGGTGACCGACCCGGAGGGCGGCACCAGCACGTTCATCGACACGCTGACGGCGGGCAACAATTTGCACCGCCTCGAAATCGACATCACGCCCGACGCCTTCCCCCAGGAGACCTCCTTTGCCGTGCTCGACGAAACCGGAGACACCCTGCATGTGGGCGATGTCAACGGGCTCGATGTCTGCGTGCCGACAGGGTGCATTTCCGTGTGGATGTATGATGCCGGTGCGGATGGGTTCTCCATTGGCGGCACCTATCAAATCCGCTACGACGGCGCCATCCTACGCGACGGTGAGCATTTCGACGCTGCGCAATTGACCTTGGCGGGTTGCCCGCCAGGCAGCAGCTGTGACGATGCGCTGCCCCTGACGATTGCGGTGGAGGACACCGCCCAATTCCTGACGGCTCCGCTGGAGAGCAGCTGGTATGTCTTGGAAGTCGACACGACGGGACAATACCGCTTCTCGACCTGCGGACAAACAGACTGCGACACCCGCATCCACCTCTATGACTACTGTGACATGGCCGTTTTCGAGACCGCCTCGGAGGCCTTCATCACCATGTCCGAGGACGATTGCGGGTTGCAGAGTCAAGTGACCCCCGTGCTCACCAGCGGCCAGACCATCTACGTGCACATCGAAGGTGACGGTGTTGCCTGCGACAATGGAGAAGCAGGCGTGCCGTTCGAGGCGTCCTATCTCGGCGGCATCCCGGGCTGCATGAACATCGAAGCCTGCAACTACCTCCCCATCGCCACCTCCCCCGACACGTGCTACCTCGCGGGAGATCCGGAATGCCCCAACATTGGACCCGACCTCATCATCAACGGGCTGCGCGCTTACAGCACGCTGGAGATGACCACGGAGAACAGCACCGATGGGTGCATGATCGAGGAGGGCTGCATCCAAGGCTATGGCACCCGGGAAATCGTCCGCTTCGACACCGAAATCGCCAACATCGGAACGGAGGACTACTTCATTGGCGCCCCTTCTGCCCAGCCCGACCAGTTCGAGTGGGATGCCTGCCACAACCATTACCACTACGAAGGCTACGCTGAATACGCGCTGTACACCGCGGGCGGCGCCCCCCTCCCAACGATCGGCTTCAAGAACGGCTTCTGCGTGCTCGACCTGGGCAGCTGCAACTACGGCGGTGGCCCCCAGAAATACACCTGCTCCAACATGGGCATCACCGCGGGATGTCAGGACATCTACTCCCGCTTCCTGGATTGCCAATGGGTGGACATCACCGACCTGCCAGCGGGAGACTATACGCTGGTCATTCGGGTGAATTGGGATTACAGCCCCTACGCCAATGGCAGCTACGAATTGTCCTATGCCAACAATGCCGTGGCGGTCTGCTTTTCCTTTGAGCGGGACGCCAACGGGGCCGCCATCAATTTCACCAAAACCGAAGATTGCCCGGTGCCGGTGGATTGCATCGGACACCCCTTCGGAACCGCCGAACCGGACTGCGCCGGCAACTGCCCCGGTTTCCTGACCAAAGGGGACCTCGATCAGGATGGCGAAGTCGATGCGGACGACCCCCTCCTCTACGCCGACCTCCTCATCGATGGTGTCGAGAGCGATGCGCCCTGTGTTGACCTCAACGACGATGGCACCCTCTCTGTGACCGATGTGGCGCTGGCCGCCGACTGTGCCCATTACGGACACAATCACCTCGGCGACAACGGGGTCGAGAACCATTGCGATTGGAACGGTTCCTTGACCGTGCCCGATCAAGAAGTGCAGTTCTCCCTCGTGTTGCCCCATGAGGATTCCACGCATGTGGAGGTCTTTGTCCAAAACCCCACGGCTTGGCTGAGCGGATGGTCGGTGCAATTGACCGGAGCCACGTTCAGCAACCTTGTCCCCCTCTTTGACACCACGGGATACCAGCACCTCTTTCACCTGTCGGACGATGGCTTCGCTTTTGGGGTGGCCCTCGCGGACAGCCTCATCCACAAGAGCACGCTTCCACAAGCGCTCTTCCGCGTGTCGTTCAGCGGTGCTGCAGAGGACATCTGCCTGCTCGACAGCGCAGAGGTGACCAACGAGGACCGCCACAACGTGCTGGCCACCGGGGGTGGGTGCGTCTCGCCCAGCAGCTTCTGTGTGGGGGATGTCAACGACAACGGACTTCGCGATGTGGGCGACTTGCTGACTGCACTCGGGGTCTTCGGCTGTGACGAGGCCTGTGGACCGGCCGACGTCGACACCGACGGCATCGTCGGAGTCAATGACCTGCTGATCATGCTCGGCTTGTTTGGCGAGCCCTGTCAATAAACCCTGTCCATTGGACACGACTTGGGCCGGCTTCAGGGGAGGCCCGTCCTACCTTTGTGGTGCTCCATTGAAACGCCATGGAATCCAAGCCCTCCCCTTCCCCCTCCCAAACCACCGGATCGACGTCGGACCATCCCGTCCGCATCGTCACTGCAGCGTCCTTGTTTGACGGGCACGATGCCGCCATCAACATCATGCGGCGCATCCTCCAGCGGTCGGGCTGTGAAATCATCCACCTCGGTCACGACCGCTCCGTGGATGAGGTGGTGCAGTGCGCCATCGAAGAAGACGCGCAAGCCATTGCCATGACCTCCTACCAAGGCGGGCACATGGAGTATTTCAAATACATGAAGGACCTGCTGGAT
The DNA here is from genome assembly GCA_937967465.1 of uncultured Flavobacteriales bacterium. GTDB lineage: Bacteria > Bacteroidota > Bacteroidia > Flavobacteriales_D > Sanyastnellaceae > UBA8752. The sequence goes on from CALBSW010000004.1 coordinate 19,976, forward strand.
CAGCGGGGCGCAGGCCACATCCGCATCTTCGGTGGCGGTGGAGGTACCATCCTTCCAGAGGAAATCGCGGAGCTTCACGACTACGGCATCGAGCGGATCTACCACCCGGACGACGGCCGGGAGCTCGGCCTTCAAGGGATGATTGACGACGTCATTGCACGCTGCAATTTCCCCGTGGTGGGACAACCTGCCGGGGAGGCCGATCGACTGGTCCAAAAAGGAGCGGGCGATGTGGCCAGGCTCATCACCGCTGCGGAAGTGGGTGCGGAATCCTATGCCGACATCCTCGATGGCATTCGCGCGGGTGCAGCGGAGGCGCATGTCCCTGTTTTGGGCATCACCGGTACCGGTGGCGCGGGAAAGAGCTCCCTGGTGGACGAACTCGTTCGCCGCTTCTTGCTCGACTTTGACGACAAGCGGATGGCCATCGTCTCGGTCGACCCCTCCAAGCGCAAAACGGGCGGTGCCCTGCTGGGAGACCGCATTCGGATGAACGCCATCGCGTCCGACCGGGTCTACATGCGCTCGTTGGCCACCCGCCAATCCAACCTCGCCCTCAGCCGCCATGTGGGCGACGCCCTCGACATCCTGAAGGCCGCCGGATTCGACCTGATTGTCCTTGAGACCTCCGGCATCGGCCAGAGCGACACGGAGATCATGGACCACAGCGACGTGGCCCTCTATGTCATGACCCCCGAATTCGGGGCCGCCACGCAGCTGGAGAAGATCGACATGCTCGACTTCGCCGATGTCGTCGCGATCAACAAGTTCGACAAGCGCGGGGGGGCCGATGCCCTTCGGGACGTGCGCAAACAATACAAGCGCAACCACGAACTCTGGGACGCGCAGGACGACACCCTGCCCATCTTCGGCACCATTGCCTCCCAATTCAACGACCCGGGCACCCACCGTCTGTACCGCACCCTGATGAACGCCCTGTCCGAGAAGACGGGAGCTTCATTGTCCAGCACGTTCGGGGAGGGCTCGGGTGAAAGCGAAAAGGTCCATGTCATCCCGCCGAAGCGGACGCGGTACTTGAGCGAGATCGCCGACAGCATCCGACACTACAACGACTGGACGGCGCAGCAATCTGACCTCGCGGGGCGCCTCCAGGCCTTGCGTTTGGCATCCGCTGAAGTTCAAGATGCGGACGCCACGGCGGCGATTGAATCGCGGGAGGCGGAACTCACCCGCGAGCTGGACCCCAAGAACCTCCACTGGCTCGAGCACTGGCCCGAGGAAGCCGAGCGGTATCGGCAGTCCGACTATGTTTTCGAGGTCCGCGGAAAAGAAATCCGCATCCCGACCACGACAAAGAGCCTCAGCCACCAGGACATCCCCAAGGTCAGTGTGCCCCGCCTCGAAGGATGGAAAGACCTCCTCCGCTGGGGCCTGCAGGAGAACCTGCCGGGACACTTCCCATTCACTGCGGGCATCTACCCCTTCAAGCGACAGGGTGAGGACCCTACCCGGATGTTCGCTGGAGAAGGCGGGCCGGAACGGACCAACCGGCGGTTCCATTATGTCTCCGGTGCTATGCCAGCCAAGCGGCTGTCCACGGCATTCGACTCGGTGACCCTCTATGGCCGGGATCCCGACCTGCGCCCGGACATCCACGGCAAGGTGGGCAACTCGGGTGTGAGCGTCTCCTCGCTCGACGACGCCAAGCGGCTGTACAGTGGATTTGACCTGTGCGACCCGTCCACCAGCGTGTCCATGACCATCAACGGTCCGGCGCCGATGGTGCTGGCCTTCTTCTTGAATGCCGCCATCGACCAACGCTGCGAAAAGCACATCCGCGAGCACGGACTCGAGGACAAGGTGGAGGCGGTATTGAAGGCCCGCTGGGATGACCAGGGACTGGCCCGTCCCGTCTACCGCGGCGCGCTTCCAGAGGGCAACGATGGACTCGGTCTGCTGCTGCTCGGATGCACGGGAGACGAGGTGCTCGACAAGTCCACCTATGATCGGCTGGCGGCCGAGGCCCTGTCCCAAGTGCGGGGAACGGTCCAGGCCGACATCCTCAAAGAGGACCAGGCCCAGAACACCTGCATCTTCTCGACCGAATTCGCCCTGCGGCTGATGGGCGATGTGCAGGCCCATTTCATCGACCACAGGGTCCGCAACTTCTATTCGGTCTCCATCAGCGGATACCACATTGCCGAAGCAGGCGCCAACCCCATCACGCAGCTGGCCTTCACGTTGGCCAACGGGTTCACGTACGTGGAGTACTACCTGAGCCGGGGCATGGACATCAACGCCTTTGGACCGAACCTCAGCTTCTTCTTCTCCAACGGCATCGATCCGGAATACGCCGTCATCGGTCGCGTCGCACGGCGCATCTGGGCCAAGGCCATGGACCGGAAGTATGGCGCGGATGAGCGCGCGCAGAAGCTCAAGTACCACATCCAGACGAGTGGCCGCTCCCTGCACGCCCAGGAGATCGACTTCAATGACATCCGGACGACGCTGCAAGCGCTGTATGCCATCTACGACAACTGCAATTCCCTGCACACCAACGCGTTCGACGAGGCCATCACCACGCCGACGGAATCCAGTGTGCGCCGGGCCATTGCCATCCAGCTGATCATCAACCGGGAGTTGGGCCTCGCCAAGAACGAGAACCCGCTCCAAGGCGCCTTCATCATCGAGGAGCTGACGGACTTGGTCGAGGAAGCCGTCATGGTCGAGTTCGACCGCCTCACCGAGCGCGGTGGGGTCCTCGGCGCGATGGAGACCATGTACCAGCGGAGCCGGATCCAGGAGGAAAGCCTGCATTACGAAACGCTGAAGCACACGGGGGAATACCCCATCATCGGCGTCAACACCTACCTCTCCAAAGAGGGGTCTCCGACCCTCGTTCCGGGCGAAGTGATTCGGGCCACCGCCGAGGAGAAGCAGCACCAGATCGACGGGCTCGCCGCATTGCATGCCGCCCACGGAGACCGGACGCAACAGGCATTGGACCGCGTGCGCGACACAGCGGTGGCACATGGCAACCTCTTCGCCGAATTGATGGAGGCGGTCAAGGTCTGTTCGCTGGGGCAACTCACGGAGGCCATGTTCGAAGTGGGTGGAGCGTACCGCCGCAACATGTAACCTGCGGACATGGTCATCTCCCTCTGGTCCGGCCCCCGCTCCATGAGCACCGCGCTCATGTACAGCATGGCGCAACGGTCCGACATGCGGGTCCTCGACGAACCGCTGTACGCGCACTTCCTGCGCCACACCGGTGCAGCGCGACCGTGCCGGGAGGCCACCTTGGCCGGGCGCCCTTCCGACCCCGAAGCCGCCCTCGCCTACATGGCGCCCAGGCCGGAAGAATGGGGCGAGGACCGGCACTTGTTCTGCAAGCACATCGCCAACAACACGTTGGGGCTGCCGTGGTCGGCTTTTGATGGACACCGTCACGTCATCCTGTTTCGCAACCCCGCTGCCGTCATGGCCTCGTACGGCGCACACATCGAGCGCCCTGTCATGCGGGACCTGTGCTACGACCACCAACTGGACCTTCTCCGCACCCTGGACGCCGAAGGGATGTCTCCCGTCGTCCTCTGCAGCGACCGCCTACAGGCCGAACCCGAACGGGTCCTGCGCGGTCTGTGCGACGGCCTTGGACTGTCGTGGGACCCCGCCATTCTGACTTGGACAGCTGGCGCCCGACCTGAAGATGGACCTTGGGCAAAATGGTGGTACAGCGGCGTCCACGCGTCCACCGGATGGGAGGCCCGACCTCCGCAAAAGAAGGTGGTTCCGGCGCACCTCGAAGACCTCCACGAGCAATGTCTCGGGTCCTATCACGAACTTCTACAACGCGCACTCTGATGGCCAAATTCAACCAACCCGACCCCCGCAATTCCGGCACGCAGTGCTGGGTCAATGGACTGGTCCCCCGAGAAGCAGCCAGCGTGCACGTTCTGGACAGCGTGGTCCAAGGTGGAGACGCCGTCTGGGAAGGCCTTCGCATCACCAACGGGCACGCCATCCAGCTGGAGTCGCACCTCGATCGACTGCTCGATTCAGCACACGCCCTCGCATTTGCCGACATCCCTTCCCGTGAAGCGATTCGCTCGGCCATTTTCCAGACCCTGGAAGCCAATGGCATGGGGGATGGTGTGCATTGCCGCATCACCCTGTCCCGCGGAAAGAAGTCGACGAGCGGCATGGACCCGCGTCTCAATGTGCACGGGCCCACCCTCATCATCGTTCCCGAGTACAAAGGCATGGTCTACGGCGACGAAGGCATCCGCCTCGTGACCAGTGCCACCCGCAGGAACAGCCCCCAATTCCTCGACAGCCACATCCACCACAACAACCTGCTCAACAACATCCTCGCCAAGATCGACGCCAACGTCGCCGGTGTGGATGACGCGGTCATGCTCGATGACAGGGGGTTCCTCGCCGAGACGAATGCAACCAACCTCTTCGTGGTGCGAAACGGTGCATTGTACACCCCCTTCGCACACGCCTGCCTGCCGGGACTCACACGTCGGTTCGTACTGGACATCGCGGCGCGGGTGGGCATTGAAGCCCGGGAGGCGGACCTGACCCTCACCGAGCTCTACACGGCGGAAGAGGCGTTCACGACAGGCACCATGGGGGCACTCGCCCATGTCACGGAAGTGGACGGCCGGCGCATTTCCAACGGCCAAAAAGGCCCAATCACCGAACGGCTGCAGCAAGCTTACGAGGACCACATCCTCGAGACGGCCACCGTCCTGCCCTTTGCCTGAGGCCGGGTATCTTGGTCCCACACCTTGCATCATGAATCCCGTCCTCCGCAACATTCTCGCCGGCATTGCGGGCGCCTTCGCCAGCATGCCAGCCAACGCCCTTCTGCTGATGCCCTTGGGCCGTTTGTTCGGCGCGCCTGCAGCACCAGCCTATGACCCCTCGGGGGATCCGGAAGCCATGCAGGCCGTCTGGCGCACCTACTTCGAGACCCTCGAACCCATCCACATGGCTGGCCCTTTGCTGGCCCACTGGAACGGTGCATTCTGCGGTGCCTTGGTCGCCGGTTTGCTCGCCGCCAATCGCAGTCTTCGGGTCCCGCTGATCGTGGCTGGGTTCGTTCTCATCGGCGGCATCGCCAATGCATTCATGCTGCCTGGCCAACCCGCGGGCTTCCTCGCGCTTGACATCGCCGGCTACCTGCCCATGGGGTGGCTCGGATGGAAACTGGCCACCCGCCTGCGGCCTGTGCGGTGATTCCCCCGACCTTCGCGGCCGATGTCGCGCGGGCTTTTCTTCATGCTTCAGTCGGTGGTGCTCTACACCACCGCCAATCTGCTGGTGAAGGCCCTCGCTGTCTTGCCCACCCAGCAGCTCGTCTTTTTGCGGAGCGCGGTCAGCCTCGGCTTCTGCTTGATCTGGCTCTGGCGTGAGGGCGCCCCACTGCTGGGGCACAATCGCCGCTGGCTTCTCGTGCGCGGCTTGGCAGGCATGGTGGCCTTGAGCCTGTTCTTCCACACCATTCGGCACATTCCGCTCGCCAGCGCCACCGTCATCCAATACCTCTCCCCCATTTTCACCATCCTGCTGGCCATGCTGTTCGACGGACAGCGCATCCGAGCCCACCGCTGGCTCTACTTCGCAGCGGCGTTCGGTGGCATCCTGATGGTCAAAGGCTTCGATCCGAGGGTCTCCTGGGTCTACCTCTTCATGGGCTTGGGCAGTGCGGCTTTGGCGGCCCTCGCTTACCTGGCCACCATCAAATGCCGGGAGACCGACAGCGCCGTGGGCATCGTGACCTACTTCCACCTCATCGCGGCGCCCGTCATGGGCTCGTGGAGTGCGGCCACCTGGCATCCGATGACCGCCACGCAATGGGGCATGGCCTTCGGCATTGGCGCCTTGTCCTTGGTGGCGCAAGTGGCCATGACCAAGGCCCTCCACCTCGAGGATGCAGCGCGGGTGATGCCGTTCAAGTACTTCGGCGCCATCCTCGCGTTGTTTGCCGCGCGGTTGCTGTTCGACGAAGTGGTGACCGGTTGGGCGCTGGTCGGCATCTTGATTGTGCTGGCGGCCGTCACAGCCAACACCCTCGCTGGCGGCCGGGAAAAGAAGCGGTCCCTCAGCGCACCGTGACCCGGCGCGTGTGTTCAATGGTGCCGGTCGAGGTGTCCTGGATGACCTGCACCAGGTACGCACCGGGTGCCAAGCCTTCCGTGGACAGCGTCACTTGACGTCCACCCATCCACTGCTGCTGTGCGGCGACCCGACCGGTGAGGTCGACCCAGCGGATGGCCGCTCCCTGCAGCTCACCCCCTGCAAAGGACAAGGTGAGGGCTTCGCCGGCGCGCACCGGGTTGGGGCTGACTTCCAGCGTCGGCCCGGCCACAATGCCACCGACACCACTGGTCGTGGCGCACGGGTCCTCGAGATAGGGCACCGCATTCTGGTACATGCTGTTGACCACCTCGGTGATGCCTTGGATGCAGAGCTCTGTCTCGGGCATGTCGGTCCAGTAGATGCGGCACAGTGACGTCCACTCGTAATGCTTGGGCATCGAGGCATTCTCGTAGCTCAGACCGATGAGGGTCTGGCCGCCAAGGGCATGCTCGGGCTGGATCATGTATTCCAGCGGATCAACGAGGCTCACCGCTTGTTGGATGCCGCAGCTGACATCGAATTGGTAGCCGAGGATGCGGTTGTGCGGATTCAACACCTCCACATCAAAGAAGCCTTGGCTCCAGTTGACTTCTCCCAACCGGAACCACACGCTGTCGTACGGATTCACAATGTGCGGTGCGGGGAATTCACACCGGTCGTGGAACCCGCTGCTGTCCGGATGGCTGTGGGCGATGTCCCAAAACTGACAACGCGCCATGAGGGCGGCATCGGACACGGTGAGCTCGCCGTCTTGATCGAGGTCATTGCAAGGCGCCGCGTCGAGGTCATTGCCCAGAATGCCATCGACGTAAGCCTCCGCGTCGGTGAGGTCTTGGTCCGCATCGGCATCGAGGTCGCCCATGAGGGCCGTGCCACCGCATTCGCCGTTGCAATCGGTCTGTGCATTGCCATACGGGGTGCCGGTGCAGTCCACGATTTGGGGACAATCGTCCCAAAGCTCGACTTCCAGCTCCCCGGAAGTCCGGTCCATCTGGATGCACACCACTCCCCAGTTGTTCTCGTAGCTGTTTTCCTGGCGGCCCAGGGCGTCCGGGCTGTAGTCCCAGTTCACCCGAACCACGAGGTGGTAAATGCCGTCCGGGATGCCGGTCACATCGATCCACTGACAGGACAACCCTGCGCCGTAGATGTCCCCGCAATGGGCGGAGATGCCCATGTTGCTGCAGCCGTATTGGAAGGTGCCCCCGTCGCTGCACTCCAGGTCCATGACGCAGAAGCCGTTCTTGAAGCCGATGGGCAGCATCTGACCGTCCATGGTGAAGAGGTCGTACTTGGCGTAGCCCTTGTAATGCCAGTGGTTGTGGCAATCGCCCCATTCAAACTGCTGGGTCGAATCGGTTTGCGCGGTGGTGCCGATGTAGTAGTCGAGATCTCCGATGTTCTTGATGTGGGTGGTGAACCGAACCAGCTCCCGCTCGCCATAGCCGTTCAAGCAGCCCTCCACGATGTAGCAGTTGTTCTCATCGACCATCATGGTCTCCGCCTGGAGGCTGTTCTCGATGGCACTTTCCACCACCATGAGGTCCGGACCGGTGCACAGCGGGTCCCCCGGGTAGATGCAGCTGCCATTGTCCACTTCCGCAGCGGGGTTGTAGTTGCAGGCCGTCTCATCGGTGCATCCCTCTGGCGGGCCCACGTAGGCGAGTTCCCATTCAAATCCGCCGCATCCTCCGGCGAGGTCGGCGAACCGAACCCAATAGGTGGTTCCCCCTTCCAACAAGACCAGCAACTGGGCACTCTCAGCGTTGTCTTCGCAGCCCCCTTGGTTGTCGTCGTAGTAAATCGACCCTTCGTTGGTGTCGTCGAAGTTGTTCATGTTGCAGTAGTCGTAGATCCACAGGCGCGTGTCGCACCCGGTTCCACAGCTGCTGAGGGAATACATGCCATTCACCTCGGGCGTGAACGTCCACCATTGGACGTTGCCTCCAGCCGACACCCATTGTGGCGCGTCGCCCACTTCGAGGGGCAGCGCTTCGTTGCAAGTCCAGCCCGGTGGGCAATCGATGGCGTGGCTTTGGCCATATCCATAATTCCCGCTGCCCTCCACGAGCATGTCCCCGTCCAGCCAGACTTGGTAGAAGGCATTGGGATACAGGCCATCTCCATAGGAATCGTTCATCGTGAAGACCATGCAGTCCTCCCACTGTGTGGCGGCGAGGCAGAATTCAAACAAGGTGTCCTCCCCTCCGGTGACATCGACGTCGAGCAGAAGGTCCCCTGCTCCGTTGGCCAGCGTCCACGACATTTCTCCTGGCCATGAATCAGGCTGGATGACCACAGTGAAGGCCACCTCATCCGAGGCACAGTCCAATTGGGCGTGGGTGAATTGCGCCGCAAAACACAGCAGGAACAAAGGCAGGATCCGGTTCAGCATACCGGCAAGATACGGAGCGCTCCGTGTCTTAAATTTGCCCCGCATTCAAACGCACGGAACCCATGGGACACGACCACGACCAGCACGACCACCACGAAGCGGAGCAAAATGAAATCGGAGGACCTGTCGTCTTCGCCCTCATGCTCTTCGCCCTCGTCGTGACGGTGATCTACTTCCTCAGCTGAGGACCCGGGGAATCACTCCCCGGCCTTCTGCCTCCGCTCCAACGCGCGCTGGCGGAACTCTTCTTTCAATTCTTCGGCGTCCTGCCGGTAACCCCGGCCCATGCCCGTACCGGCCCCAAAAGGACGCCAATCCGGAGACAAGTTGTCCGGATCGCGGTCGGTCAAGGTCATCTCGTTGACCAAGTGCCCCGCCCCGGCGTAGACATCGGTGACCCACAGCACGTAGCGGATGTCCACCATGATGTTGCGGCAACGGTCCGAATCGAAGCGGACGTCGCTCATGGTGCTCTCCCAGGTCCGGTCGAAGTTGAGGCCGATCAAATCTCCCGTGGCATTGATGGCCGGTGATCCGGAATTGCCCCCCGTCGTGTGGTTGGATCCGAGGAAACAGATGCGGAGCTGGCCATCTGCGTCGGCATACCGCCCGTACTCCTCCTTTTCGAGCAACTCCACCAAGCCCATGGGCAAGTCGAATTCCGCGTCGCCGGGAATGTACTTGTCGAGTACGCCCGCGGCCGTGGTGTAGGGCTTGTAGGTGACCGCGTCCCGCGGCTCACTGCCTTCCATTCGGCCGTAGGTCAGGCGCAAGGTGCTGTTGGCATCCGGCCAGAAGGTGCTGTCGGGATAGACCGTCGACAGGCCGCGCAGGTAGCGCCCCATGTTGTCTTCCATGGCCCCCATCAACCGGCTGTATTCGCCGCGAACCTGAACCCAGTAACTGTCGCTGGTTTCCTGGGCCCAGCGCAGCACCGGATCATCGGACATCTTCTTCAATGCCTTTCGGTCTTCGTTGCGAAGCAATGCCATGAACGCTTCCCCTTCGTCGAGGATGGTCTCGGCATACAGGTTGTCCGCAATGCTTCGGCCGTCCCCCTCATCGGCCCAAGCCTCGGTCGCCACTGCAGGTGCGAATCCCTCGGGCATGGCCGACATGTACAACGGAAAGACGGCTGCAAAAACGCCTTGGTCGACTGTCCCGTCGTAGTCGGCATAGAATCCCTCCGCCTCAGCGAGCACTTCCGCAGCGCGCGCAGAGAAGGCGCTGTCGGTCACGGCCTTGTCCGCGGCCATCGTCAGGATGTCGCCGACGCCATCGGCCCAACGCAACAGCTCAGGGCCGTAGTAGAACCATTCGATGAAAAGCGACCGCGCCTCCAGATAGGGTTCGAGGGCCTCAAAGTCCTTCTCCAAGTCCCGAACCACCGTCCGGAATTCATCCAATCCGAGGCGGTTTACGGTCTTGGCAAACTCCAATTGCGCCATGCGCTTCTCCCTTGCCGCACCGAAGTCGACGAGGCCTTCATTTTGTCCGATCCACTTCTTCCAGGCATTCGCAATGCGGCTCTGTTTGGCGGCATAGGCGATGCGGGTGGCGTCGTCAGCACGCATGGCCGCATTGATCACGTCCAAACTGGCCGACCGCATGCCAATGCGCGTCGGGTTCAACTCCCCGATGAGGTGCTCCACCTGAATGGCGGGGATGTACCGCTCCGTGCGACCGGGGAAACCGAACACCATGGTGAAATCACCCTCCTCTACGCCGTGCATGGAGACGGGCAAATGGTGAGCGGGCTGCAGGGGAATGTTGTCGGCACTGGGCTCGGCGGGAGCACCATCCGGACCGCTGTAAATGCGGAACAGCGAGAAGTCTCCGGTGTGGCGGGGCCACACCCAGTTGTCGGTATCGCCGCCGTATTTGCCGATGGCGCTGGGCGGTGCTCCGACGAGGCGCACATCCTTGTAGGTGCGGGTTACAATCAAAAATTGTTGGTTGCCATAGAGGAAATCGCGAACAACCGCATCGTGGTCCGTTCCGTCCACGGCGCGTTCCACGAGGCGCTGCCGCATGGCTTTCTCTGCATCTCCCCCTTCCAATCGGGCGGCTTGGACGGAGTCCGTCACGTCTTCAATCCGGACAATGAACATGGCCGTCAATCCGGGATTGATGAGCTCCTCTTCCTTGGACATCGCCCAGAAACCGTCTTTGAGGATGTCGCGTTCCAAGCTGCTGTGGCTTTGGATCTGACCATATCCGCAGTGGTGATTGGTCAGCAAGAGGCCTTCACCCGAGATCAAGCTCGCCGTGCACCCACCGCCGAATTGGACGATGGCATCCTTGAGGGAGCTCCGGTTGATGCTGTAGATGTCCTCCGCTGTGAGTCGGAGGCCCATGTCCTGCATGTCGCCTTCCACAGCTTGCAACAAAGCGGGAATCCACATGCCCTCCGTGGCGCGGGCAGTGTTGAACGGGGCCGCCAGGGCCCATGCGAAACACGCCAACAAGGCGGCGCGGAAGAATCGGTTCGGGTTCATGCGGGCAAATTAACCCGCAACGGCGAGGCCTCAGGACCAGGCGCGGAGGAAAGACAGGACCTGCGCGAGGTCGTTGTCCCCAAAATCGAGGTGGGTCACCCACCGCACCTTGTCCGGGCCGAAGGCAGAGCACAGAATGCCGGCTGCCTTGGAAGCCGAGATGAGGTCCTCGGCAGGTCGGCCGCCCTGGAGGGTGGCAATGACGATGTTGGTGTCTACGGAGGCGACGGTGTCCACAGCGGGGTGGCTTTCGAGCACCTCTCCGATGGCCCGGGCGCGGCGGTGGTCTTCTTCCAGTCTGTCAAAGTGGTGGTCGAGGGCATACAATCCCGCTGCAGCGAGAATGCCCACTTGGCGCATGCCGCCCCCCATCACTTTCCGGGCGCGGTGCGCTTCCTGGATGAAATCGCGGGTGCCGAGCAAAACGGACCCCACCGGGGTGCCCAGCCCTTTGGACAAGCACAACGAAATGCTGTCGAATCTCTGGCCGTATCGCGTCCAGTCCTCCCCGGTGGCACGCAGGGCATTCCAGGCGCGGGCACCATCCAGGTGAAACGGCAAACCCAGGGATCGGCAAGCCTCAGATCCTGCCGTCAAGCCATCGAGGTCTTGAACAGCCCCACCCCCTTTGTTGACGGTGTCCTCCACGCACACCAGCGCCGTCCGCGCGAAATGACTGTCGGCGGGGTTGACTTCGGCCCGGATGACCTCCGGCGGCATGGCCCCTCCGGGCGCATCGACGAGGCGAACGCTCGCACCGCTGTTTCTTGCGATGCCCCCACCCTCGTAGTTGTAGACGTGGCTCAAACGGTGACACACCACCTCATCGCCTGGAGACGTGTGCACATTGATGGCGATCTGATTGGCCATGGTGCCCGACGGACAGAAGAGGCCGGCCTCCTGGCCAAAGCGCTCGGCCAAGGTGGCTTGCAGGCGATTGACGGTGGGGTCTTCCGCGTAGACGTCATCGCCGGTTTCGGCCGCCATCATGGCGCGCAGCATGCCCTCTGTGGGGCGGGTCACCGTGTCGCTTCTCAGATCAATCATCCGGACTGGGTCAGTGTTTCATCAGGCGAAGGGCCTGCTCGGCCTCCTGCAATTGCAAGGTGTACTGCCCCTGGGCCAAGCCGTCGGTGGGAATCCGCAAGGCACTCGAACCGGGGTTTGACCAACGCCCGGCGTCGATCACGCGCCCCAAGGCATCGCGGAGGGCCCAGTGTTGCGGGGCAATGTGACCGGAGGCACGGACCTCCCAGCCCAACGCACCCGAAGCGGGGTTGGGCGCCACGGCGAGTTGAACCCCTTGCAATTCTGCCGTCGACATCGTGCAATCGAAGACCGTGATGAAAATGGCGTCGGCGTGGCTGCATCCGAATTCATTGGACGCCTCCACGGTGAAGGGATAGGTTCCGGGACCGAGTTCCGCTCCATTGACGATGATGAATTGATCGACACTGCCATTGCTCCAGAGGTATTCCAGCCCGGCAGGTGCCGACAGGACGATTTGGCCGTCCTCGCACAAGGTCGTGTCGGGCCCGAGGCTGAATGCGAATGCATCGTCCTCGGCGACCATGCTGAAGTCCAGCGCGGCCTCGCAGCCATTGTCGTCCTCCAATTGCACACTGTATTGGCCTTCAGCGAGCCCCTCGATCATCTGACCCGCCCCGAGCTCTCCAAAGGCGTCGGACCATTGAATGTCATAGGGCTCCGTACCTCCGGAGACGCTCAAAAACGCCTCGCCGTTGGGGAGCTCCGGACAGCCCGGCGGGACCAACTCGAGATCCAGCGCCAAGGGCGCGGGCTCGACCAAGGTCACCGAATGGGTCAGACTGGTTCCGCAATTGGTCAGAATGGCCGCAGAATAGGTGCCCGCTCCCAAGCCTGAAATCTGCTGTCCACTTGCCGAGAAATTGTTCGGTCCCACCCAGGCTACACTGTAGTTGCTGCCGGTGCCGGAGAGATTGAGGACGATGGTCCCATTCGGGTCCTCCTCCTTGCCGGAGGCGCAGGCCAACCCTCCCACAGAGGATGTGACGGCCGGCTCATCTTCCACGGTTTCGATGCGCACCCCGGCTTGGCCTCGCGCGTCCTGCCACCCATCCACTTGAATCAGATAGGTTTCGCCAGCATCGAGGCATCCGGTCCACAACCCGCTGGCGTAAAACGCACCGCTGCCACACCCGCCAGGGAGGTCATCGTTGGCCGCAATGAGCTCGTACGTGTCGAAATCCTGGCAATCCCCCGCTTTCCAAAGGGCCATCTGGGTATCGAAGTCCGTCGAATCCGTACAGGCTGTGATCCAGCAATTGTCGCCGGTGGCCACGAAGCTGAGCCAGGCGGAGCCGGTCACGGCGCCCTCGCACCAACCGCCGTTGATCTGACAGGAGTAAACGCCATTGAAGTTGGGCGCCCCCGGCTCGGCGTAGGCCGCCGTACAACTGTCATTGCTCAACAACACAGTCGGCCCATCCACCTCGATGTCCAGCGCGGCACACGGTGAATCATAGTCCGGGCCACTCGCTGAAAAGGGGTCGAAGGTCCAGACATTGCCGGTGCCCGTGCCGGGAAAACTCTGGGTCAACACGCCGTTGGCATACACCTCGAAATACGTGCCGCCATCGCCATAGCTGTCGACGTGGTGCAACGTGATGGACTCACCGGGCGTGGCGCACAGCGTGTCGAGGATGAAGGTGGCGTTCGAGGCGTAGTCTCCGGCGGGGGCATCGGCGATGCCATCCCCGTCACAGCCCACGTTGAGGGCGTTGCCTCCCCAGTACAAGGTGTTGCTGCCGCAGGGATCCCCTTCCGGCGTCATTTCCCAGTACACTTCGTACCCCCACGCATCGGTGTAGAGTTGAAGAGTGAAGGGCGCCTGTCCATCGGGACAATCCTGCGCCATGCCAGCGGTTCCGAAGAGACCGACACACAGCGCCGTGAGCAAGGTGTTCAAAGACGGGTTCATGGGCCCAAAATACATCCGGACACGGGGGATTCGGTTGATGTAGCTTTGCGGCCCCATGCGCGTTTTGTTGTCTCCCGCCAAGACCTTTCGAAAGGACCCCCTGTCCGTGGAAGCGGGTGCGAGCCAACCGCAATTCCTGTCGGAAGCGGAGACCTTGATGAAAGGCCTGCGGCGGAAGTCGCCCGCGGCGCTGTCCAAGCTCATGGACATCAGTCCCGCACTGGCAGAGGAGAATGCCGATCGCCATGCGAATTGGGCGCCCCCATTCCATCCCGGCAACGCGCGCATCGCCCTGCTGGCCTTTCACGGAGAGGTATACCGCAACATGGGGGCAGACCGCTGGGCCGGACCGGAATTGGAACGGGCCCAGCAGACTTTGCGCATCATCAGCGGGCTGTACGGCCTCCTGAAGCCCCTGGACCTGATCCAGGAGTATCGCCTCGAAATGGGCACACGATGGGCGCCGGGACGAAAGCAAACCCTGTATGAGTTCTGGGGGGACACCCTTGGACAGGCGCTCGATGAGGATGCGGATGGCGCCCCGGTTGTCAACCTCGCCAGTCAGGAATATGCCAAGGCCCTCCGTCTGAAGGACCGACAATCCCCCGTTGTGACGTGCCACTTCAAGGAGCAACGCGGTGAAGCATTCAAGATGATCGGCACCTACGCCAAAGCCGCCCGCGGCAAGATGGCCCGGTTCATCGTGAAGGAAGGATTGACCTCCACAGACCAACTTCAAGCATTCAACGACGACGGTTACGCCTTCCATCCGGCGCTCTCCTCCCCGTCGGATTTCACATTTACCCGAATCTCATGAACACACGCCCCCCTTTTGTTGTCGCCTGCTTGGCGGCCACCCTGCTGCTCGCGCCATTCGCTTGGACGGGATGTGCAGCCAATGGACAGAACACCCCAACCCCCACCATGGAAAATCAGAATGACTCGCTGAGCTACGCGCTCGGAGTGCTGTTCGCCACCAACGTGACGAACCAGGGCATCAAGGACTACGCTCCCGCCCAAATCGCCCAAGCTTTTGCCGATGTCCAAAGCGGCAACCCGGCCATGACCCCGGATCAAGCCAACGAGCTCGTGCGCCAGACGATGCAAGCCCGTGAGGCTGCGGCCGGAGACGAAAACCTCAAGGCTGGCCAGGCATTCCTCGCCGAGAACAAAGGCAAGGAGGGCGTCATCGAAACGGCCAGCGGCCTCCAGTATCGCGTCGACCGCGAAGGCGACGGCGACAGCCCGGACGCCAATGACCGCGTGACGGTGCACTACCACGGCACCCTGATCGACGGCACCACGTTCGACAGCAGCTACGACCGTGGACAACCGGCCACCTTCGGACTCAACCAGGTGATCACCGGCTGGACCGAGGGCCTGCAGACCATGAAGAAGGGCGGACAGACCACCTTCTATATCCCTTCCGACCTCGCTTACGGCCCGCGCGCCACTGGCGATGTGATCGGAGCGAACTCCACGCTGGTCTTCAAGGTGGAGCTGCTCGAGGTCGAGAAAGTCGACTGATTTCAAGCGACAACACCATCTACGTTGCGGGGCCTTTCGGGGCCCCGCTTCATTTATCAGCAGTTTCGACGGGGACTTATATCAGGATTATACCCACAGGGTAATGCGTTGATAAACATGGACTTCCGGTCGATTTCCACCGAAGTGTAACCTGAACTTGGGATTCGGAGTAAGGGGGTGAACACACCCCATCTACAATGCCCCGCATCCCATCCGCCCTGTCTGTTTTGCTGGCCTTCGCCACGCTCTGTTCCCTGCCCACGGTTTCGGGTCAAGGAGGACGGTGTTCGGCCGAGGATCACCTCGCTGTTCAACTCGAGGCCGACACGGTCTTTGCCCGGAGCTTCTTTGCTTTTGAGGCCGCGATGGAAGCCCGGCGGTCGACCGGGTATCGGACGGGTGAGCAATACACCCTTCCTGTGGTGGTCCACATCCTGCATGACGGAGACGGAGTCGGCGAGGGCGCCAACATCTCCGAGGACCAGGTCATGAGTGCCATCACGGCCTTGAATGCCGATTTTGATGGCAGCATGGGTGGGTCCGACATCAACATCCAATTCGAGTTGGCCTCCAGGGACCCTGAAGGCCACCCGACCAACGGCATCGTCCGTCTCAATGTGGCCGAGATCCTGCCGGAATTCGCGGAACACGGCATTGTCACGGACAACCTCAGCGCCCCCACTGCAGATGCCGCCGTCAAGGCGCTCAGCCATTGGCCAGAAACGGACTACATCAATGTGTATGTGGCTTCCAAGCTCAACGGGGGCACTTCTCCACTCGGCTATGCCTATCTGCCGCCCGTCACAGGCGTGATCGACGGCATCGTGGTGCACCACCAAGTCTTTGGGGTCGGAGATGGGTTTGACCTGATGAACAACTTCGACCTGAACCGCACCCTCACCCACGAGGTCGGACATTACCTCGGGTTGTACCACACGTTCCACCTCACCCAGAATTGTGGTGAGGAGACGAATTGCGCCGCGCAAGGGGACCGCGTGTGCGACACCCCACCCACCACCGGCACCATCGGATGCAATGCCATGGAGTGTGAGGGCACGATGGTCGAGAATTTCATGGACTACGGCAACGATGCCTGCATGACGTCCTTCACGGATGGCCAGCGCGATCGGATGCGGGACGCCCTCCTCGAACATCGGGCGAGCCTGCTCGAAAGCACGGGCACCATTCCTGTCGTGGACACGGATGCCGGAGTGGCGTCCATCCAAGGCATCGCGCCCGCGGGCTGCAATGCGACCCACGCCGTGGAAGTGGCCTTGCAGAACTTCGGCTCCTCCACGGTGACCGAAGCCGACATCCATTTCAGCCTCGACGGCGGCCCCGAGCTGACCGTCGCCTGGAACGGCACGCTGTCTTCGGGTGAATCCACGCTCGTCCCCCTCCCCGAGCTTGCGGCGGGCGTGGGAGAGCACAACCTCACGGTATGGAGCGACCTGGATGGAGACGGCTATGCCGACAACGATGCCCAGTCCTTGGACTTTTCCGTGACGGAGGGCGCGCTTCTTCAGATGGACATCCAATTCGACTTCTTGCCCTTCGGCATCAGCTGGGAGGTGGAGAACGACGACACGGGCGAGATGCTCCTCGAAGGCGGCGACTATGTCAATGCCGAATTCTCAGGTGAATTCATCACCGCGGGAGGCTGCGCGACGCCGGGATGTTACACCCTGACCGTGGAGGATCTGTTTGGCAATGGCATGCACTACGAGCCCCAAGGCTGGTATGCCTTGAGCGACGCGGACGGCAACGTGCTGGGCACGGCTGGAGGCGACTTCGGCGCCTCGATGAGCCACAATTTCTGTCTGGACGGTGGTGCGGTGACGCCCTGTGCCGATGAGAATGGCAATGGCGTCTGCGACGATGACGAGGATGCGCTCGTCACGGCCATTCCGGGATGCACGGACGAGGTGGCATGCAATTTCGATGCGGAGGCCACAGAGGACGATGGCGGTTGTGAGTATGCAGCGGAGAACTACGATTGCGACGGCAACCTGCTGGTGGTGATCGAAGGCTGCACGGATTCAGAAAGCTGCACCTACGATGCAGAAGCCAACACCGACGATGGCAGTTGCGACTACCTGGACGCCCTCGGCGATTGTGGCGGAGACTGCGCGGCCGACCTCGATGGCGATGGCATCTGCGATGATGCGGAAATCCCAGGTTGCACGGACGACGGCGCCTGCAACTACAATGCCGACGCCACGGAAGAAGACGGCGGATGCGAATACGCCGCCGAAGGCTACGACTGTGATGGCAACCCCCTGGTCAGCAGTGTCGCCGACCTCGGAACGGACATCGCCCCATTGACGGCGTATCCGAATCCCGCCTCATCCGGCGAGCTTCAAGTCGCGGGCTTGCCAGCTCCGGGCCGCTACGAAATCGTGGCGCGTGATGCCCGCGGACGCGAATTGGACCGCAACCTGCTGCGGACGTCTGCAGGCCCCCGTGGATGGACCCTTCAGCCCCAACTTGCCCTTGCGGCCGGCATGGTGTTCCTGCAGGTCATCCCATTGGACGACCCCGCGACGCAGCCTTTGACTGCGCGGGTGTGGATCCGTTGAATCAAGGAGCTTCAGCTCCTGCGGCGCCCTGGCCCCATGCTTCCAGCCATGCGGTCAGGGCGTCTTCCATTTGGGCCTGGGCGCCAAACAGCACGCCAAACGCCCTCAAATGCAGGGGCACATCGTGCAGGCGCCAAGACGCTTTGAGGTGACAATCCGCGCCCGTCCCCCATTCCATCCGTCCGGACACCAGGTGTTCGCCATCCGGCCCCATGGAGGAGCACACCACGCCCTCCCCGCTCTGTTGTGGTGCAGTCCAAGACGGCGTCCAGAAGGGCACCTCCACGGCATCCACTGGAAGGTACTCAGGCAGGTGGTTCAACAGCGACTCCCGGTCCGCGGTGCACGGCAAAGCCACCTCCACGAGACATTCCGGTGGCCACGCCAAACACAAGGTCAAATGCCCCAGAAGTGCCACGACCAGCACCATGGACCACATTTTGAGGTGCGCCATGTCAGTGGGTGTTGGTTGGGTATGCCGGGACCTCCCGAATGTCACCCATGGTCGAATCGCGTTGCTTGAGCAGGACCACGGCCACGTATTCGGAGAGCAGCCCCCATCCGTAAGACGCCAATTGAATCCGGGCCGCCCTCGGCACCAGCAGCGCCACCTTCACAGAGCGGGTTTTGGCCCACGCTTCGAAAAACAGGGCCCAATGCCACACCACGTAGGGCACCACTGGGAGCAACGAGAGCGCAGCACCGCACTCCATTTGCCAGCGCAATACCATTGCGGCAGGCACCATGCCCACGACGTAGAGCAAAAAGGCACTGGGCATCCAGTGAATCGGGCGCAGCGATCCGGGAAAAAACTTCCGGATGTTCACCCGAGCGCGGCCAAAAAAACGGACCTGACGGTTGAATTGGGCGAAATCCGTCCTGCGCTTGTGGTAGACGAAAGCGTCTTCGATCAGGTCGCTTCGCAATCCGTGCGCCATCAACCGCATGGAGAACTCGATGTCTTCCCCTTTGACGCTGATCCGATAGCCGCCACTGACCTCCCATGCCTTGCGGGAAATGCCCATGTTGAAAGAGCGCGGGTGATAGGTGCCCACCGTGCGCTTGCCACCTCGGATGCCCCCCGTGGTAAGGGGAGATGTCATCGCGTGGCTGATGGCCTTTTGCAAGTCAGTGAAACTCTCGTGCGCCGCATCGGGACCGCCATAGACCTCCACTTCAGGGTGGGCCGTGAGGTAGTCCTCCACAGCTTGGAAATAGTGCGGGGGAATGAGACAATCTGAATCAAACACCACAAACCAATCCCCCTTGGCCCGCTCAAAACCATAATTCCGAGTGAACCCTTGGCGGGTGTTCTCCTTCCAGAAATAGCGGATGTCGAGCTGGTCCTTGAAGGATTCCACGATGTCTTGCGCGCCCTGCTCACTCCCATCTTCCACCACCAACACTTCGAAGTCGGTGTACGTCTGTTCCAGCAAGCTCTCCAGAAGCTCGCGGATTTCTTCTGGCCGGTTGAAGAGCGGGACGATGACGGAATAGCGCACGGACGAAAATACGATGCCACCGCGGTCGACCCACAGCTGGCGCTCCCGTTATCTTGGGGGCGTGATCACCCAAGACGCTCCCATCTTCGGCCTGCTCATGGCTTGTCTCGCCCTCGTGTTCCACACCGCGCGACTGCCCCGATTCGCAGGCTTCTACAAGTATGTCCCCGCCTTGCTCATGGCGTACTTTCTCCCGGCCATCCTCAACTCCACGGGGATCATTGCCGCAGGTGAAGGAAGCAACCTCTACTATGTGGCGAGCCGCTACCTCCTGCCGGCCAGCTTGTTGATGTTCTGCCTCTCCATCGACCTCAAGGGCATTTTCAATCTCGGCCCCAAGGCGCTCATCATGTTTTTCGCCGCCACAGTTGGCATCATCGTCGGCGGTCCCATCGCCCTTTGGTTGGTGGGACAGATTCGGCCAGACGTCTTTGGTGGAGACGCCCCTGATGCTTTGTGGCGTGGTCTGTCCACCATCGCCGGCAGCTGGATTGGTGGCGGTGCCAACCAAACCGCACTCAAGGAGATTTCGCAGGCCATGGACGATCAATTCAGCGTGATGATCATCGTCGATGTCTTCGTGGCCAACCTGTGGATGCCCTTCCTGCTCATTGGCGCTGGCATGAGCGCCGTCATTGACAAACGCTTGAAGGCCGACGCTTCCGCAGTGGATGAACTGAAGGAGAAGGTGGAAGCATACCAAGCGAGCATTGCCCGCATCCCCTCGTTCAATGACCTGATTGTCCTGCTGGGCGTCATTTTTCTCATGGTCGGGGTCGCCCACTTCCTCGGCACCCACATCAGCGGGGGCATCACCGCGGCATTCGACGCTGCATTGGCAGACAATCCCAACTCCCCTGTGCGGTTCCTCAGCAGCCTGAAATCGCACTTTTTCTGGCTGGTCTTCCTGGCGACCGCGATGGGCGTGTCCCTCAGCTTCACCCCCATGCGCTCGTACGAGGGCGCCGGAGCCAGCAAGCTTGCGAGTGTCTTCCTCTATGTGCTGGTGGCCACCATCGGCGCCAAAATGGACATCGGAGAGCTCATTCACTCGTGGGAACGGTATTGGCCTGTTATCCTCATCGGACTGCTCTGGATGCTGGTGCACGTGAGCGTGCTGCTGATCGTCGCGAAGCTCATCCGCGCCCCCTTCTTCTTTGTGGCTGTCGGAAGCCAGGCCAATGTCGGGGGAGCGGCCAGCGCCCCCATTGTCGCGAGTGCCTTCAGCCCTGCGCTGGCACCTGTGGGTGTGCTGCTCGCCGTACTGGGCTATGCCGTGGGCACGGTCGGCGCCGTAGTCTGCATGGAGCTCATGCGGGTGATCAGTGGGGGCGGATGACGTAGTGCGTCCGACGCCGATCGTTGGGATCCTGTTCCCTGAAAATCAAATCCACGCCGTGGCGCCGTTGGTATTCCCGGTTGACCTCCCGGATGAACTGTGCCCGCCGTGCGCGTCGTGACTCCGAAGAAAGCTGCTTGTCCAATTCGAGGTGAGCATTGAGCTCCGCACTCGACATCACCACCGTGCCCAACGCCTCCAGCGCGTCGACTTCGGGATTCGATCGCGTTTTCGCTGCCAATGATGCCTGTCCTTCCCGGGCTGAAGGCAGTGGCATTTCAGCCGGCTCAGACTTCACCATGGATGATCCTGTGCTCTCCAACGACACCGGCACCTGACGCCGCCGCCCAACGGCCCAGCCTACGGCCAGTCCAAAGCCCAAAGTCACCAGAATCAGACCCCGTTCCCACGGCCAGCCCGTACTGGCCTCCTTTCCAGCGTCCGAGATCGAGGGAGGCATCGGGGTCATCAACGCGGTCGGCTGCATGGCCTTTGTCGCGCCCTCAAACAACTCCCCCACATTCAAGGACGTGAGCTGCACCGGTTCGCCCACATCGGAGGGACGCCACCACTCGATTTGATTGCCGCGCCCCATCGTCACCAACGCGTCATCTGGTTCCGGTTTGAGCTGTTCGAGGTCTGCTCGTAACCAATCGGTCGTCAATACCGCCTTCAAATCCACCTTTCGAATCACCACACTTTGATGCTGGCGCACCCACAACACGTAGTCTTCCGTCTCCAAGGTGGCTGCATTGCTTCCCGGGTGGAACGAACTGAACACTTCAGTCAACCGTCCGAGAGGTTCCCAATGAAAGGACGTCAAATCCAATTCCCAGACCACCCCATCTTCGGGGTCCTGCTCCGTTTCATGAGATACAGCCACCACGGAGGACATGTCAGCCGTCAGCCAACACCCCGAAGCTTTGACAAACCCCGGGCCCATTCCCGTGGCCAGACGCTCCCACTCCCCGGTTCCCGGGCTGAACTCAATGAGCTTGGCGTGTTGTTCCCAGAAGCCCAGTCCTCCCAGCGCCATCAACCTGCCACGGTAGCTGAATTCAAACGCTCCATAGTTGAACCCAATGTTGTGACTCCGGCTCAAATTGAGACCCGCCGAGTCCAGAACGAGTCGCAAGTCCCCCATGCGATGCCAAATGTCACCGGCCCCACGCGGTCGCTTCACTGCGTCCCCGTCTACTCGGACGCAAACCCAATCCAAGGCTGCGTCTCCAGCTGCCAATTGGCGACCGAACTCCACTGCGTCGGAAATGTTCTCTTGGGCGAGCCAAACCTCTGGATCCATGCGCTTCGACATGTCCTGAGCGGGGATCTCCATGTAAGAGACCCCGAGCAGCATGGAGAGCACGAATATGTTCGACTTCATGATGTCCTGAAATTTCCTTCGCGCAACTGCATCCGTGCAAACGTATTCTGTCACGACTTGTTTCCACGTTATCAAATTGCGAAATCACACAATTACTACCCTGATTTTATGCGCTTTACCCCCTAGCCCACATTCACCGCATGGCCCTTCGAATCGCACACGACTCCACGTATTCCCACCCCATTCCAGAGAACCACAGGTTTCCGATGGAGAAGTATACGCTGCTGCATGGCCAGCTGATGCTGGAAGGGTTGGCCGATCCGGGTCACTGGATCGCTCCATCGCCCATGAAGCCAGAGGACATCTTGCGCACCCACGACGCAGACTATTGGACGGCACTGGAACAGGGCGGACTGAGTGCCGCGGATGAACGGCGGTCTGGCTTCAAGTGGTCACCTCAACTCGTACTGCGCGAACGCATCATCATGCAAGGCACCCTCGAATGCGCCAAAATCGCGGCAGAAGGTGGAGTCGGACTCAACATCGCCGGCGGAACCCACCACGCGTTTGCGCACCGTCCCGAAGGGTTCTGCCTGCTCAATGATTTGGTACTGGCCGCCGATTGGCTTCATGCGCACAGAATGGCACAGCGCATCTTGGTCGTGGATCTCGATGTGCACCAGGGCAACGGCACAGCGGCCCTCGCTGAGCAGCGCGACCATCTCTATGCATTCAGCATGCACGGCGCGAGCAATTATCCCTTTCACAAGGAAAACAGCGACTTGGACATCGCACTCCCCGACGGCGTAGAAGATGCAGAATACCTCCACCTCCTCTCGGAAGGCTTGCACCAGGCATTTTCGGAATGTGATCCCGACGTCGTCCTGTTCCAATGCGGTGTCGATGTGTTGGACTCCGACAAACTCGGCAAGCTCGGACTGACGATGGACGGATGCAGAAAGCGGGACGACATGGTGTTTGAGGCCTGCCGGTCTCACGATGTTGGGGTGGCCTGCGCCATGGGCGGAGGCTACTCAGAAGACATCAACCGCATCGTCGAAGCCCACATGCAGACCTTTCGCTCCGCGCGGGACCATTGGACCTGAAAGCAAACGACAGGCCGCCCAACCCAACCGGTCAATCCAGCAGGTGGCCTGTGATTTCCGCCTTGGCCTTCAGGTAAGCCGCATTGTCGACGGTCTGGGGCACTTGTACTGCAAGTCGGCGAACCGTCAGCCCCGCTTGTTCGAGGGCCATCACCTTCTCCGGATTGTTGGTCAACAGCTCGACGTCTTGCACGCCGAGGTGTTTCAGAATGTGGATCGCCGCCTCATAATCTCGCCCATCCGCCTGGTGGCCGCGTGCCTCGTTGGCCTCGAAGGTGTTCATCCCCTCGTCTTGAAGATTGTAGGCCCTCAGTTTCTCGACAAGGCCAATGCCCCTCCCCTCTTGGCGGAGATAAATGAGGACACCCCCATGCGCTTTGAAATGCGCCAGCGCCTGGTGCAATTGCGGACCGCAATCGCAACGGGCACTCCCAAACACATCGCCGGTCATGCACTCGCTGTGCACCCTCACGGGCACAGGCCGGCCCTCTGCAGCGTCCAAACCACGGTGCAGCACCACATGCGGGAATTGATCCCCCTCCACTCCGAAAGCAGAGATGGTGTACTCCCCCCACGATGAGGGAAGACGGCTGGACACCAAGCATTCCATGGCACAAAAGTAGTCCCCCGCGCCGCGATGGTCACGACCAAGGCCCCGAACAAAACAGAAGGGCCGCCTCGTTTCCGAAGCGGCCCTTCCACTCATTCGTTCAGCGTGTCGATCACTCGCACGGCTGACCGAAGGAACCGAGGATGATGAGCAGGTCACCCACAGCCGTGGATCCGTCCCCATCGATGTCGGTCGGGCAATCGGAACCTCCCGTGAACTCACAGGAACCGTCCTCCATGTTCGCAGCCGGATTGAAGTTGTCTGCATCCGTGTACGTGCAGCCAAACACGACAGGCGTCGCGCAAGAGCCGTCATCCTCACCTGCGAACGGGCTGAACTCGAGGCTCAGCGGATCGGTACAGCCTGCGCAAGCGGCGCACTCACCGAAGCAAACCACATCCACCGTGATGTCGGCACCGTTGACGACCACCTCACGGTTGACTTCGCCAACGCCAGTGTCAGTGACACCCTCTGCAGGTAAACCGAC
>CALBSW010000005.1 GCA_937967465.1 uncultured Flavobacteriales bacterium
CGACGTTCTGGATGAAATCCCCAACACCCTCGGATACGGCCGTGTGCTGCCCAACCTCCAACTGTCCGTGGGGTACGGATTCTGAAATCCAACCCATTGATTCAATGCCAGTGCGCCTCGGGTTTCCGGGGCGCACTTTTTTGTTGGGGCCGGGCCACACGCACTTTTTGGGTCAACACCCAAATCCGAGCTAATTTGCAGGACTTGGGTGTTTACCCAAAACCTCAACGGCTTGATTTTGAAAGACCTCAAATACCTTTTTGCCTACACCATGCCCTTGTCAGTGGCGATGTCCTTCGCATCCCACGGCGTGTGGACCTACACCACGGTGTTCTACGCCTTCATGGTCATCCCCCTCCTTGACGTGATCACGGGAGAGACCACGGACAACCTGGGCAGTGACGATGTCGAGTACAAGAAGACCAAGTGGATTTTCGATGCGATGCTCTACCTCAACGTGCCCATCGTATTTGGCATCCTGGCATTCGGCCTGTACCAAGTGCAGACGGGGACCTACGCCACCTACGAGATGGTCGGACTGGCCTTGTCCGGTGGCATTCTCCTCGCCACCAATGGCATCAATGTCGCGCATGAATTGGGACACCGGAAGCCGCTGGCCGAGCGGTTGATGAGCAAGCTGCTCTACATGCCCTGCCTGTACATGCACTTTTTCATCGAGCACAACTACGGCCACCACCTGCGCGTCGCCACGCCGGAAGACGGCGCCACGGCCCGCTACAACCAGACGGTGTACGGGTTCTGGTTCACCTCCGTGACCCGACAGTACGTCAGCGCCTGGCGCATCCAACTGGACCTGCTCCAGCGCCAGGGCCTGTCCTTCTTCTCGGTCAAGAACGACATGCTGTGGTACCACCTCATCCAGCCGGCCTACCTGTTCGGGGTGTACTTGCTGTTCGGCCTGGCCGGATTGCAGTTCGCCGTAACGGTGGGGGTGATCGCCTTCCTCTTTCTGGAGTGCATCAACTACATCGAGCACTACGGCCTGCGCCGCTTCAAGACGGAATCTGGCCGCTATGAAATTGTACGGCCTCACCACTCTTGGAATTCCAACTTCAACATTGGCCGCATCACCCTCTATGAGCTGACGCGACACAGCGACCACCACTACCGGTCCACGAAAAAGTATCAGGTGCTCGACAGCCATGCGGAGAGCCCGACGCTGCCGCTCGGCTATCCGGCCTCCATCCTGCTCAGCTTGGCGCCCCCCTTGTGGTTTCGGGTGATGAATCCGCGGGTTCCAGAAGACATGAAGGCCCGCCTCGCCCATGACTGACGCCGCCTCCGGCCTGCTGACGGCCGCCACGCTGGACCGCTTCTCCGCCAAGACGCGCGACCGGCTGCTCGAGACGAGTCTCGTCCTCTTCAACGAACGGGGATTCGGCGCGGTCACCACCGCCTCCATCGCTGAAAAGGCAGGCGTACTCGAGGGCTCCCTCTGGTACCACTTCCGCACCAAAAAAGACCTCCTGACCGCCCACATCGCACTCCTCCAGCAGGTGTTCGAGGGCACCAACCTCGATGCGGATTCCACCGAGGCGGAGACCATCATCGCCGGCATTTTTTCGTCGTACGACGTGATCTGGGACTTCCGGTACATCCTGCGCGACGACTTCACCGCCGTCCTCGACGCCGAAGAGCCTGCCCTCCAAACCGCCCGGCTCATCAACGACTTTTTGGACTCTTGGACCGAAGGCCGCATCCGCCACGCCAGTGAGAATGGGCTGCTGGAGATGGATACCGAAGAGATGGAGAACCTCTCGGAAATCATCCTCGTCATCGGCCGGTATTGGCTCGATTTCTCGGGAAAGAAATACCCGGAGGCCGACAACCTGACATTGCGCCACAAGGGCCTGCGGCACATCTTCACTGTCCTCAACCCATTTCTCGACCCGCTGGCCTCCACCATCATTGAGCAGCGCTTGTCGTCCGCTCTGCACCATTGAAGACGCGGTCAGCTTCGCCGACTTGCGACAGGACATGGGTGCCTCCTTACTTTGGTGGAAAGGAGAACCGCAACATCCGGACCACACAGCCAGCTGATTTCAAACGCCTCGATGTCTTTGTTCGCCGCCCTCCACAACGCCGTCAACCGTGTACGCCAGAGCGGGTCAGGCGCGCTCGACCGCGTGGACAACATGCTGTGGCGGGCCCGCAGAAAAATGGCGTTTCGCAAGAACCACGGACATGCGGCCAACCTCGATGCCCCGCGGTCATTCAGTGAGAAGCTGTTCAAACGGATCCTCGATGGACACGATCCGCAATACCCCGTCTACGCCATCAAACGGTTCGCTCACCATTTCGTCCGGGCGCAGCACATTCCCGGATTGAAAGTGGCCCGCCACCTCAAAGTGGTGCGCCACATGACATCATCAGACTTCGAGGACCTGCCGCAAGCATTCGTCATCAAATCCAGTTTCGGCAGTGGGTTGAATGAGGTCGTGACAGACAAATCCAAGGCCGACATCCCCGCCCTGTGCCATCGGTTCAACACCCGCCTTCCGCTCGTTCGCAATGCCCGAAACGAACGCGACCCGTACAATGCGATCCTCTTCGAAGCGTTCATCGGAGACCCTTCCTCAGGTCGCCCTCCAGACGACTACAAATTCCACTGCTTCAACCGACAGGATGGCACGCACACGTGCTTCATTCAAGTCGACTCCGCCCGATTGGGTGAACACCGCCAAACCTTGTTTGACGCCCAGTTCAATGTGCTGGACATGGATTTTTCCGGGCAAGTGAGGCATGAGACCGCGCCGGAACGGCCCGCCGCGCTCGCCGACATGCTGCGCATCGCACGTGAATTGTCCAGTGGCTTCGACTACATCCGGGTCGACCTCTTCCACACCGATGACGGCGTGTATTTCGGGGAACTCACCCCCTTCCACCGCGGCGGAACGGCCCGGATTATGCAGCCGGAGTGGGAAGCCCGATGGGGCGAACTGTGGGACCAACGCTTCCCGGACTTTCAGCCTAAATGAGCACCTCTCGATTCTGTTTGATCCTCTCCGCACCGTGAACAACAAGCTCATTTCCAAGAAGAAGCAGCCGTTTCCGGTCACTCCGCGGTTGCAGGCTTACCTCGACACGCACAACCGGTCGGTCGACATTCCCGTTGCGTACGAAGACCTGTTGCGCTTCGAAGGCAGCGTGGCCATCCTCGACGAACAGGGCCGTGACACCCTGTGGGTCGACTGCCTCTATTCCAATGCAGACCGGGACGAGCTCGTCCTGAACCTCAAGCGCGTCTACTCCATCCTCCACGCCGACGGCAGCGACACCATTCTCCCCTTCATCACCGTCGACAGCATTGCGTTCTGCACGTTTGGCAACACCAAGCCCTTCCGGGTCAAGGTCCGGAACGTCATCAACGACAACTACATCTTCTTGTACATCAAGCGGTGTGACGCCTCGCGGATCTACGGCCTCGAGCTCGAGCAGCTGCTCTCCCCGAACCGCATCCAATTCCTGGTGCACGAAGGCACCCTCATCGAGGAGCACATCGTGGGCATCCCCGGCGACGTGTTCATCGAGGAACGCCTGGCTGGCCTCTCCATGCAGGACAAGCGGGCGCTGGCCAAGGAATATGTGAAGTTCAATGAGCGCTGCTTCATGCGCCTGCTCGGCGACATGCGTTCATACAACTACGTCGTCGTGATCACGCAGGACTTCGACCGGGTCCAATACCGCCTCCGGTCCATCGACTTCGACCAGCAGAGCTATGAGGGCAAGGCCAAGGTCTACCAACCCGAGCACCTGCCGGAAAACGACGCCCTTTCTGCGATGACCCGTGAGGTCCTGCCCGAGCAATCGGTGCAGCAGTACATCCAGGAAGAGCGCGCCCTGCTCGCCAAGCGGGCCACCAGCGAGGCCGGGCGCCTGGAAGAATTGTTGGCGTGCATGCAGGATCAACCGCTGTCAGCTGAGGAGAAGATTGCCGAGCTCAAACAGGACCTCTACGACCTGACGCGGGACGTCCAATTCAAGCGGGCGGAGAACATGGGCGACATCCTGCAGGCCGCGCTGGACTTCGTTCGCCGGAATTACCAGAACCACAGCCCCTTCGCCCGCTGACCGAACACGGGGTGGGGCGGGGTGTTGAAACCCCATGATCCGTTGTGCTTTCCTCCTCGCTTCCTGGACCGCCTTGACGCTGGGCCTCCATGCCCAAGGCGTTTTGTTGTCCCTCAACCACGACAATGCAGGGCTGGGGCTTGCCACCACTGACCTTGTGTCGCAGGACTACTCCATGGTGGGCGCCAATGGGACGACCACGGATGGCTATGCATCCGGTGTGGCCGACTTGGATTGCTTCGGCGAGCGGTTCTTCTATGTTTTGGCCAACCCGTACAAGCTGGTTACCCTCGACGCCGTCACAGGTGCGCTGCTGGGCTCGGTGAGCATTGACAACCCGCTCGATGCCGATGTACCGGCCACCAACATCGCCTACGACTGGACGGATGACAAACTTTACGGCTTGGCGCATTGGTACAGCGGCGGCACCAACGTCCAGCTCATCTCCATTGATCCGGACAACGGGGACGTGGAAGTGGTGGGCAACGGCCCGTCCAACGGCTCGAGCTTCGGCAGCGGCAATTGCGACATCGATGCCCTCGGCAACCGATACTTCCTCTTCGGTGGCGGCCGACTGAAATCGTGGGATACGGACTCCGGCAACATGTTGACCAATGCCTTGCTGCCCACCCTCTTCGGCAACGCCAACCTCGAATCCTGGAGCCACCTCATGTACCACCCTGTCGAGGACCGCATCTATGCCCTTCACTTGCTGCAGCCCGAGGACTTCAATTGGTACGGACCGCTCTACCAGACCGAGGTCCGGCTCGCCCGCCTCCACCCCGAGACGGCCGAAGTGGAGTGGTACACCGAGGACGCCATCAGCATGGACGGCATCCAAAGCGGCGTGTGCGACCTCGACCCCTTCAGCAACCGTGTCTTTTACCAACGTGTCGATGGCCTCAAGGTCTTCGGGCTTGACGGAACACCACTGGGGACGTTTTCCGGCCCTTCGGGCAGCATCTCTCCCTATGCCAACGTCCAATACCACGACCTCTCCACGGAGCCCACAGCCATTGTCGGCACCGAAGGTGATGCGACCGTGATCGAATGGGACGGCACTTCGTTCCTGTCGCTCCAGAACAACCTCGGCAACGCCATCGACTTTGACGGCTGGACCGGCCCCGATGGCACGCCAGCCATGTCCGCTGAATGGACGGTCACCAATTACGGCACGGTGCACATCCATGGCCACCGCACCGGCGAAAGCGGCCGCACCATCGACGTCCAGCACACATTCGACATCGTTCCCACCACCGTCAACGGCATCGCAGAGGCTCAGGACCACCACTGCGACCTGTTCAGCCGCCCCTGGACCGCGTTCAACGCCCAAGGTCAAGTGGTTCAGACCGCTGCTGACATCCCAGTGAATCCCCCCTTATCCCATCACCATGGCTTGCCTTCCGGCTTGCTTGTCATCCGAATGGCGGGCTGCCCCACCCGCACCATCATGGTGCACTGATTGCGACGAGAACAGGTCTTCGCGAGAACCACCCAACAAAAAAGGCACCTCGATGAGGTGCCTTTTCGTTGTAGCCCGTAGGGGATTCGAACCCCTGCTACCAGGATGAAAACCTGGCGTCCTAACCCCTAGACGAACGGGCCAAA
>CALBSW010000006.1 GCA_937967465.1 uncultured Flavobacteriales bacterium
TGTTTCCAGTACGCTGGAGACACCGATGGCTTCGGCCTTTCGGTCGAGACCTTCGCCACCGATGGCGTGAGCGGAATGACCACGTATCGCGTGTATCTCACCACGCCCAACAGCAATGACTTCGTGTCGGCGTTGATTGGCGATGAGGACACGCCATTGTTCCTCAATACCACCACATCCTTTTACCAGGATGCGTTGGGCGGCACGACGCCGGCTTCGATCAATCCGCTGTTCTACACGACGCCCGGATTTGAGAGTTCCCAATACGACAGCTGGGTAACCATCGGCATCGACCAGCAGCCGGACCTTTCAGCAGGTGAAACGGAGGTGTCCATTCTCGTGGACCCGAACGTGGCTTCCTGGGAAGTGGCCTTTGGTGCGGGCGGCAGCATTGACATCAGCTCGCCCATCGGCGGTGGATGGTACATTTTGCCGAGCAGCACGAATGGCATCTCTGGAGATGATCAGAAAGTGCTCCTGGCCCAGGCGACCACGGACGGTGACCTGAGTGGTCAATTCTTCATCCAGATTTTCGCCGAAGGAGACCAGAGCCAGCTGATTGAGAATACGTTCAGCTTTTCAACGGTGTCCTGCGCAGTGGATGGATGCACGGACCAAGCGGCCTGCAACTATGACAGCGCGGCCACCAACGACAACGGTACGTGCACTTATGCTGTGGCCAACTTTGATTGCGATGGCCAGTGTTTGACCACGCCGACCACGTTCACCGTGGACATGAACTGCGCAGGAGAGACCTTCTCCACGGTGCATGTGACTGGCCCATGGTGCGGCTGGTGCGGTGCAGAAGACTACAATACCCTCACGGATGCAGATGGCGACGGCGTGTACAGCGTCGATGTGTGCATTCCTGCAGGGGATGTCGAGTACAAGTACATGTTGGACAATTGGGCGGTTCAGGAGAACCTCGTGGACGATGCCCAGATGGGGTTGGCTTGCGCAGCCGTGACGGATTACTCCGGCTACGCGAACCGACTGACCACCGCCGGCACGACGACCAGCGACACTTACGGCAGCTGCTATACCTGTGCTGAGCAGGCAGCCAATGCCTTGGGCTGCATGGATTCAGATGCTGTGAACTACAGCAGCACCGCCACCACCGACGATGGCTCCTGCCAGTACAGCGTCACCTTCCAGGTCGACATGAGCCAATATGGCCTTGCCGATGGCGATGGCGTGTATGTCAACGGTGCCTACAATGACTGGTGTGGAGGGTGCAACCCCATGAGCGACACCGATTCCGATGGCATCTACACGTTGACCGTCAACCTGACACAGGGCTTGCAGGAGTACAAGTTCACTGTCAATGAATGGGCCGTGTCCGAATCCTTCGACGGATCCGAATCCTGCACGACGGCACCCGGTGAGTATGTCAACCGTGTGGTGGACGTCACCGACAACGTCACCCTCCCCGTGGTGTGCTGGAACAGCTGTTCAGCTTGCCCGCCCGCTGGATGCATGAACGAATTGGCTTGCAACTATGACGCCAATGCCGGCTTTGATGACGGCAGCTGTCTGTTGGCCGATGCCCCCTGCCAGTCCTGTGACAATGGTGCTGTGGTCACCAGCGACGCCGATGGCGACGGTGTGTGCGATGCCGATGAAGTGCCCGGATGCACCGATTCCAATGCCTGCAACTACAACAGTGCGGCCACGGACGCTGACGACAGCTGTGTTTTTGCAAGTGCAGTTTGTGAGTTCTGCAGCAACGGTGCTGTGGTGCTGAGCGATGCCGATGGCGACGGTGTATGTGATGCGGACGAAGTAGTCGGCTGCACGGACCAGGATGCTTGCAACTACGATGGCAGCGCCACGGACAGCGACAACACCTTGTGTGCATTCCCGGCCAACGAGCATGTGGATTGCGCAGGAAACTGCCTGTCCGACGTGGACGGAGATGGCATCTGCGATGGACAGGAAGTGGCGGGCTGCACCGATTCCAGCGCGTGCAACTACACTGACCTCGCCACCGATGAGGATGGAAGCTGCTACTTCTGCTGCGGCGAGACGTCCAGCAACATGGCTCAGTATGGTCTTGAGCAGGAAATCGTCGCGTTTGACGGCGTGCCCGGCATGCGGACCTACCGGTTCTACATCACCACGCCGAACACCGACGACATCGTGTCTTCGGTCAGCGGCGACGAGGTGATCCCGACCACGTTGAGCACCACGGGTACGTTCTATCAGGACGAACTCGGCGGCGCGTTCCCAAGCGGCATCAACCCCGCGTTGTACGAGAGCTTCCCGTCCCTGCAATACGACAGCTGGGTGACGATCGGCATCGACCAGGCACCAGACCTTGCCGGAGGCGAGATGGCCATTGGTTATGCGGAGGCAGCAAGCTGGATTGCCGAATTTGAAAACGGTGAAGACTTGGCCATTGATGGATTCTTCGGAGGGGCGTGGTATGCCACGTCTGACGCCTCGAATGGTGTGTCCGGCGATGACCAGCGCGTGTTGCTGGCTCAACTCACCACGGATGGTGAGCTGAGCGGCCAATTCTACGTTCAGGTATTCCCGAACGGCAATG
>CALBSW010000007.1 GCA_937967465.1 uncultured Flavobacteriales bacterium
GGTCGCCCTGGCTCTCCAGCAAGTTCTTCCACACCACCGACAACTCGCTGCCGGGCGCAAAAATCCAGCGGAACACGCAGTCGATGGACCACGCATTGTAGCTGATGTCGTAGGGTGAGGTGCCCTCGTCGGTCAAGGTGACTTCGTTGGTGGGGCCGAGCAGTCCGTCGTCCTCCAGCCAGTAGAAGCTGCCATTCTCCACCCGGCTCCAGTAATGGCGCAGGCGGAAGGTGATGCCCTTGCGGTTGTCGAGGACATAGCTGGCGTTGAGGACGTGGGTGCGCGAGTAGTTGTTGCGCTTGGCCCACAGGCTGCGGGTCTCCTCCAACGGCGTGCCGTCTGGCAGTTCGTCGACCAGCCCCGACCATCCGCGTTCGTTGAACTTGTCCTGGTGGCTGTAGACGTGGCTGATCCGAAAGTGGTCGTTGGGCCGCCAGATCGGTTCGATGCGGAAGTTGCGCTCCTTCCAATCCGGGTACAGGACTCCGCCGGCGTTCCAAGTGCCGATGTCGATGGCGAATTCCCTCCGGTAGTCCGTGCTCATGAAGGCATCCCAAGACCACCATTTCGGCACCCGCCAGAACCGGCCCTCGAGGCGCGGAGCGAAATAGTCCCGCCCATCGTAGGGCATCGCGGTGGCGCCGAACTTGATGAAGTCGAAGCTGGCCAGGAACAACCGCCATTCGAGGTCGTAGGTCTGGCTGACAAAGGACCGCGGGGTGTGCAGCATTTCCCGATTCACCTCCAGTTCCCAGGACATGCGGTTGAATCCGAGGCCCAGCACCTCGAAGGGGGTCTGGATGCGGTATTCGATGTTGGCGTATTCCGCAACGGCATTCGGGGCCTGCAGGAAGCCGACGGCATTGGGGTCGTATTCTGGGGTCTCGACATAGTGCCCCACGGACCAGCGGAGCCGCCCCTTGAGCCGGCTCAACTCCATCCCCCACGTGTGGCCTTCTCCGGCGCCATCGATGGACTCGGAGTGGCGGTTCAACCCGCCGCGGCCGGTGAGAGACCAGCGCTGCAGGGAGTCGCGGACCTGGAAGGCGGCGCTGCCCACCCAATCGTCCGCGCGTCCATCGCCCCGGATGACCTGTCCGCTTTGCACCGACACGTATCCATTGTTGGGCAGATTCTGGTCGACCACCGCCACGGAGAAATCCGTGAGGGAGCCGTCACCATCCCGCGACACCGCATTGAGCAAGCCCAAGCCAGTCCCGCCTTGGGTCCGGCCCGTCACCTTGGAGGCGTTGAGAAGCTGCTCCCCGTCGCCGACCCGCCGGCTGTAGAAGGTGCCGGTCTTGTTGAACAGCTCGGTGCCCTCGGTGAAGAATTGCCGGTTCTCATTGAACCGGACCTCGTACGGGCTCAGGTTCAGCACCAGATTGTCGGCGACGACCTGGCCAAAGTCCGGCACCAGGGTCATGTCAAACGTGAAGGCGTCTCCGATGCCCACCTTCATGTCGAGGCCGCCGTTCACGCGCGTCACCGATTCCGAGCCTTCGGTGTCAAAGTACGCGCTGGCATAAGGGTACAGGCTGAATCGGGGAGGCGGGGTGATGCCCTGGAT
>CALBSW010000008.1 GCA_937967465.1 uncultured Flavobacteriales bacterium
GTGGGCGTGCCGCGCACGGTCCAGTTCCTCGACGACATCAAGAAGCTCGGCTTCACGATGGCGTACAAGGGTGGCCTGAGCTTCAACCTGAATGACATCATCATTCCGGAGGAGAAGGTCAAGCTGGTCGACTCCGCCAACGAGCGCGTGGGCGAGGTGATGGACAACTACAACATGGGCCTCATCACCAACAACGAGCGGTACAACCAGATCATCGACATCTGGACGAACACCAACTCGCGGTTGACCAACATCCTGATGGAGCGCCTGGAGACCGACAAGCAGGGCTTCAACTCCATCTACATGATGATGCACTCCGGAGCCCGTGGTTCCAAGGAGCAGATTCGCCAGCTGAGCGGCATGCGGGGCCTGATGGCCAAGCCGCAGAAGTCCAGTGCAGCAGGTGGTCAGGACATCATTGAGAACCCGATTCTGTCCAACTTCAAGGAAGGCCTGTCCATCCTCGAGTACTTCATCTCCACGCACGGTGCCCGTAAGGGTCTGGCCGACACGGCGTTGAAGACGGCTGACGCCGGTTACCTGACCCGTCGTCTGGTGGACGTGGCGCAAGACGTCATCATCAACGAGTACGACTGTGGCACCATCCGCGGCTTGAATGCCACGGCCCTCCGCAAGAACGAGGAGATCGTCGAGTCCCTCGCCGACCGCATCATCGGTCGGACGAGCGTCCTCGACGTCCACCACCCCAAGACGGGCGACTTGATCGTGGCGTCGGGTGAGGAGTTCACGGAGGCCATCGCAGCCCAGATTGAGGAAGCCGGCATCGACGAAGTCGAAATGCGCTCCGTGCTGACTTGTGAGAGCCGCAAGGGGGTGTGCGCGAAGTGCTACGGCCGCGCGCTGAGCACCAACCGCCTCGTCCAGGAAGGCGAGGCCGTCGGTGTGATCGCAGCCCAGTCCATCGGTGAGCCGGGAACGCAGCTGACGCTCCGTACGTTCCACGTGGGTGGTACCGCTTCGAAGATTTCCGATGAGAACGAGATCACGGCCCGCCAGGACGGTGTGGTCGAGCTCGAGGACCTGCGCACCGTGCAGCGCACCACGCCGGAGGGCGAGGTCGAGACGGTGGTCGTGTCCCGCTCCACGGAGTTCAAGGTGATCGACAAGGAAATCGGCATCACGCTGAGCTCCACGAACCTGCCTTACGGTGGTGTGCTTCACGTCAAGAATGGCAAGAAGATCAAGAAGGGAGACCTGATTTGTACTTGGGACCCCTACAACAACGCGATCATCTCCGAAGAGGAGGGAACGGTCGTCTTCGACATGGTCGAGGAGGGCGTGACCTTCCGCGAGGAGCTGGACGAACAGACCGGCTTCCGCGAGATCGTCATCACCGAGACGAAGGACAAGAAGAAGAACCCCGCGATTCACATCGTGGGTCCGAAGAAGGAAGTCCTCAAAGTCTACTCCTTGCCAGTGGGTGCGCACGTCAGCGTCCAGGAGGGAGACAAGATTGAGACGGGCCGCATCCTCGCGAAGATTCCGCGTGTCGCCGGTAAGTCGGGTGACATCACGGGTGGTCTGCCGCGTGTGACGGAGCTCTTCGAAGCCCGGAACCCATCCAACCCGGCCGTGGTGTCGGAGGTGGACGGCATCGCTTCCTACGGCAAGATCAAGCGGGGCAACCGCGAGATCATCGTGGAGAGCCGCACCGGTGAAAAGCGCAAGTACCTCGTGCCACTGGCCAAGCACATTCTCGTTCAGGAGAATGACTTCGTGAAGGCCGGCATGCCGATGTCCGACGGCGCCACAACCCCTGCCGACATTCTGTCCATCAAGGGCCCGACGGCGGTCCAGGAGTACCTCGTGAACGAAATCCAGGAGGTCTACCGCCTCCAGGGTGTGAAGATCAACGACAAGCACTTCGAGGTCATCGTCCGCCAGATGATGAAGAAGGTGGTCGTCGAGGATCCGGGCGATACACGCTTCCTCGAGAAGCAGTTCGTCGAAAAGGCCGACTTCATGGACGAGAACGACCGCATGTTCGGTATGGTCGTCGTGACCGAGGCTGGTGACAGCACGGAGCTCAAGGAAGGCCAGATGGTCACTGCCCGCCAGCTCCGCGACGAGAATGGTGCCATCCGCCGCAACGACGGCAAGTTGGTGGAAGCCCGCGAGGCGCTTCCGGCCACGGCCCGTCCGCTGCTGCAGGGCATCACCCGCGCGTCCCTCCAGACCAAGTCCTTCATCTCCGCAGCCTCCTTCCAGGAGACCACGAAGGTGTTGAACGAGGCCGCTGTGAGTGCCAAGGAGGATTACCTCGGTGGCCTCAAGGAGAACGTGATCGTGGGTCACTTGATCCCGGCCGGTACCGGTGTCCGGAAGTGGCACAACATGGTGGTCGGCTCGCAGGACGAGTTCGACAAGCTGACCGAGGCCGGAGAGGCTTCAGAGGCAGAAGTGGTCGATTGATCCCTTCTCCACGACCTAAGAAAAAGGCGGCCTCAGGGCCGCCTTTTTTCTTGGGGTGAATTCGGTGCCGGTGGCGCGTCAGTTCAGGAGCGCCGCGTCGCTCAGTCCGGGGTCCACCGGAGCCGGTCCATGGTAGCCAAACAAGCGGTTTCGCTTGATGATGTGGTCGACGGGGTGGGGGACCATGTCCTCCCATCCGCTTTCTCCATCCCGGATCATCCGGAGGACCTGCACGCTGAAGATGTCCAGCAGCGACAAATCGTCGAGTTGGATGTCGGAGATGCGCTTGTTGAAGAGCAGGTAGTCGTACAGGGGCTTGATGCGCGGGTGGATGGGCGCGTTGTCCGTGCGGATGAGCACGTCGTTCTCGTTGTCGTGCCACGGGTAGGCATAGACCTTGAGATCGCGACTGAACATCACGCCAAAGGCCTGGAGGATACCGCCGTTGAGGTCGCGGTAGTAGCGCTCATTGAAGAGGTCCATCAAAGCATTGCCGCCCATGATGACCCCCATCCGCTTCTTGGTGTAGCGGGAGAAGTACTCAATCAGCTTGTAGTACTCCTGGTAGTTCGAGATGAGCACCGTCTGCCCGAGGGAGCAAAGAATGTCGGCCCGATCCAGGAAGTCCTTCTCGTCGATGTCGCCCTCGGCTTTGAGGTTGTTGAGGGTGATCTCGAAAAGCAGTTGAATCTTGTCCTGCTCAACGCGCTTCTCCTCTTTGAATTGGGTGAGGCCGCGTTGCATCATGTCGAGGTTGACGCGGGTCACCGGGCGGAAGCTGCCTCGGATGGCCAGGATGTTCTTCTTGTAGAGGACATCTGCGGCTTGCAGGTTCCGACCGTCTGGGGAGAAGATCACCGCATCGGTCATGCCGTGCTTCACGAGTTGCAGGGAGAGCAGACGGTTGTCCACTCCGGCGAAATCGGGCCCGTCCATCTGGATGGTGTCGATTTCGATGCGGTCGCGGTCCAGCTCGTCGTACAGGCTCTGTAGGAGGTCGTTGGGCTGCTTGTAGAGGAAGTGACAACCGTAGATCAGGTTCACTCCGAGAACGCCGATGGTGGCGTGTTGCAGCAGGGCGTCCGACTCGTGGAAGCGGGCATGCAGCACCACCGTGTTGGGCGCCTTGTTCGGGCCGGTCTGGAACCGCATGCCGAACCAACCGTGTCCTTCGATCGTCTTGTGGTAGTTGATCGTGGCGACGGTGTTCGCAAAGGCGAAATACTTCTTGGTGGGGTGCTTCTCCCGCGGAAGCCGCTCCTCGCAGAGGCGGTATTCGTGGTCGAGCATCTTCTGGACCCGCGCCTCGCAGACATAGCGGCCAGACTCCTCGACGCCATAGATGGCGTCACTGAAGTCCTTGTCGTAGGCGCTGATGGTCTTGGCGATGGTGCCACTGGCACCGCCTGCTCGGAAGAAGTGGCGGACCACTTCCTGTCCAGCTCCGATCTCGGCAAACGTGCCGTAGAGATCGTGGTTCATGTTGATCCGCAAGGCCTTTTGCTTGGCCGACAGGACGACACGGTTGGGTTCCACGGTGTAAGGGGCGTAAGGAGTTGCATCAAAGGTATCGACTGAAAGCCGGACCCCGGACCGCCTCGGGTTTAACTTTGCCTTCATGGGCGTTCACCTCACCCTTCTCGGTACCGGCACATCGCAAGGGGTCCCGGTCATCGCCTGCGACTGCGAGGTGTGCACATCCCCTGATCCGCGGGACAAGCGCCTCCGGTCCAGTGCCATGTTCGAAGTGGACGGCGTCCATGCCCCGGAAGGCGACCGGACCTTCGTCATCGACACCGGACCCGACTTCCGGCAGCAGATGCTGCGGGCCCGCGTTCAACAGCTCGATGCCGTGTTGTTTACCCATGAGCACAAGGATCACGTGGCCGGTCTCGACGACGTTCGCGCTTTCAACTTCCGCCAGAAGCGGGACATGGACGTGTATGCCGCGCCGCGCGTACAAGAGGCCCTGCGCCGGGAATTCCATTACGTGTTCGCGGAGAACCCTTACCCAGGCGTTCCCCGCGTCCGGCTGCACGGCTTGGACAGCCAACCTTTGACGGTGGGGGGGGTCGACATCCTGCCCTTGCCGGTGAAGCATTACAAATTGCCCGTGCTCGGATTCCGGATCGGTCCCATCGCCTACATCACCGACGCGAATGCCTTTGCTCGGGAGACATGGGAGCGCCTCGAAGGTGTGGAAATCCTGGTGCTCAATGCCCTGCGCAAGGAGAAGCACATCAGCCATTTCAACCTGGAGGAGGCCTTGGAAGTGGTGGACCGCGTCGCACCCAAGGAGACGTACCTGACCCATTTGTCCCACCTGATGGGGCGGCACCGCCACGTGCTGCCCGACCTCCCTTCCGGGGTGTACCTCGGGGAGGACGGTCTTCGCATTTCTGCTGGATGACCCGTCTGTTGCACACCTTGTTCGTCGGCCCGCTGGGGCGCCTGCCCCATGCCGTACTGTACCCGATTGCAGACGTGCTGTCGACCCTGCTGTGGTGGAGTGGCTATCGGAAAAAGGTGGTGTTGGCCAACCTACAGCGCGCCTTTCCCGAAAAGTCGGATGCCGAGCGGACGGCCATCGCCCGTCAATTTTTCACCCACCTCGCCGAAGTCATCGTCGAGTCGTTGAAGCATTTCAAAGCCAATCGGGACGACCTCGCCAAGCGTTTTCACCACGTCAATCCCGAAGTGCTCGCGCCTTTCGCGGACCGACCGCCAGGTGTGCTCTTGTCCTGCGGGCACTATGGCAATTGGGAGCGCTATGCCGTCACCGCAGGAGATTCGCTTCCCCTGCCGATCATGGGGGTCTACAAGAGGCTCTCCAACGCGTTCTACGACGATTTGATTTACCGCACCCGAAGCCAGTTCGGCACGGAGCTCGTGGAGATGAAGGCGGTGTCGAATTGGATGGTGACCGAGCGCAACCGGGCCAAGGCCGTGACGTTGGCGGTGGACCAGCGCCCCCTCGATCCCAAGAAGGCGTGGTGGATGGAGTGGATGGGGCAGGAGACGGCCATGCACTTCGGATTGGAAGCCTTCGCCAGGAAATACGACATGCCGGTGGTCTTCTTCGGTTTGCGCAAGGCGGAAGGCAAACCGCGTGGACATTGGGAGGTGCATTACGAGCTCATCACCGCGTCGCCCAAGGACTGGCCGAAAGGGGCCTTGCTCCAGGCCACGTATGACCGTTTGGAAGCCCAGCTTCGCCGGGATCCCCCGTGCTGGTTGTGGTCGCACACGCGCTGGAAGCACACCCGTCCTGAGGGGGTGCCTTTGAACCATGTCGAGGTCCCCCAAGTGGACTCCGCACGACCTGAAGTCACGGAAGAATGAACGCGCCCCACACCCCAGAAGCACCCTTGGCCGAACGGATGCGGCCGCGCACCCTCGAGGATTACGTCGGACAGGCTCATCTGGTGGGGCCGGATGCGACCTTGCGCCGCGCTCTGAAGGCAGGTCAGTTGCCGTCCATGATTTTGTGGGGCCCGCCAGGGGTCGGCAAGACCACCTTGGCCCGGCTCATGGCCGAAGCCACCGGCCGCCCCTTCCACCAGCTCAGCGCCATCCGCAGCGGCGTCAAGGAAGTCC
The DNA here is from genome assembly GCA_937967465.1 of uncultured Flavobacteriales bacterium. GTDB lineage: Bacteria > Bacteroidota > Bacteroidia > Flavobacteriales_D > Sanyastnellaceae > UBA8752. Next base: position 6,031 of record CALBSW010000008.1, read on the forward strand.
GCGAGGTCATCGACAGCGCGGAGCGCCAAGGGATGTTCAGCACCCGGGCGGTGCTGTTCATCGACGAGATCCACCGCTTTTCGAAGGCCCAGCAGGACAGTCTGCTCGGCGCGGTCGAGCGCGGATCGGTCACCCTCATCGGGGCCACCACAGAGAACCCCAGTTTCGAGGTCATCCCCGCCTTGCTCTCCCGCAGCCAGGTCTATGTCCTCGAGGCATTCGGCAAGGAACAGCTACAGGAATTGGTCCACCGGGCGCTGGACAAGGACGCATGGTTGCAGGAGCACCGGGTGGAGATCGCCGAATGGGACGCGCTCTTGCGCGCCAGCGGGGGCGACGGCCGGCGCCTCCTCAATGTCCTCGAACTCGTGGTGGCGGGTGCCGCCTCCGAGCAGGGCGAGGCAGCCGACGGGATCCACATCGACGACGCGCTGGTGTCCCGGTTCATCCAGGCCAACCTGTCGCGCTACGACAAGACCGGCGACACCCATTACGACATCGCCTCAGCCCTCATCAAATCCATCCGCAGCAGCGACCCCGATGGGGCCGTCTACTGGCTGGCGCGGATGATCGAGGGTGGAGAGGACCCCAAGTTCATTGCCCGCCGCCTGCTCATCTCGGCCAGCGAGGACATCGGGCACGCCAACCCCACCGCATTGGTCCTGGCCAACGCCACGTTCGACGCCGTTGAGCGGTTGGGCGTCCCGGAGTGCCGCATCCCGCTCTCCCAGTGCGCCACCTACCTCGCGTCGAGCCCCAAGTCCAACAGTGCCTATGCCGCCATCGGCATGGCTCAGAAGGCGGTACGAGATCACGGGGACCTGCCCGTCCCGATGCACCTGCGCAATGCGCCGACGAAGCTGATGAAGGACCTCGGCCATGGGAGCGGCTACCGCTACGACCACGACCACGGCGGGTTCAGCGGGCAAGAATGCCTGCCGGAAGGACTGGCCGGACAGCGCTTCTTCCGCCCCGGCAACACGCCGCGGGAACGCAGCATCGCCGACTTCCTGCGCAGCCTGTGGGGCGACCGCAAAGGGTAATCCCACGAAAATTCGCTTCCGAGCGCAACCTTCTTATACCGCCTGCGTATCTTTGCCGCCCCGTCATCGAAAGCGGTGACACAGGCCGATATAGCTCAGCTGGTAGAGCAACGCATTCGTAATGCGTAGGTCAGCGGTTCGAGTCCGCTTATCGGCTCCAGAAAGCCCCTCC
>CALBSW010000009.1 GCA_937967465.1 uncultured Flavobacteriales bacterium
CATCCGGTCGTGGCGACGGCCAGTCCGATGGCGAGTGCGGCGATCCGCAGGGAAGGGGTGTTGAAACGCTTCATCGTGGATCAGAATTGGAGGTTGACACCGAGGGTGAAGGCCCGTTCCTGAGGCGGCGTGAGGTAGGTCACGTTCGGGCTCATGTTGCGGTCTTGTGCATTCTCGAAGTCGCGGACGACTTCCGGGTCGAGCCCCGGGAAGTTGGTGATGGTGAACAGGTTGGTCACGCTGGCATTGATCCGGAGGTTGCGGACGGCGTGCGGCCCCTCGCCGATGACGGGGATGGTGTAACCGAGGGTCAGGTTGCGCAGGCGGAGGTAGCTGGCGTCGAAGACGAACAGGCTGGTGTTCCACCACGGGAATCCGCTCGGCAATCCATAGGTCGTTTCGTCAAGGGTCAGACGCGGGAAGGTCGCCTCATCGCCAGGTTGGCGCCAGCGGTCGAGGATCTCGGTCCGCATGTTCCAGCTGGTCACCACGCCCAACTGACGCTTGGAGGAGCTGTCGAAGATCTTGGCACCATAGCTGAAGGTGGCCAAGGCACGCAGGTCCCAACGCTTGTAGCGGAAGGTGTTGGTGATGCCGCCCACGAACTCGGGAAGGCCATCGCCCACGTATTTCCGCTCGTTGTTGTCGTAGTCGAAGGTCTCGTTGCCCTCACGGTCGAGGTAGACCGGAAGGCCCGTCTCGCTGTCCACGTGGGAGAACTCCATGAGGTAGAAGCTGCCGACCGGGCTGCCTGGAATGACACGGCTGTCGTTGGTGCCACCGCTCACGGCGTCCGGCGTGTAGTTGCCGATGTCCTCGAGCTCGTTGTAGTTCCGGGCGAAGTTGAGGTCGGTGGTCCACTGGAACTCGCCGATGAGATTGCGGCTCTTGATGGAGAATTCGACGCCGCGGTTGAGGATGGTGGCGACGTTGTCCCAACGGTTGGTGAAGCCCGTGCTCGGCGGGGTGGAGACGTTCATGATGACGTCCTTGGACCGCTTGTTGTAGTAGGCGATTTCCGTGGTCACACGGTCGTTCCAAAGGCCGATCTCGAGGCTGGCGTCCACCGTGCGGCTGGTCTCCCAACGGAGGTTGGGGTTGGCCGGCTGCAGCGGGAAGAGGATGGGCTGGCCGTTGTAGAGGATGCCGTTGTCTGCGGCGCTGTATGTGCCGAAGCGGGCGTAATCCGGGAGGGCGGCGTTTCCAGTGCGGCCCCAGCTGGTGCGGGCCTTGAGGAAGCTGAGCTGTCCGCTCTCGAACCAGGGCTCGTCGCTGATGACCCAGCCGGCACTCAAGGAGGGGAAGAAGCCGTAGCGGTAGTTCCGGCCGAAGCGGCTGGATCCATCCACTCGGGCGGTTCCCTGGAAGAAGTAGCGGTCCTTCAGCGTGTAGTTGGCGCGGCCGAAGTAGGAGAGGAAGCTGTGCTGGGACGGGTTGTTGACCGTGGTCTGGCCATTGGCCACCTCCAGCAGGCTGTCGTTTTCAAAGATGGGACCAGTGACATCGCCGAAGCCGATGCCGTAGCCATAGCTGTCCGTGCGCTGGAATTCCGAGCCGGCGAGCAGACTGAGGGAGCTGAATTCCGTCAGGTCCATCTTGTAGTCCGCCGTCAAGCTGTAGTTCCAGTTGAGGACATAATTGGCGTAGCGGTTGGCATTGCCCAAGTCACTCGAGAGGAAGATGCTCGGTGGATTGTAGATGTCTTCCCGGACGTGCATGTAGTCGAAGCCACCGGAGCCCTTGATGAACAATTTGTCGGTGGGGGTCAGGATGATGCTCGCGTTGTTGATGGAGCGGTCTTCGGTGGTCACCCACGTCTTGCTCTCGCGCACAGCGACGGGGTTCTTCGTCCCGCCCCACTCATCTTGGTAGAGGAAGTAATCTCCAGGCAAGGCCTGAACGGTGCCGTCCGCATTGAACAGGGTGTCCGTTCGGTACACGGGGTAGTACGGCAAGGCATTGGACATGGCGTCACCCAAGCCGCCGGACCAAGCCGCGTCGATGCGGTTGTTGATGCCCCGGCTGAGGCTGGAGGACAACATGACCTTCAACCAGTCGGTAGGAGCGTAGTCTCCGTTGAGGCGCCCGCTCACCCGCTCGTAGCTGTTGCCGATCAAGTAGCTCCCGTTGTCGTCATAGCTGACACCGGCATAAATGCTGTGCTTCTCACCGCCACTCCGAGCACCAAAGCTGTAGTTGTGCTTGACCCCGGTTCCGACGGTCTCATTGACCCAGTCGGTGTTGGTCATCATGGCTTCTTCGAAGGCAGCACGCCGCGCCTCGGGGCTGTCCCCTGCGGAGGTGAATCCTGGGAGCCAGACATATCCGGTTCCCCCGTCGTTTTCCCACGCCTCCTGACGCAAGGTCAAGTACTGCTCGGTGTTGAGCATGTTGGGCAAAGAAGCCGGAGTGGACAATCCGACGCTGGAGCTGAATTCGTAGCTCGTGCCCGACTTGCCGCGCTTGGTGGTGATCAGAATCACCCCGTTGGCACCGCGGGAGCCGTAGATGCCGGTGGCTGCGGCATCCTTGAGGATTTCCACGGATTCGATGTCATTCGGGTTGATCGTGGCCAGGGGGTTGTTGTTCATGGCCCCGCTGTTGCCGCGCAGGAAGTAGTTCTGGGTGATCGGAATACCGTCCACCACATACAGCGGATCTCCTGCTGCGGAGACGGAGGCCACACCCCGAACGCGGATCAAGCTGCCGGCCCCGGCGACGCCGGAACTCTGTGAGACTTGCACGCCGGCCGCTTGTCCCTGCAAGGCCGCTTCAAAGCTCGGCGTGCGAACGGCGGTGATCTGCTTGCTGTCGATCGTGGCGATGGCTCCGGTGACTTCCTTTTTGCGTTGGACACCGTAGCCGACCACGACCACGTCGTCCATCAACACGGCATCCGCTTCAAGTTGGACGTTGACCGTCTTGGTCTGTCCGGCGGCCAAGTTGATGGAGCGTGTGGAATTGAAGTAGCCGACGAAGGAGTAGGTGACGGAATGTTCACCCACGCTCAGCGGGAGGGTGTATCGGCCATCCATGTCGGTGGAGACACCGCGGGCCCCGCCATTGGCGAGCACAGTGGCGCCCGGGAGCGGGTCGCCGTTTTCATCGCTGACCACACCGCTCACCGACTGCGCGGCGACGGTCATGGACCAACTCAGGGACAAGAGGGTCCCGAAAAGCAGGAGAATTCGGTTCATGTTCAGTTTCAAGGTGCAGCCTGAAATGCAGGCTCGGCGAAAATAAATAGAGGGGTGTCAAATGGACACTCCGATGGCGGCTTTAGTCCACATTCAACCAATACGCGGCTTGGTTGCCTTCGGGCGAGACCATGCGCAACAGCAAGGGGCCGTCCGGCAGCCCCTGTGGCAGGGACAGTTCCGTCGTGCCCACGGGGACATTCAGGTTGGCCACGCGGCGCCCCGTAAGGTCGAGAATGTGCAACTCGGCAGAGACCTGTGGGGCACGCTCAAATTGGATGCGCGCGTTGCGGCCTGGGTTGGGACCGACGGTGAAGGCGGCTGGCGCGCGCGCTTCTTCGATGGCCAGGATGTTCTCAGGCGTCTCCAAGGCGACATCGGTCCACAGGTGGTATTCACCGGGTCCAAAATCCATGGCCGCTTCAAGGTCCGTGACTTCCACGGCTTCGCCCGTGAAGTAATCATACCACGTCCCCGTGTGCTGGAAACCCGGCGTCATGGAGAGGTTGGTCACCTGGAAGTTGCCGGCGACCACCACATTCATGTCGCTGCCATTCAGGTGAAGTCGCTTGCCGGAACCCCAGACATCCCAAGTGAAGTCCGTCGTCTGGAAGACGGGATGATCGCGCTTCAAGGCCGACAAGGCGGACATGACTTGATAGATGCGGTAACGGGAGGCCATGTCGCGGTAATCCCAGCGCACCGGCTTGGCGTCGACGCGGCAGTCTTCCGATACCGTGACTCCGTCGCTGCATGTGTTGATGCTGTAGTCGTAGCCGAGCTCACCGAACTGCCAGATCATCTTGGGACCGGGGAGGGGGAGGTTGAAGCAGGCCGTCAGCTCCATTCGGGCCAAGGCCGTCTCGAGTTCGGAGGCGTCGTAATCGCTGTTGCCGTTTCCGTACTGGACGTTCTTGTACATCAAGCGCTCCTCGTCGTGGCTTTCGGCATAGCTCACGGAGCGGGGGTGATTCCAGCCGCGCTCCTGCCAGCTGGCCCAAGCGAGGTTGGAGCCGTAACCCATGGCGGCCTCTTGGTAGTCGTGGGTCACATTCGCCCACGTCATGAAGCCCAAATCGGCCAAGGCCTTCTCCTCGTTGTTGTCCGTCCAGTGCTCGAGGATCATGTAGAAGCTCGGATCCTGAGACCAGACGTGGTCTCCGTATTCGGCCCAGAGGTCAATGCGGTCCTGGTCGTATCCACCGCCGGTCGCATTCCAAGTGAAGCCTTGGCTCAAATCCCAACGGAAACCGTCCACGTGGAATTCCTCGCGCCAGAAATCCATGACCCGCTTGGTGAAGTCCTGCGTGGCCTGCGACTGGTGGTCGTAGTCGAAGAAAAAGCTGAAGCTGTTGGCTGGTGGCTGAACGTTGAAGAACGGGTTGTCCGGGGCGGGCGCATTGCCCTGCCACCACATCAGAATTTGCGGATTGGGCCAATCGCTGTGGTTCAGCACCATGTCGAGGATGACGGCGATGCCCCGATCATGGCAGGCATCCACGAGCTCCTTGAATTTGGCTTCGGGACCATACGCCTTGTCCACAGCGAAGTAGAAAGACGGGTTGTACCCCCAACTGTCATTGCCGTTGAACTCGTTGATGGGCATGAGCTCGAGGGCGGTGATGTTGAGCGAGC
>CALBSW010000010.1 GCA_937967465.1 uncultured Flavobacteriales bacterium
TGTACCAGATGAAATTGCTGTAAGGGAAGAACATAAAGCCCGCCCATCCCACGAACACGGCGAGCATCAGGCGCCGGGCCACGGTGGGGTCGACCAGGTTCTTCATCATCCAGAACAGCAGGAAGGCGGTCAGCAGGTTCATGACGAGGCTCCGCAGCAGGTTACCCGTCATGTCGTTGGACCACGCCGCTTGGTAATTCAATTGCGCCCACGGCTGGCCCTCCATCCGCTCGAGGTAGGCTTCCTGCAACGCCGGGTCGGTGCGCTCTGCATCGGAAGGCGCCCCGAGGGCGTACATGCCGGGTTCAAGCTCGATGGAGTCGAGGAATTCGAGGATCTGCTGGTCCTTTTCCGTGTAGGTCTGGGCCTCACCGTGGAGGTTGATGGCGGCAAAGGAGAGGAACTGCCAGACAAAGAGGACGAGGCCTCCGACCAGCGTGTAGACGATGGGGTTCTTCATGGGGTTCAGTAAGGTGTGGGCCCAAATTAGGAGAATCCCCTCAGGGCTCCGACATCCCCAGCTCCTCCATGAGCCGGACAATGCGCTTGGCCACGGTCTCTTCAGACTTCGCAGAGGCGATGTGATGAATGACCCCGCGGCGGCGACCCGGCTTCATCTCATCGAAGCGCCGTTGGAATTCGGGGTCCGCTTCGAGCATCTCCTCGAGGTCTTCGGGCAGGGCCATGCCATACTTGCTGAGGTCCGGCACCAGCTCGACGTGAACGTGGTGGCCCAGGTCAGCTCCCGCGGCCTTGAGCTTGTCCTTGGCCGTCACCACGAAGCGCCGTCCATCGCCGATGGGCAGGATGGCGCAATGCCACGACACGACGTCGTTGAGGGTGCAAATCCAACGTTTGTGGCCGGACGCCTTGGCCCTTGCCCAGACGGCCTCAGGCAACGCCACAAAGGACCAAGCGCCCTTCATCTCGAAGCGCTCGATCTCCGCTGAAAAGTCGAGGGGCTCATCCATTGGCCTGGCCGGAGCCACCCCGCAGCAGCTTGGCTGCCCAGAGAAGCAGGCCGATGACGAGCACAGCGGCACCGAGGTTGAACAGGGTGTGCGCCCCTGCGTAATGGTTCAACTTGAACGTGAATCCGGCCGCCGCGAGCGCCAAGCCGATGAGACAGAGAGATTGGGGCAATCGGCGCATGGCTCAGGATTTGATTTCGGCTTCCACGTGGATCATGGCGGCGATGGACTTGGCGCGCTCGACAAGGCCGCCGACATCGTCTCCGGGAGCGCCGTGGGTCACGGCAACGGCCATTCGGCGGTAAGGACGCACGGTGGGCTTGCCGAAGACGCGCAAGTCGCTTTTGGGTGCGGCGGCAGCTTCGGCCAAACCTGTGATGATGGGGGCTGCACCGGCGTGGGGCGCAAGGGATGCCGGGGCGAGGACCACCGCACTGGCACCGGGGCGTTGTTGGACGATGGCGGGCACGGGCAGGCCGAGGACGGCCCGGGCGTGCAACTCGAATTCGGAGAAGTTCTGCGTTCCGGCGAGGGTCACCATGCCGGTGTCATGTGGGCGTGGCGACAACTCTGAGAAGTACACGGTGCCCGGCTGTCCGTCGCGGGGATTCTGGATGAAGAACTCCACGCCCCAGATCCCGTTCCCACCGAGGGAGGCCGTGACTGCGGCGGCCATGTCCTGGGCTTCCTTCAGGAGTTCAGGTTCCATCACAGCGGGCTGCCAGCTTTCCTGGTAGTCGCCGCGTTCCTGGCGGTGCCCGATGGGCGCGCAGAACAACGTGTCGCCGCTCGCCTGCGTCAGGGTGAGGAGCGTGATCTCGTAGTCGAAGTCGATGAACGCCTCCACGATGATCTCCGCGAGGTCGCCGCGGGACCCTTCGAGGGCATAGTTCCACGCCGTTTCGATGTCGCCTTCTGTGCGGATGACGCTTTGGCCTTTGCCCGAGCTGGACATGAGCGGCTTGACCACACAGGGCAGGCCCACGTCCGCCACCCCGGTCTGCAGCTCCTCCAGCGAGGTCGCATACCGGTAGGGGGCGGTCTTCAGGCCGAGATCTTGGGCGGCGAGGTCGCGAATGGCCCGTCGGTTCATGGTGAAGTGGGCGGCCTTGGCCGAGGGCACCACCTGGATGCCCTGCTTCTCGTAATCGTAGAAGCGCTCTGTGCGGATGGACTCCACCTCGGGCACGATGATGTCCGGCTGGTGCTTGGCCACGATGGCGTCCAGCGCATCGCCGTCGAGCATGGAGATGACCTCGAATTCATCCGCCACCTGCATCGCCGGGGCGCCCGGATAGGCGTCCACCGCGACGACGTGCTGGCCGAGGCGCTGCAAGGCGATGACCACTTCCTTTCCGAGCTCACCAGAGCCCAAGAGCATGATGGTCTTTCTCATGGCTGCAATGTAGAATTTCGGTCCGGCTCTGGAAGACCATCATACGTGAGAGGCTGGTATGATCACGCACCTTATCGCGCCATCAGTCCATACGGCCAGGGCACACTGAGGTACACCAGCCACAGAA
>CALBSW010000011.1 GCA_937967465.1 uncultured Flavobacteriales bacterium
GGTCAGCATCCTTTGACCATCAATCGCTGCACGCTGTTTCCAGTGCTTCCGGATGGGCTCACCGGCACCAACAAGACCATGCTCGGCCAATCTGATGTGTCCAGTCGAACCTCTCCCTCTGCGCCACAACGGCCTTCAGCCAGGATTCGCCCTTCCAGATCCATGACTTGCCAATCCTGACCCGGGCGCAAAGGCCAACGGACCTCTTGTCCACCATCCACAGGGTTGGGATAAGCCGGCTTCAATTCCGCCTCCGCAGCCTCGGGAACGGCCACCACCGTGTTGTCATACCACGCCACATCGTCTGCTTCCAACAGCACGTTGCCCGCCGCATCCGTGACCACCAACTGCTCCTGGAAAAACACCGGGAGCAGAGTGTCCTGCACCACATACATGTCCTGGGTCAACACCCAGACCGCCGTGTCCCCATCGTACGCCTCGGTGTACGACTGCATGTAATGGACCCGCAACACATCGGACAAGTTGGCCCCATTGGGCAGGGCAATGGATCCAAAGGCATCCACCTCGCTCGTCAACTCACCCTGCAGCGAGTAAGGCAGGCTGAACAGCGTGTCCTCACAAACAAAGGTGTCCTCATGGACATCGCCGTACGACAGCGGATAGGTCCACTGAACCAGGGGGTCATCAAAGGGAATGGTGATGAAGTTGGCCGCATTGGCGTTGCCCAAAATGGACATCCCGCCATTCTCCCAGCGCCAGAATGTGAGCTGGTCCCCATTGGAATTGACCCATTCCGCACCCTCGAAATCCGGGGCCAGGCTGGACGTGGAAGCGGGCAACACCTGCTGCAAACCAATGGTGCTTCCGACCACATCGGAGAAATCCCAACTCTGGGCCGCGTCCGATGCGGGTGTCGGGGCGATGTAGGCTCCCGCCACCAAGTCCATGGCAAATCCGGCCACCGGTACGGTGGGTTGCTCAATCACGGATTGTGCATCTGCGAATCCAGACACACTCAGGGCCATCAGAAAAATCAAGCTGCGCTTCATACAGCCAAAATACAGGCCGCGGGTCACGCGATCACCAGTGGTGAAGTTTGTACCCGGAGTGGGACTCGAACCCACACTCCAATGGAACTCGAGTTTGAGTCGAGCGCGTCTACCAATTCCGCCATCCGGGCAAGGAGGACCGCGAATTTAGACATCACTCCTCGGATTCCACCGGCAAGTGCAAACGGAAAGTCGTGCCGACCCCTTCTTCGCTGCGCAAAACCGCAATCTGGCCCCCGTGATACTCGCGGACAATGCGGCGGACCAAGCTCAAACCCAAGCCCCATCCGCGCTCCTTGGTGCTGAAACCCGGCTCGAAGACTTGGCGCTGCACCCGGCGCGACATGCCCCGTCCAGAATCGGCCACATCGATTTGGACGCGTCCGCCCTCCACCGTCAATTCCAAGGACAACGATCCTGCCCCCTCCATGGCGTCCACCGCGTTCTTCGTCAGGTTTTCCAACACCCAACTGAACAGCGCTGGATTGAAAGCCACCTGTACCGGAGCGCTTGGAAGCGCCACGGAAAAGTCCACGGCCTTCGGCATGCGGCGCTCGAGATAGGCCATCGTATCTCCCACAAAAGCGCCGAGATCACCAATCGCCAACTCGGGCTCCGACCCGATTTTGGAAAACCTATCGGTCACGGTACGAAGGCGCCCCAAGTCTTTTTCAAGCTCACCCAACACCTCTTCAGCCACCCCTTCGATCCGCAAGACCTCGACCCATGCAAGCAACGCGCTGAGTGGGGTGCCCAACTGGTGCGCCGTCTCCTTGGCCATGCCGACCCAGACCCGATTCTGCTCCGACCTGCGGAAGGCACTGAACGTGCTGTACGCCAACAGCAGGAAACCCCCGATGATCAGCAGCTGAACCACGGGGAAATACCGCAACTGCTTGAGCACGAGGGATTCGTCATACAGGATCCAGCGGCGCCCGCTCTCCGGCAAGTCCAGCGCGATGGGGGGGTTCACTTCAGCCAGACGCCGGATGAGCGCCGCAGTATCGGCCAAGTCCGCCTCCGGAATCCGGTCTGCTTGCAAAATGTGCTGCAACGTGGAATCCGCCAGGAGCACCGGAATCGAGGCGGAGTTCAGCACCGTTTCCGACAAGAAGGAATGGATCAAATCGTCCATGACCGACTGCAGCTCCCTGAATCGGTTGCTCTGGTCGTAGTAAACCATCAAACCCTGCTCGAACTCGATGACCGTGCCCCGTGCCGCCAATTCGGAGCGAAGGGAATCCAAGCGTTCCGGCGTTCTCAGCGGCTCGGGCACATTGATGTCGCCCTGCAGGACGCTGTCCCGGTACACCAGCACAGGGATGGTGCGATTGCCCTGAATGAACCGGGTGATGAAGGTCAGGTCAATGGGGGCGCCGGGCTCGGCCTCCTGGATGATGCGATACGCCTCGCCCATCAAGTCCGCCTTGTCCCGCTCCTCATTGCGCAAGGAAGCAAACAAGGCATCCGTGTACCGGACGAGTTCGGCGCGTTGGAGGATGGCTTCCGACCACAGCGCCACCTTGCGTTGCTCCTCGGCCCGCAACGTTCTGGCAATCCGCCCACTGGACCACAGCGTCAGGCCGACGATGGCCGTGGCGCCAAGGAGCAGAAGGAAGCGGGAATGTCGCTTTTGTTGGAGGGCCATGGGGTCGTTCAACGTGGAAATCCTGAGAAAAGCGCCCCGCTTCTCTCGGGCATGAATGTAAAAACGCCGACCACTGGCCGACGTTTTGAGGCCTTCAAGCGGCCCAAGCTAATTTGGTTAAGTGACAGCTGGGCGTTCAAACCCGATCGCTGAGCTATGCAATATACAAAATATGACAACCGGGCGGTGCAAAATGGCGATTCGTCTTGTTTGACGTCAGAAATCATCGTCGTCATCTTCAAACGGCGCAGGCTCCGGGCGGGGCACCGCTGCAACAGAATCAGCTGGGGCGATGGCATTCACTTCCACTGCTGGCTGTGAAGGAGAAGGCTCCTCGCGCACACCCTCGCCAGCTGCGTCCCCCCCTTCTTCTCCCTGCAACACATTCTTGAGCCGATTCCACGCTCCCTGACGCTGCTCACGGCGGTGAGACTGGTGTGCCTGCCGGTCATAGCCGAACTCCGGCGCGTCCAGCGTGCCCCCGACCGCCAGAAAAAAGCGGTGCCCCAAACCATCTTCTTCCATGGTGCCCAATTCCCCCTCTCCGGACTTCAAGTCGCGCAAGGCAAAATCCAATGTGAAGTCCATGCGTCCTCCCAACCTGTACCACCCCTCCACACCGAGGTCCATCGCGTCCGACTCCACCATGGCAGGCTCCAACGTCAAGACGTCCCGCTTGAACTCGACCTCGACCACGAGCGGTTCGAACCGGACCCTTCGCAACCGGCGGCGCAGGTCGTCCACATCCGCAATCAAACGCGACTTTCGGTCCGCTTCCAACGCTGCCGGAATCTCCTGAAGCAAGTCAAATTCAATCAACTCGCCTTCCTCCACACGCGCTGTCACCTGCGCGTCCCAAGGCTGTGCCGATCCTGCTCGAAAAGCATAGCCAACATGGCCTTCTGCCCAAGTCCGACCGCGAACATGTCGCGGCAACAAGGTGGATTGCCCCAAGCCATCCGTGGCCTCCAAAAATGACGGCAAGTCCACCCCGGTCATGCGGCCATCAAAATCCGCGCGCAGGTCGTCCACCACGCCCGTGCCCTCCAACTGCCCCCCCATGGCATCCGCCTTCATGTCGTGGATCACGAACCGACCTGATGACCAGCGCCCCTGAACTTCCATGCGGTCTGCGCGCAACGCACTGTAGCGCATGGGGCCGCATTCCACCGTCACATTCCAAGGGGTGATGGTCCCACTTCCGCCGGTCCACGCCGGGGCCTGGGACCAGTCATTCCACACCTTGAGAAAGGGCGCGACCTCCAAGCCGTCCAGCACCAAATCCAGCTGGCCTTCCTCCCGTTGGCGCGCCTTCAACGACGCACCCGAGACGCCCGGTGCACGCACATCGGAGCACGATGCACTCCATCCATCTCCTTCCGCACGAACCTCCAGCGCACCCACCTTCAACTCCCCCTCGGTCCCCAGCCAACGGACACCCTCAGCACTGCACTGAGCACCATCTGAAATCTCCCAAGACACCCCGCCTTGGCCATCTGATCGCAGGGCCATGCGTCCGTCTGCCCGAACCTGGCCTTCCTCCGTCAAGGACCAGCCTTCCGGCCAGGTCACCGCGGGACTGGCCCATGCCACAAGGCCTGCCGGTCGAACCAATCCCCGGCCATCCACATCGAGGGACCAACGACGGCCATCGCCCTGAACCTCGCCCACAAACTCCACCTCTCCACCTGCCACGGCAGCGCGCATCGTGCCCGTTTCAGCCCGCCATCCTCCACGCGTCGCGTGGGCCACAACCACGCCCGACTGAATGGCCGCCAACTGTCCCTGCTCGACCACACGCGTCCCGGACAAGTCCGCCCGAACCGCCCACGCTTCGGTCCAATCCTCAGACTCTGGGCCCACCCACCGCGTCGGAGACGCCGCATCTCCAACACCCACCAACACCTCCAAGCCCGCCTTCCCCCGAAGCCGAGACAACCCCTCCGACAACGCTGGCTGCAGCGTGGGTGGCATCACCGCTGTCACGGCCGACCATGCCGCACTTGGCGCGGACAACGACAAGCCAAATCGCCCTTGAATCACCTCCACTTCGGCGTCCAACTCCACGGCCTCTCCAGCGCGCCCCAACTCGGCCTTAGCGAACGTCAACGACACGTCTTCGCCCGAGATCCTGCCTGAGATGTCCGACTCCAAATCCACCGCTTCCAACCATGTTTCTCCAGCCACCTGAAGCCGGCTCTGGGCCAAATCCAATGCGCCTTTGCAAGACACGTCTCCTTCTGTTTCCAAGGCCAAGGCCAGACTTGCATCCTCTACTGTGGTCACCCATTGAATGCGGTCCTCCGCACCCGCCCAGTCCCCATGGATGGTCACTGCATCAAGGGTCAATGCGTCAATCCGCCAATTGGACAGCCCGGACTCGGCGCCTTCTTGCTCCTTCCAAAAAGTCCAGTTGCCGCGCCCATCCGCCGTGTGGCGCACGGAAACCCGCCCACCGGACAACCCAAAAGACTTGACCTCCAGCTGGCCTTCGAGCAGCGGCCAACACGCGACCCTCAAATCCACCTGGTCCATGGTCAAAAAGTCGGCCTCCGGGTCCAGTGCGTCCGCAATGCGCACCGCCTGCAATTGCACCTGCACATCCGGCCAAGCCGCCCACAATGAGACCTCCAATCCATCGATGTGCACGTCCGTTGCCAAGTGTGGTTGAATCTCACGCAGGATCCGCGCCTCCACATCCTGCGCTTGCCACGCCACCCAGCCCGTGAAGGCCGTCAGCAAAAGCAGCAGCCCGAGCAGTCCAAACCACGCCCTGCTCCAACGCCGCCGCTGAGGCGCTGCCTGGTCACCTGGGAGTGTGGTCGGATTTTCGGACATGGAGACACAAAGATGCCGGGCTGGAACGGGCGTCCACCAGGCACCGTTGAACCAACGCCAACGATGGAGGTTGGATTATGGACGTCCCGTCAGAAATTCAAGCCCAGAACCTATACCATGGACAAGCGGACCTTCATCAAAATCAGCGGACTCGCCGGCGCAGGCCTGGTCGCCACTCCCCTCGTCTCCACCCTCATCGGCTGCGGAACAGCCCCTGAGCCGACCCCTTCTGGAGACATCACCGGGTTCACGCTGCCCGAATTGGGCTTTCCCCACGAAGCCCTCGAGCCCGCTGTGGACCGCCAGACGATGAAGATTCACCACGGCCGTCACCATGCGGGATATGTCAAGAAATTGAATGCCGCGCTGGAAGGCCATCCGCTGGAAGGGCGACCGCTCGAAGACCTCCTCGCCAGCATCCAAGCCGACGACACCGCCCTGCGCAACAATGGCGGTGGCCACTTCAACCACGCCTTGTTCTGGACCATCCTTCAACCGCCCACCCAGCCTGAAGACCGCGCCCCTTCCGGTGTGCTGGCGGAACGAATTTCATCCTCCTTTGGAAGTGTGGAAGCCTGCATGGAAGCCCTCGCTACCGCAGCTTCAAAGCGCTTCGGGTCCGGCTGGGCCTGGTTGGTGCAAGACCCCCAACGTCCGGACCGCTTGTTTGTGACCTCCACACCCAATCAGGACAACCCGTTGATGACCGGCATTGTGCCTGCTGAATCCCAAGGGCGCCCCCTGCTCGGAATCGACGTTTGGGAACACGCCTATTACCTCAACTATCAGAACCGGCGCGGCGCGTATGTCAGCGCACTGATGGACCGCATCCACTGGGGTGCAGTGGCTGGCCTCATGGCCTGACCGTCCCGCCTCGGGGGAGAGGCTGGGGGTCATCCTCCTCGTACAGGCGCTCCTTGAGCATGGCCTTGAACTCCTTGGTTGAGGGGCGAATCAAAGTGTACTTGTACCCTGGCGTTCCCCCGGATTTCTGGCGCTCCGGTGCCTCCTCCAGCAATGTGGCCATCCTGCGGAGGAAGGCATCGTCGTCCTTGAACGAACCGAGGACCATGTCGTCTCCCTCTTTTCGCAACACGAAGACTTCCCAGTGTCCGGTTTCCGGAACAGGCTGGCTGAACACCACATGGCCCGCCATCCGGCGCAGCAAAAAGTCCTCCCCGTTCACCAGCACCTGCTCTCCATTGAAAATGGTGTCCTTGCCAATCCGCATGTCCACCTCGCCCTCCCCATTGAGGAAGGTGCCGCGGAAATCCTTGGGGATGTTCGGCATGTTCCACCGCGATGGTGGCATCGGTTCGTCAAACTGCACTTTTGGCGTGCAGGCCCCAACCAGCAGGGCCAGGGCGAGGAAAAGGGAGAAACGAATGGACATGGGTCAGCTGAGGATCAAGGCGGTCAATCCCGCCAATGCACAGTAAACGGCAAAGCCCTGGAATCCATTGCGCTTGACGAGCGAAATCATGAAACGGCACGCCCACCATCCGCTCGCGAAGGCGGCCACGGCGCCGATCACCAGTGACGAGGTCGGGACCACGTTGCCGACTGCCTCTGCGCCCTCCAACACGTCTTTGACCTCCAATGCCGTGGCTCCCAGAATCGGTGGCAACACCATCAGGAAGCTGAACCGGGCGGCTTCTTCTCGGTCCACTCCGAGGAGCAAAGCCGCAGAAATGGTCGCGCCGCTCCGGCTGATGCCGGGCAACACCGCCACGGCCTGTGCCAAGCCAATGATGAGCGCCTGCCACCAACCAACCTGTCCGCCTTCACGCCCCCGGCGTTGGGCCCACCACAAGAGCGCAGCGGTCACCAGCAACGCGATGCCCACCGGCCCCAAATGGCCGTCCAAGCGGGCTTCAATGGCCTCCTTGAACATCAGTCCCACAATGCCCACGGGCACCATGGACACCAACACGAGGCCCGCAAATTTCCGGGCGGGATCGCCTTCCGAACCCGGCCGGAAGATGCCCGAAACCACATCGACGATGTCCTTGCGGAAGACCACCATGGTGCTGATCGCCGTGGCGCCGTGCACCACGACACTGAAGGCCAATCCACCCTCCTCCACGCCAAGCAGGGCCTTGCCGATTTCAAGGTGGCCCGAGCTGCTGACCGGCAGGAATTCCGTCAGGCCTTGAATCAGGCCGAGCAAAAACGCTTCAAGCGCCCCCATCAGGCCTTCTCCTCAGAAGGAAAGCGCTTCAGAATGCTGTAAAAAATGACGCCATATCCCAAGAGGACCGTCAGCGGCGCAATGGTGATGCGTCGCGTGCTGAAAATGGCGTCCGAGAACTCATTCGGGTCCTCCACACCACCCCCGCTCATCAGCATGTATCCCACAGCAAGCAGGGCCAGCCCGATGAGGAAGAAGAGGTAATTCTTCCGTTCGAAGGGGAACGCGTTGCGGCCGTTGGCGGAAGTCGATGAGCTGTCCATGTCTGCGAAAATAAGGGGTCAGGTTACCAAGGTGTTCACATCAAGCGATCCAAACTTGCGCCGAGGTATCGGCCCACGGCCCACCGCGCACTGAGTCCCGTGATGGTCAATCCCACCACCAACTGCGCGAAGAGGATGGGCCACAGTTCTGCAGCAGACCATGTCTGCAGCACCCCGAGAAACGGCTTCAATCCTGTCAGCATGCCCACGACGGCAGCATAGGACAGCAGGGCGCCCACCACGCCGTACCCCATGGCCTCAGCCAGGAATGGGCGGCGAATGCGTGTTCTCGGTGCGCCCACGAGCTCCATGCTGCGGATCAAATGGCGGCGACCAAACACACTCAGACGGACCACATTGGAAATCTGGGCCATGACCAAGGCCAGCAAAAGCAAAGCCGCCACAGCGGATGGAATGGTCCAATCTGAGAAGCCCCGCTCCAAGCGTTCCAGCACCCTTCGCGGGTACTCCACACGGGCCACTCCGGGGATCTGCTCCCAGCGATCCACAGCTTCGGCCAGACCAGCTGAACCCGCCTCGGCCATCCAGTCCCCCTTCAAAGTGAGGGCCACCGTGGCCGGCAAAGGCGACGCGCCCAGGAAGTCCATGAAGGGCTCCCCCAATTCGCGCTCCAACTCAGCGGATGCCGAATCCGACGAAACAAAGTGCGCTTCCGCCACTGCAGGGTCCTCGGCCCATTGGGACTCCCATTCCTCTGCAGTGCCCGCATCCTGACGATCCAGCGCCACTTCCACCTGCACCGCCGACAGCCAGTCCGTCCGCAGATCCCGGACCACCATGGCGAGCGCCAAAAGCGCGCCCAAAATGGTCAACGTCAATGCCACGCCAACCGACGTGGACAACGCAGAAAACCCATGGGCGCTGCTGCGAGAAGACGCTTTGTTCACTGCGGACATGTCGATGAACTCAGGCCTCCGTGGTCATCAGCTGAACGGAAAAATGCAAGTCGATTCCAGCCAAGGGGTGGTTGAAGTCCACCTCGACTTCTTCCTCCGTCACCCCGATCACGACGCCGTGCAGTTCGTCACCGGAGTCGTCCCGCATGACCACCACTTCGCCCTCGTTCATCACGGAATCGTCCATGCCCTCCTCATCCACGAACTGCGTTTTGGGCAACACAGCAAAGGCGCCTTCCATCTCCGGCCCGTAGGCCCGGTCTGCCGGAATGAGCACCTCCATGGTGTCGCCCACAGAAGCCGCTTTCACCGCGTTCTCCAAGTCCTCCAGGATCTCATCCGCTCCCGCTTCGAAAGTGAAGGGCTCCTCCGGTACGGTGGCCTCGATGATCTCTCCTTCCGGGCCGTCGGCGCGCAAGGTGTAATGAATGGTGTACTTCATGGCGTTGGGTTGGTGGGCGCATTGGGCACCGGTGCGAAGGAACGGACCATGGCCTCGACTTCCCTCAAGTATTCGCGTTTTCCGAAATAGGGGGCGTACACATAGCCGTCGACCGTGACCAATTGGCCCCGCTCGGAATCCACCCAGGACATCGACGTCCACGGACCGCCCATGAAGTCCCCCTCCATCTTCCACAGGCCCCGCATCTTGGCCGCAAAACCACCCCGAAAAGAGACCTCTTCGTAACGGGGAGACAGCCTGTATTCGGTGGTCATGTAGCTCCCCTCCTTTCCGCCGAACACCCGCGCCTGAAGCAGGGAATCCCGGCGCTGCAACATGCGGTCCATGCTGAAGTCCGCAGGTCCGGCGTACGGCGTACGGTGCACCACAATGCCCAGCTGGACATCGTGGTTGCGTCCCCCTTTCATCCGCGTGAGGTTTCGCTCGACCCAAAGGAATCCACCGCGGGACTGGACCAACTGCGCATCCCTCGGCAGCACGGACGTCAAGCCATGCGCTTCCCGGATTTTCTGCTCCAACACGGCGTTCCGGTCGAGGGCGAGGAGTTCCGCATACCGCTTGGCCTCCTCGTCCTCCAACAGGTCCGCAAGCATCTCCCCTTCCGCCGGGTCGAGCAACAGCTGCGCCACAGCCTCCACGGTTCTGCCTTTCACCTCGACGTAAATCTGCCCTTTGGCATGCCGAGACCGCATCACGCGCATGGAGGGCGTCTGGGTGTCAATCCGGTCCGCGATGTCGAAGACCACAAGGTTGCGGTGGGGCCTCCAGAAACGGTCAAATTCCTCCGGATCCAGCCGGATGATGTCAAACCGGGGCTCGTATTGCGGGAGCACGCGAACAGGGCGGCGAAACACGCTGTCGACCGCGGCTCCAATCCCCCGGTTCCAGGCGCCCTCGGACACGACCATCACCACCTCGCCACTCGGGCCCACCTTCCCGGGCAGCATGGCAGCCCGGGCGGCGGCGGCTTCTTCCGGACTGTCCGTAGATGGTCCTTGGCACCCCGTCAAAATGAAGGCCAATGCAGCCAGTGCGGGCCACAGGATGTGCAGCATCACGGCACGGGGGGAGTCAACGCGGATCGGCATGGATGTAAAGTTTTTGTCCCACGCGAATCATGTCGCCGCGCAAGGAATTCCACTGCCGCAATTCCCGTACCGAAACACCGTGGCGGCGGGCAATGGTGCCCAGGACGTCTCCATTTCGAACCCGATACACCGTGACCTCCGGCTCGAATTTGACCTCCGGGGTCCGGTGGGGTTCCCACTCCAGTGCCTCCGGCATGCCGTCGATGAAGGCGCCCACGGCGCTTTGGGGCAGGACAATGGGCCATCCCCCACCAATCTCTCCAGGCACCACTTCCTTGCGGTATTGCGGGTTGAGCTGGGCAATTTCTGCGACGGTCCGGCCCGTGACATGCGCAATCTGATCGAACCTGATGTTGCGGTGCACCACCACGGTATCCAATGCAAATCGGGGAATGAGGGGCTCGCTGGGAACAATGCCGCACTCCACCGGGTGCGCGAAGAGATAGGCCAATGCCACAATGGACGGCACATACTTGGCCGTCTCTCGTGGCAAGAAGCGGCGCACGGTCCAGAAATCCCGCGACCCCGCCCTGCGGATGGCCTTGTTCACATTGCCCGGTCCTGCGTTGTACGCAGCCAAAGCCAAGTGCCAGTCCCCATCGTAGATGTCGTTGAGCCGCTTCAGAAATCGGCATGCTGCGTCCGTGGCCGCTTGTGGGTCGCGGCGCTGATCGACCCAGCTGTTGATCTCCAAATCTTGACGGCGCGCCGTGTTGTACATGAACTGCCACAATCCGGTCGCGCCCGCTCGGCTGCGTGCCAAGGGGTTCAATCCGCTCTCGAGAACCGGCAAATACTTGAGTTCCGGAGGCAGGCCATGGCGGTCCAACGCCTCTTCGAACATGGGAAAATAATGGTCGGCCCGGCCCATCATGCGCCCCAGGAAAATCGGCCGCCGCCGCATCATGAACGAGATGCGGTCGATCACGGCTCCGTGCGGGGCCAAATCCAGTGCACTCCTCCGATCGAGGTCGGCCAAATCGCGCAAAATCGCGGACGTGTCCAATCGGGCAGCGAGGGATTTGCTGTCCTCACCCGCATACCAAACGCCGCTGTCGCTGCTGAAACAATGTGCCTCGGCACACCATGCCGCCCACGCCGAATCCACGCGGGCCATCCATGCAGAATCCAATGGTGCCGCAACCCGGTCAACCTGACCCAATGAGTCTGGGGCCACCGAATCGACGACCGCCACCCATGTCAAGCTGTCCGCTTCAAGAACGAGGGTATCCGCCTGTGCTCGAACATCCGAGCACATCCAGGTCCAGGCCGCAAGCAGGGCCCAGATACAGCCGCCAAAACGCACGCGGCCCTCAGGCCTTGTCGGCGTCATTGTCGGACTTCTGGTCCTCTTGGGTCGCGTCCTTGAATTCCTTGACACCCCGGCCCAGGCCGCGCATCAACTCGGGAATCTTCCGGCCTCCGAACAACAAGAGGACGACCAGAACGATCAGAATGACTTGAGTAGGTCCAATGGCTCCCATCCGATGGATTTTGGGACGAAGTTCGGCGAAAAGTCAACGTGTCCGCCAAAGAGGTTCTTCAACCCTCCAAGGCCACATTGTCAATGAGCCTCACCCCTCCCCAATGGGAAGCAATGAGGACCCTGCCAGGCCGGCCCTGCATCCGTTTCGGCTCCAGCGTTTCCGCATCCACCACAGCGAAGTAATCCAACCTGTGCCCCGCCTGCTCCAACAACTCGCCTTGCTTCTGAGCTTCCTCATCGGCTCCACCTGACCGAACCACAGACTGCAGCGCAGCATACAGGGCTTTGGCCCCTTGGCGATCCTCGCTGCTCAAATGGACATTCCTGGAGCTCATGGCCAAGCCGTCGTCCTCCCGGACCGTGGGCACAGGCACCACATCGAGTTCCGGAAACTCCAACGCAGCCAGCCGGCGGATAACCGCCAATTGCTGCCAATCCTTCTCCCCGAAATAAGCTGCCACCGGGTTGGTCGCTTGGAATAAGGCGCGAACCACCGCCACCACACCGTCAAAATGCCCCGGGCGGTGGGCCGCCTCCCACAATCGGGTCAACGCACCGTAATCAGAGGGTTCCGCCCGACCTGGCACCCCTTTCGGATACATCTCCTCCGACGTTGGAAACACCACGGCATCCGCGCCACAACGGCGCGCAAGGTCCACGTCCGCATCCTGTGTCCGCGGATAGTTGGACAGGTCCGACGCGTCATTGAATTGGGTCGGGTTCACATACACGCTGACCACGACGTGCCCAGCATCACCAGCCGTGTGACGCGCCGCCTGGATGAGGGCACCATGTCCATCGTGCAAGGCGCCCATGGTGGGCACGAAATGCACGGCGGGCTTCTGGGTGGCCGAAAAACACCGTGTTCTCCAAGCGTGGAAGCTGCTCAAAACCAACATGTCCGGTTCGGATAGAGAAAAATGAGAAGGCCTTGGAGGCCACACAAGGCCGCGTTAACGACTGTCAACGCTCACGAATTCTATGGCGCCAAAGTACCGGAATCCCTTGAAAAACCCGGCCTTTTCGCCTATATTTGAGCAAGCCTGTATTATTTCCTGGAGACCCATGAGCAAGACCCGCATCCTTTACGTTAGTCAAGCAATTCAACCCTTTCTCCCGGAAAGCCCCATCAGCAAGGCAGCCCGGCAAATTCCCCAAGGCATCCACGAGCGCGGTCGCGAAATCCGCGTTTTCATGCCCCGTTTCGGCGTCATCAATGAGCGTCGTCACCAGTTGCACGAGGTCATTCGCCTGAGCGGCATGAACCTCAACATCAACGATACCGATCACCCACTCATCATCAAGGTGGCCTCCATCCCCACCGCTCGGATGCAGGTGTACTTCATCGACAACGAGCACTACTTCAAGAAGAAGGTCACCTGGTTTGACGCCAAGGACAAGCTGGTCGCCGACAATGATGAACGTGCCATCTTCTTTGCACGCGGTGTGCTGGAGACCGTCCGCAAACTGAGCTGGGCTCCGGACATCATTCACTGCCACGGCTGGATGGCTTCCCTCGTGCCCCTCTACCTCAAGGAGCTCTTCAAGGACGACGCCCACTTCGAGAACACGAAGGTGGTCACGAGCCTGTACGATGAAGGGTTCAATGGAACCTTGAATGGCAGCCTGAACGAAAAGATCGCCTTCGATGGCATCGGTGCGGACAAGGTGGAGTCCATGAAGCTCCCCACGTTCGACGCCCTGAACAAGTTGGCCATGTCCTACTCCGACGCCGTCATTGCCGGCTCTGAGACCCTGAGCGAGGAGACCCAAGCTGCTTGGGACGCCATGGACTGCCCGAAAATGCCCTACTTCGAATCCGCCCTCGCCGCCGCTGAAGTCGCCAACTTCTACGACACGATTCTCGAGGGAAAGGAGGTGGCCGTTGAGGGTTGACCCCCTGACGCCGTCCCACTTATTGTGAACACCCGTCCAATTTCGATTGGAAAACGGGTGCCTTGACGGCCATCCTGTGCGACCTTTCGCACCGATTCACTCTTGCATGCGCTTGACACGCGTCCTTTTCCTGTTCTCCATCGTTGCCCTCTGTGCAGCGGGCTGTCGAAAGCCCGATGGCGGTCTGGGACTTGGGCTCCAGCCTGACGGGGAGTTGCTCGACCTGCGCACGGATACCCTTCCCTTCGCCATCGACATGGTCGCGGTCGATTCGCTTCGCACCGACGAGCGGAGCCGGTTGCTTCTCGGCACCACGATCGACCCCATCAGCGGGCTGACATCGGCCTATTTCTCCACCGAGTTGCGCCTGTCTCAAACCGCGGTGGATTTTGGCACAACGCCCGTGTGCGACAGCGTGGAATTCGTCCTGCGGTTCAATGGCCCCTCCTACGGACTCAACAGCGACCAGTATCTCGTGGTCGAGCAGCTGTCCGACACCATTTCCATCGACAGTGCCTATTACGCCCAAGACATTCCCGCCACAATTCCGGTCAACCTCGTGGACCCGGGGTCGCAACCCGTCCAAATGCACCCTTCGCGGGAATTGATCGTCGGCAACGACACCCTCAGCGCCCAAGTCCGCGTGATGCTCGACACCGGCTTTGGCCAATCCTTGCTCGATGCAGACTCCGCGGTGTATGCCTCCAATGCAGACTGGCGTGCGTGGTTCAAGGGCCTCCAAGTCCGGTCGGAAAGCGGCGGCGGCGGCATCGTCAGCCTGGAGCCCAATGCCGGAGTCAGCTATATGCGGCTGCACTATCACAACACCACGGACACCACGACGTACGACTTCATCCTCAACGCCAATGCCGCCCGCATTGGACACTTCCGTCACGTCTGGTCGCCCGAATTCCAGGCGCTCAACGACAGCCTTCCGACCTCCGAAACCGAGCGCGTCGCACTCGTCGGTGCGGGTGGGTCCTACCTCCGGCTTGATCTGTCCGGACTCGACAGCCTCGACGCTCCGGAAGGTGCCGTCGTCAACCGCGCCGAAGTCGTCCTTCCCTTGATCGACGCGCCGTCCAAGCTGCCGCGCCCGGCCATCCTGACCGCCTTTCTGAAGAACGAGAACGGTGGACTCGATTTGGCACCGGAGGCCGGTGCACCGGGCGTCACGTTCGGCGGCGCCTACGACGCCACACGGAACGCCTACGTGCTCAACTTCCCGGTTTCTGCCCAGCGAAGACTCAATGGTGAGGAAACCCGCCCCTACATCTACCTCTACTCCGAACTGTCGTCGATTGCATTGGAACAGGTGGTCTTCAAGACCCCCATTTCCACCTCGGAAGCGGCGTTTGTGGTGACGTGGTCCGACTGACCTCAGCCAGCAGTCCAACCTTATCTTTC
This sequence comes from uncultured Flavobacteriales bacterium, assembly GCA_937967465.1. Classification (GTDB taxonomy): domain Bacteria; phylum Bacteroidota; class Bacteroidia; order Flavobacteriales_D; family Sanyastnellaceae; genus UBA8752. Next base: position 15,208 of record CALBSW010000011.1, read on the forward strand.
CACCATGTGCGGAATCGTTGGATACCTCGGAGAACAGCAGGCATTCCCCTTGCTCATCAAAGGCCTCAAGCGCCTGGAATACCGCGGTTATGACAGCGCCGGCATTGCCGTCATCGGGGCCGGGTCCGATCTCGAACATCACCGCCGGAAGGGCAAGGTCGACGACCTGCTGAGCCACATCGGCGACCACGTCCCGGTGGGCACCCTGGGCATCGGGCACACCCGCTGGGCCACTCACGGCGCCCCCAATGACGCCAACGCCCACCCCCACCTCAGTGGAGACGGACAACTGGCCCTCATCCACAACGGCATCATCGAGAACTACCACGCGTTGAAAGAGACCCTCACCACACGGGGTCACAGCTTTCACAGCGACACGGACACCGAAGTCCTGGTTCACCTCATCGAGGAAGTCCTGCGCAACAGCGAAGACCTCGATTTGTTTGAAGCCACCCGGGTCGCGCTCGATGAGGTGGTCGGCGCCTACGCCATCGCGGTCATGGACGTCGCCCGGCCTGACGAGTTGGTTCTGGCCAGGAAATCCAGCCCATTGGTCATCGGCATCGGGGAGGGCGAATTCTTCATCGCCTCCGACGCCACCCCCATCGTGGAGTACACCAAGAATGTCGTGTACCTCGAAGACGAGGAAGTGGCCCGGCTCTCCTTGACCGAGGGGCTGAAAATCCGCACCATCGCCAACCACAAGGTGACCCCGGTCATCACGGAGCTCGAAATGGCGCTCGAGTCCATCGAAAAGGGGGGGTACGAGCACTTCATGCTCAAGGAAATCCACGAGCAACCGCGGTCCATTGCCGATTGCCTGCGCGGACGCCTGCGGCTGAGCCAGAGCACGATCCGCATGGCCGGCATCGACGACCACGAAACGATGTGGGCGGAAGCGCGCCGGCTCATCATCGTGGCGTGTGGAACCAGCTGGCACGCTGGTCTCATCGCGGAATACATGTTCGAAGAGTTCGCCCGCATCCCGGTCGAGGTCGAATACGCGAGCGAGTTCCGGTATCGCAATCCGGTCATCGATGAGAACGACATCCTCATCGCCATCAGTCAGTCCGGGGAAACCGCAGACACCTTGGCCGCCATCCGAATGGCCAAGGAGCAAGGTGCCCACGTCTTCGGCATCTGCAATGTCGTGGGGTCCAGCATTTCACGGGAATCCCACAGCGGTGCCTACACCCACGCCGGACCTGAAATCGGAGTGGCATCCACCAAAGCCTTCACGGCCCAGTTGACTGTTCTGGCCCTCGTGGCCATGCGCGTGGGCCAACTCCGCGGCAGCCTCGATCCCCAGCGTCTGAACCGCCTCATGGTGGAGCTCAACGAGATCCCGGAGAAGGTGGAGGCCATCCTCGCCAAGGAGCCGGCCATCCGGGACATCGCCTCGGCCTACAAAGGGGCGACCAACGCCCTGTTCCTGGGACGGGGGTACAACTTCCCAGTGGCTTTGGAAGGTGCACTCAAACTCAAGGAAATCAGCTACATCCACGCCGAAGGGTATCCCGCGGCGGAAATGAAGCACGGCCCCATTGCCTTGATCGATGAGAACATGCCCGTCTTCATCGTGGCCACACAGGATGCCCACTACGAAAAGGTCCTCTCCAACATTCAGGAGGTCAAAGCCCGCGGCGGTCACATCATCGCGCTCGTGACCCGAGGAGACACAGAGGTCGCCCGCATTGCAGACCACGTGATTGAAGTGCACCGTTCTGACGATGCCTTGGTGCCCATGCTGAGCACCATTCCCTTCCAACTGCTCAGCTACCACATCGCGGTCATGCTCGACCGCAACGTAGATCAGCCGCGCAACCTCGCCAAGAGTGTCACGGTCGAGTGAGGCCGTCTGCCAACTCGGCCAACCGGTCCAGCATCTTCGTCAAATCCTCTGATTCCGTCAAGGGGTTCATCAGCGTGCAGCGCAACCACGTCTTCCCGCCAAATCGGGTCTGAACCACATATTGGGGACCCTCTTCCAGGTGCTTGCGCCGAAGCGCCTGGGTGAAGTGGTCCTGTGCCGCAGGTGTGGCATCTCGAACCGCATCCGGCAAGCAACGGAAGCACACGATGTTGGCCTCTGGCTCCATGGCCAACTCGAAGTCTGAGCGCCCTTGGATTTGATGGGCCAATTCGCGCCCGAGGCCGAACAAGCGGTCCACGAGATGCCCCCAAATGTCTTCCCCGTGTTCTTCCAGCACAGCCGCTACCCGGGTACTGAGCATGCGTTTGGTGCATTCAAACGTCCGCTTTCCAAAATTCCACCACTCAGGTTCCTCCGCATCGCTCCAGAGGTACTCCGCAGCTTGGGTGAAGGGGAGAAAACTGTGGTCGTGCCGGCCATAGAAGAGGCCCGTGCACAAGGCCGGGACCCCCATGATCTTGTGGAAGTCCATGGCCACGCTGTGCGCCCGCTCCATGCCGCTGACCAGATGCCGGTGGGTCTCACTGAACACCGCCGGTGCTCCATGCGCCCCATCCACATGGAACCACAGCCCTTCCTTTTCGGCAAAGTCGGCGAGAAGATTCAGGTTGTCGTACGCCCCGCTGCTCGTGGTACAAGCACTGCCCACCACCGCCACCACCCGTCGGCCTGCGGCCCGCAAGTCCGCCAAAGCGCGCTCGAGACCGTCCGCCGTGATGTGATGGTGGTCGTCCGTGTCCACCAACCCCACGCCCGATTCTCCCCATCCCATGATGCGGACAGCGCGGTCAACGCAGTAGTGGGCTTGTTCGGACACGAGCACAGCGCCTTGACCATCGTCTCCATCCTGCCACGGATCGTGCTCCGGTCCGCTGTGCCACCGTCGGGCGGCCAGCAGGGCGACCAAATTGGCCAGGGTGCCGCCGTGACACATCACGCCACCGCACCCCTCCGGCATGCCCATGCGGCGACCCAAACGCGCCATGAGCACCTCCTCCATCGCAGAATTCGTCGGGCCCATCTCGTAGATGGCCCCCCCATTGTTGAGCAAATCCGTCACCATGCCCACCAGCGCGCCTTCCGGAAACGGCACCGCCACTTGATGTCCCATGTATCGGGGGTCCTGCAGGCGGTTGGAGCGTGCGATCACCTCGCGCATCAGCGCGGGCAGCCCTTGCGGCTGGTCAAGTCGCGTCTGCCAATGGACGCGCTCCACCTCGGGCTCCGTCCAAGGCATGGAGACCTCGTCTGATTGTGACTGGGCGCGCTGGAGGTGCTGGACCAGATCATCCAAGACCTCTTGGCCCAACCGCGCGAACCGCTTTGGGTCGTATGCCGCGGCCAGCGCCGGGTGAATGGGCTTCAACATGGCTCGAAAATCCGCAGAAAATCCCCGGTTTGCACAGCTTTGGGAAGCTGTGTCAACCCTTTTCAGGAAAAGCAGTCCACATTCTCATTTGTGGAAAAAGCGTGGATATGTCTAGGTCGGTCCACGGAATTGCTTTTCTTGCGGCCGAAATCCATTTCTGAACCTACAAGATGAAGCACATCCTGTCTGCCCTCGCCTTGGTTGCCCTTTTCGCAGTCACGGCCAACGCCCAGAAGCAATTCGGTGGCGAGCACAACATCGAACTCCAGTTCACGCCGCTTGGTGACAGCCCTGTTGACGGCACCACCATCAAGTACCGGAACTTCACCGACGAAGAGTCCGCGTTCCGTTTGAGCGTGACCTTCAACAGCACCAACGACAAGTCCATCGGATTCCGTGAATTCGACTTCAACGGTGTTGGTCGTCCGGAGCCTTACTTCAGCATCATGCCCGACGGCACGATCATCGAAGGTGGTATCCCTGCCATCGCTGGCGCTTACGTGACCTCTGGTGACGACGAGATCCCCAGCCCGGACCTCTACGACACGTTCAGCCAGAGCACCTGGATGATCGCACCGGGTTACGAGAAGCACTTCGACGCTGGTGGTGACCGCCTCAGCCCGTACGTCGGTTTCGAAATCGGCTACGGTGTGAGCAGCTCCTCCTTCGAGCAGGAGTTCTGGAGCGCAGACGACGAAAACCAGGTCGGTGACCAGGACCAGTACATCGTCTGGACCCAGACCATCAGCCAAAGCTCCAGCATGTTCAAGCTCGGTCTCGTGACCGGTTTCGACGCCTACCTCACCGACTACCTGTACATGGGTGCGGAGTGCGGCCTCGGCTTCATGAGCTCCAAAGTCAATGACATGGAGATCGCCGCGACCGACAACGTGGCGTACAACCTCTTCTGGGGAACGCAGAACGCCGTCGACCCGAGCGACCTCACCGAGATGCCGGCTCCCATCCAGGGCAGCGTGGACCTCGTCGGTCATGCCTACAGCGGCCAGCACCCGGCCAACATCAACGACCGTCCTTTCTGGACCGGTACGCAGCAGGGTGGCGCCCTCGGAACCCAGTTCCAGGCCCAGCTCCGCCTCGGCTACCTCTTCCAGTAATCGGAAGCCAACCTCTTTCGAGAAGCCCCGCCCTCACCGGCGGGGCTTTTCTTTTGCACCCGATTCTTTTGGGTCCGGGGTTGTCACACTCTTTCGGTTGCGTCAACTTGGCCCCATGGCCCTGCGCATCGAACTCGACCATCAAGGACACACCTGGAAGGCCCATGGCGACCCTGTGGACCTCAGCGTGCCGATCAACCCACACAGCGGCCTTCCCCGCGCTTGGTACAAGGGACCCGCAACAGCTGAGCCCGTCCGAGCGGACGGATGGACGGGGTCGGTCGCCGAAGGTGGCAGCGTCAATTTTCGAGACCTCACCTTCAATCCGCACGCACACGGCACACACACCGAGACGCGTGAACACATCCGCGACACCTTCCACCCTGTCGACGCCCTTGCCCGATCGGCCTCCCTTCCTTTTCTGATCCCCGCCCTGCTCGTGGAAGCGCCACCAGAATCCCGAGGAGAAGACGCCGTCATCCCTGTGTCCGCTCTCGACGCAGTTCGATCCTCTCTGGACCAACTCCAACCGAAGGCCGTCATCCTCCGTTGCACCATAGGCAACGTCCAACGCGATTGGAGCCATTCCAATCCACCCTACCTCGCCGACGGGTTCGCCGACGCCTTGGTCGCCGCCGGGGTCCAACATTTGCTGTTGGACTTGCCGAGTGTCGACCGAGAGCAGGATGGGGGCGTTTTAAGGGCCCACCACGCCTTTTTCGGCAGTGACGCGTCACCTCGTCAGTCGGCCACCATTTCGGAGCTCCTGTGCGTACCGAAATCGCTTCAGCCAGGACCGGGCCTTCTGGCGATGCAAGTCGCCCCATTCGTCAACGACGCGGCCCCTTCCAGACCGGTGTTCTTCCCGGCTGTGGTATCCGCGATTTGAACCCTCCCCGATCCGCGGTCAAATGAAAAGGCCCACCCTTGCGGGCAGGCCTTTCCTGAATGTTGTGAATCGCAGGTGAACCTCAGTTCACGTCCCACCAGAGCTTGGTGTTGAGACCATCCTCACCACCGAGGGCAGTCACACCGGACTCGTAACCTGGGCCATTGAGCGTCTGCTCATCCAGCGGGTAGTAGAAACGGGCTGGAACGCTGCCATCTCCATCGAGGGCACCGCTGGCGCATTCGTTGAGCGTGGGCTCGTCCAAACGGCGGTACTCCGCCCAAGCCTCGTGTCCCTGCATGTAGAGCGCGGCCCACTTCTGAGCACCAATGCGCTGCTTCCACTGGCAAGGATCGTAAGCGACATCAGCTTGAGCGAGGTAAGCATTGATGGCGTCTGCATCCGTCAAGCCCCACCACTGCATGCTCAGCGTCACCGCCGCATTGTAGTGGCCTGCTGCATCAAGCGGCGTGTTGCCCCATCCGCGCTCCGCGGCCTCGGCGCACAGGAAGTGCGTCTGGGCTGCGTCGAAGAAGATGCCCGGGAAGTCACCCGCCAAGATGGCGTCACCACGCTGGGAAACGTCACCAAAGTCGGTCACAGCGGCGCTGTCCTCGGACAAACCGTAGACCTCACCGATGAAGGTTCCCGTGTTGGCGGCTTCATTGAAGTACACACCGAGACGCGGGTCGTTCATCGCCGTCAGCCAATCCACCATGGTGTTGGAAGCCGCGAAGTCGTTGCGCGTCTTGTAGTCCTCGTTGATGGGGTGGTTGTTCGGCGCAGCGTTGATGTAGGGGAACTGGGCGTTCTCCTCATTGGCCGCGATGATCATGCCACCGTCGAGCGCCGCCTCACCCACAATCTGGGCTTGGTCGGGTGCCACATCGGACATGCGCATGGCCACACGGAGCTTCAGGGTGTTGGCGAACTTCTCCCACATCATCATGTCGCCACCGTAGACCTGGTCGCCTTGCGGGCCCGGGCCGTCGTCCATGGACGTCATGGCGTCGTCAATGAGGGTGAGAATGCCGTTGTACACGGTCTGCTGGTCGTCGTAGAGCGGAGTCGTGTTGTCCACGCCCTGCAACGCCTGGGTCATCGGGATCGGTCCCCATGCGTCGGTCAGCATCTGGTAGGTCCAGGCCTGCAGCAGCTTCGCCACCGCAATCTGGTTGCCATTGCTTCCGAAACCAGAAACGTCATCCGGCGTGTCCGTGTTCAGGTCAATGATGGTCTGCAAATCCTGCAGAGGGCCCGCATAGAAGTCGCGCCAGCTGGCGTTGGTGACCTCGGTACGGAACGCGTAACGGCTCTCGTTGGAGTACTGGTTGGAGGACCAGTACTGGGCGAGTTGCATGCCGCGGCGGCTGCCCCAGAAGGAGTCGTTCATCTCATCCATGATGCGCTTCTGGGAAGCGGTCAGGAGGAAGCCCGGGGAGACGGAAGCCGGCTCGTTCGGGTTGGTGTTCAGGTCCTCGAAATCCTTCGTGCATCCCGTGAAGGCGATGGCGATGGCGAGGCCGGCGAGAAGGAAAATGTTCTTGTTCATGTCCTAATGTTTTCCGGGTTGTGGGGAATCAGAGGCCGAACTTGAGGTTCACGCCGATGGTGCGCTCCGCGGGGAGCTGACCGCCTTCGAAGCCCTGGACGTTGGAGGCCGACGTGGCCACTTCCGGGTCGATGTGCGGGACGTTCTTGTGCAGGATGGCCAGGTTGCGACCGAAGACACCGATGCTCACGTTGCTGAAGGGGGTGTCCTCCACCATGTCCGCCGGGAGGCTGTAGTCGAGGCGCATTTCGCGAAGCTTCACGAAGCTGGCGTCGTACTGGTCCGCAGCGTGGATCACGTAACCCTGGTTGGAGAAGAAGTGGCTCTGCGGGTTGATCGCGACCGTGTTGGCCTCACCCGTCGTGGCGTTCACGCCTTCCACCACCACACCGGCGTAGTCGGCGGCACGCATGTCGTTGCCGTCTTCGTCAAACACCGTCTCGGCGAGGGTACCAGAGTACTTGCCCCACTGGTTGGAGTAGCTGTGCAAGGAACCGCCGTTCTGGAAGTCCACGAGGGCGTAGAAGCTCAGGTTCTTGTAGTCGAGCGTGGTATACACACCGCCAGTGAAGTTCGGCAGGATGGTGCCCAGCGGAACGACTTCGTCAGTGCGGAGGTAGTAACCCGCGTCGTCGACCAGCTTGTTGCCGGCTTCGTCATACTGGTAATCGTAGCCGTAGAAGGTGCCCAGCGGCTGTCCAGGACGCGCCTCGAGGGTCACGCCGAAGAGGCTCGTGTAACGGATGTTCTCGACGCCATCGGCGAGCTCGAGCAACTCGTTCTGGTTCTTGGCGAAGTTGGCGCCGATGTCCCAACGGAGGTCGTCCGTCTGAACCACGGTCGCAGCCAAGCTGAGCTCGATGCCCTTGTTGCTGGTTTTGCCCGCATTCAGCACGGCAGAGCTGTAGCCGCTCGCGGCGGAGACCGGGACGTTGAAGATCAGGTCCTCCGTGGTGCTGTTGTAGTAGGTGAAGTCGAAACGAACACGGTCAAGGAACAGGTTCAATTCGACACCAGCCTCCCAGCTGCTCGTCTTCTCAGGACGGAGGTTCGGGTTGTTCTGGGCGTTCGGCACCGTGGCGGAACCGCTGTTGCCAAAGTTGGTGTTGACCGCGTAGGTCGTGGACGTGCGGTACGGGTCCGTGTCGTTTCCGACCTGGGCCCAACCGAGGCGAACCTTGGCGAAGCTGATGGCGTCCACGTCGAGGTCCTCGCTGAGGATGTAGCTGGCCGTTGCGGACGGGTAGAAGTAACTGTTGTTGTCCTCGGGAAGGGTGGAGCTCCAGTCGTTGCGGCCCGTCAGGTCCACATAGAACTTGCGCTGGTAGCCGAAGCTGGCGCTGGCCAGCACGGAGTTGACCTTCTTGGTGCTGGTGAAGTCCCCCACCTCGTAGCCGTCAGCACCGTTGTTGACGGTGTAGAGACCCGGGGTGTTCAAACCACCGAGGGTGTAGGCGTTCAGGCGCTTGTAGTTGCGGATCCGCTGGTTGACACCCACGAAACCGGTCAAGTTCAGGTCATCGCTCAGGTCATCGGCGAAGTTCAAGTAGGCGTCGAGGTTGGTCTCCTGCAGCTGGCGGGTGGCCTCGCTGTAGGAGCTCTCACGCACACCACCGACGGCAATGCGCTCTTCGCGGCGGTCGATGTAGAAGTCGCTCAGGGCGCGGCCCATCAAGCTGAACTTGTCGTTGATCTTGTACTTCATCGTGATGTTTCCGAAGACGCGATCACGCTGGTCGTTCTGCACGTTCTCGTAACGCTCCCAGAACGGGTTGTCGAAGTAGTTCGGGTTCGGGTCCGTCGTGCTCAGGCGGTTCCAGGTCCGCTGCGTTCCATCCGGATTGCGGTAGTTGCGCAGGCGGTCCATGTCAAGCTGACGCTGGAACCACTGGGTGAACTGGGACATCACGGACTCGCCGTAACCCGTCAGCGGACGGCCGTTTCCCTTGGCTTGCACGTAGTTGGCAGAGACGCTGGCCTCGAGGTCCTCGCTCACCTGCTGGCTTCCGGAGAAGCTCAAGGTGTTGCGGTCCAAGGAGCTGTTCTCGTAGACACCGGTCTGATCGTGGTTGGTGTAGCTCAGGCGGAAGGAGCTCTCATCCGTGGCGCCGGTCACGCTGACGTTGTTGGTCAGGGTCACACCCGTCTGGAAGAAGTCGGCCACGTTGTTCGGGTTGGCCTCCCAAGGGCGGGCCACACCGAAGTCCTCATCGCCCGCGTAGTCGTACCAACTGTCCCAGTGGCGCACGGACTGACCGCTCAGCGCAGGACCCCAGCTGCCGTCCAACGCGTAGTTGGGAACGTAGGATCCGTCAGGCAAGGTGTCGGCCCAAGACTGGCTCGGTCCACCACCATAGCTGTTCTGGTAGTCTGGAAGAACGTACACGTTGTTGAAGGCCACACCGCTGTTCACGCTGATGCCAATGCCGCGCTTGCCGGCGGCCTGGTAGCCCTTGCCGGACTTGGTCGTGATGACGATGGCGCCGTTGGATGCACGGGAACCGTACAAGGCAGCTGCCGCCGGGCCCTTCAGCACGGAAACACTCTCAATGTCGTCCGGGTTGAGGTCTTGAATGGCGTTTCCGTAGTCGTATCCACCCACGGAACGCTGCTGGTTGCCGCTGGAGTAATCGGCGTTGTCCATCGGGACACCGTCCACCACGAAGAGGGGTTGGTTGTCACCGGTGATGGAGCTCGCACCGCGAAGCAGCACTTTGGAAGACGATCCAATGGATGTTCCGGACGTCACCTGAACACCGGCAATCTTTCCGGTTAGGGAACGCACGACGTTCTCGGTCTTGGCGTCGGTGAAGGCGTCGTTTCCGAGCTCTTGCACGGCATAACCCAAGGCCTTCTTCTCACGGCTCACACCCAGGGCCGTCACCACCACTTCGTCCAAGGCCACGCCGCTCTCCAGCGCCACGTCCATGGCACCGCCGGTCACTTCCTTCCGGACCGTGTTGTAGCCCACAAAGCTGTAGACCAACACATCGCCCGTGGCCGCATTGATCTTGTACATGCCATCCATATCAGTGATGACTCCTGTGCCGCTGCCTTCCACGATCACCGCCACACCGGGCAGCGTTTCACCGGACTTGGCGTCGGTCACCTTACCGGCCACACTCTGGGCGAAGGCCGCGGAGGCCATCAAGCACCAAGCTGCCGTCAGCAGGAATAGGTTCCTCATTTCTGTTCTTTTAGAATTGGTTCTTCGGTCGAACGAGATTCAACCAATTCGCAAACAAGGAATTTTAACGGAACTCCAACGCATAGGAGTCCTCCTATAATTCACCTGAGTTTTGTTGAAAACCTTGGGGTCAACCCTTCAACAAAACCCGGAAAGCCGTGCCTGTCGCGGGGTTGGACTCGAATTCCACCCGCCATCCATGGCGGTCACAAATCGCCTTGACGATGGCCAGTCCCAAGCCCGATCCGCTTCCCCGGGTGGTGAATTGGGGCTCAAAAGCGCGTTCTGCGACTTCCTGAGGCATGCCTGGGCCATCATCTTCCACTTCGATGACCTGCTCGGTCGCGCGGACCACCACCCGACTCCCCTTCTCCTCCACCGCCTGTTGCGCGTTGAGAATGAGGTTGCCGAGCATCCGGCGCAATTGATCCTCGTCTGCCTCAATCGCCAAGTCAGACGCCATCTCCAACTCCAGGTCCTGACCCGCCCGTTGGTGCAAGCTGACCACCGATTCCAACACAGACCGAAGCGAAACACGGGCCACCTCGCCTTGCGGCAAGCGCGCCAGCGTGCTGAACTCATCCGCGATGCGCACCAATAGGTCGATCTGCCCTTGCAGGGTGGCCGACAAGTCCACAATCTGTGCGCGCAATGCTTCTGCCTCCTGCGCCTCATCCCTTGCCCGGCGCTCCAGCTGCTGGATGCCCAGCTTCATCGGGGTCAATGGGTTCTTGATCTCGTGGGCCACCTGCATGGCCATCTCGCGCCATGCGCTTTCCCGTTCTGTCTGGGCCAAGGCCAATGCCGATGCCCGGGCCTTTTCCGCCATGCGGTTGTAGCGTTCCACCAAGGTGGCAATCTCACCCGACCCCGTGGCCTCAAACCGCAGGGGTTCCACGCGGTCTTCCCGGCTCACGTCCATGCGCTCCATCAATGCGCCCAACCGCTCCAACGGGCGGGTGATGCTCTGTGTCAACAGCAGAGCCAGCCCCACCGCGACAACAAAAACCAACCCGAACACCCCGGCCAGACTCCACAGAAACGCATCGCGGCTATCCCCCTCCAAACTCCGCGCCTCATACCGCAGTGCCACCAACGCCACTGGCCGCTCGGCCTCATTGACCTGGTACCAATACGCGAGATAGTCGCCATCTCCAATGGGCACCTCCAATCGTCCCGCACCTTGTGCCAAAGCGATGAGCACTTCCGGGTCCACCTCCGTGGGAAATCCGGTCAAATTCGGAGACTCCACAGAGGACGTGACAAACAGCGAACCGTCCAAGCGGTACACGGCCAACGGCAGGCCCTGAACGGCTTCAATCTCCACAATGCGGTCCGCGAAGTCGCCGGGCATGACGGTCCAACTCAACGACGTGGCCTCCACCGTCTCGCCCACCACGCCGCGCAACGCGAAGCCCAAGCTTTTGGCCACGGCCGCCTCCTTTCTGACCAAGCGGCCAGAGTTGTACTCGGCGTCCAGCCGAGAAAAGCCAATGAGGGTCGCCGCTGCCACCAGGAAGATCCCCAGCGCAGTCACGGCGAGCATCGCCAGCAGGAATTGTCGTCGTAAAGAGAGTCGGAACAAGAGTGTGGGGTCAGCCTTCCAGCGCTTCTGCGCCGCCCACAATCTCGAGAATTTCCGCGGTAATGGCCGCTTGACGGGCCTTGTTGTAGCTCAACTTGAGATCGCGCAGCAATTCACCCGCATTCTCCGTGGCCTTGTGCATGGCCGTCATCCGGGCACCATGCTCGGACGCATGGCTGTCCAACAGCGCCTTGTAGAGCTGAATCTTCAGCGTGTTCGGCACGATGTTCTCCGCAATCTCCTCGCGGCTGGGCTCGAAGATGTAATCGGCCGTTGTGGCCACGGTCTCGGCCGTGTCCGCCACCGGGTTCTGCTCGATGGGCAGCATCTGCTCGCATCGGACATCCTGAACCGCAGCATTCACGAAGCGGTTGTAGAGGATCTCCACCCGGTCATACTTCCCGTTGCGGAAAGCTGCCATGATCTGCTCTGCGATGTCCGCCGTGTGCGCAAAGTCGAGGTTGTCGAAAATGCTGTGCGGCGTCTCACCGAGGTCGAGTGTGGTGACGTTGCCCGTGCGGCGCAGGGCGTCATTGGCCTTCTTGCCCAAACACAACACACCCACCTCCTTGTCCTTCAGTTCAGACAACCGTTGGTTGGCCAATTTGATGATGTTGTTGTTGAACGGGCCACACAATCCACGGTTGGACGTGATGGCCACCAGCAACACGCGCTTGACATCGCGCTCCTCAGCATACGGGTTCTCCGCACTGTCCAAGGAGGCGCTCACATTGACCAGGATCTCCTGAAGCTTCTCAGCATACGGACGCATCTGGGTGATGGCATCCTGTGCACGGCGCAACTTGGCTGCCGACACGAGCTTCATTGCCTGCGTGATCTGCCGGGTGGACCCGACAGAGGCGATGCGATTGCGTACTTCCTTGAGACCGGCCATGGTTGCTTAGCTGGCGAATTGCTGGCTCACCTCGGCTGCAGCAGCCTTCATGGTGGCTTGCGCCTCGTCGCTGTACTTGCCCGTCTTCAGCTCGGCCATGGTGTCGGCGTGCTTGGTGCGCAGGTAGTCCAGGTAGGCGGTTTCAAACTCCTTCACGCGGTTCACCGGAACGTCCTTGAGGAGGTTCTTGGTGCCTGCGAAAATGATGGCCGTCTGCTCCTCCACCGGCATTGGGGAGTTGAGGTTCTGCTTGAGAATTTCCACGTTGCGCATGCCCTTGTCGAGCACGGCTTTGGTGGCGCTGTCCAGGTCGGAACCGAACTTGGCAAACGCCTCGAGCTCGCGGTACTGGGCTTGGTCCAACTTCAGCGTTCCGGAGACCTTCTTCATGGACTTGATCTGTGCCGATCCACCCACGCGGCTCACGGAGATGCCGACGTTGATGGCCGGACGCACACCGGACAGGAAGAGGTTGCTCTCGAGGAAGATCTGGCCGTCCGTGATGGAAATCACGTTGGTCGGGATGTAGGCGGACACGTCACCAGCCTGCGTCTCGATGATCGGCAGTGCCGTGAGGGATCCACCCCCCTTCACCATCGGGCGAATGCTCTCTGGCAAGTCGTTCATGTCCTTCGCGATGCTGTCGTCCTTGATCACCTTGGCGGCGCGCTCAAGGAGGCGGCTGTGGAGGTAGAACACGTCTCCCGGGTAGGCCTCACGGCCCGGCGGGCGACGGAGGAGCAAAGACACCTCGCGGTAGGCCACAGCTTGCTTGGACAGGTCGTCATAGACCACCAATGCCGGGTTGCCCGTGTCGCGGAAGAACTCGCCGATGGCGGCTCCGGTGAACGGTGCGTAGAACTGCAGCGGAGCCGGGTCGGATGCCGTAGCGGCCACCACCACCGTGTAGGCCATGGCGCCGGCCTCCTCCAGCGTCTGCACGATGCCCGCCACAGTGGAGCCCTTCTGGCCCACAGCAACGTAGATGCAGAACACGGGCTCGCCGCGGTCGTAGAATTCTTTCTGGTTGATGATCGTGTCGATCGCCACCGTCGTCTTGCCGGTCTGGCGGTCGCCAATGATGAGCTCACGCTGGCCACGTCCAATCGGAATCATGGAGTCGATGGCCTTGATGCCCGTCTGCAACGGCTCGTTCACCGGCTGGCGGTAAATCACACCGGGCGCCTTGCGCTCCATCGGCATCTCGTACAGGTCCCCTTCGATGTGGCCCTTGCCGTCGATCGGCTCACCCAAGGTGTTGACCACGCGGCCCAGCATGCCCTTGCCCACCTTGACCGAGGCAATGCGGTTGAGGCGCTTGACCGTGGATCCCTCCTTGAGTTCTCCGGACGGCTCCAGCAACACGGCACCCACGTTGTCCTCCTCGAGGTTCAACGCGATGCCACGGACACCGTTCTCGAACTCAATGAGCTCACCAGCCTGCACGTTGGACAGGCCGTAAATGCGGGCGATTCCGTCTCCAACCTGGAGCACGGTGCCGACCTCCTGCAGGTCAGCTTCGGTTTGGTTGCCGGCCAGCTGCTCACGCAGGATGGCGGATACTTCGGCGGGTTTGATCTGGGACATGAGGTGGGGATACGCTCAGTAAGCCGGTTCGTAGGGGTTGTTGGTGAGGTTGCGGTGCATGGTCCGAAGGGACTGGAACACCGAGGCGTCGATCATCCGGTCACCGACCCGCAGCTTGAAGCCGCCGATCAGGTGGGGATCGACCTTTTCCGACAACTCCACGCCTCCCTCGTGGATTTTGCCGATCAGGGTTTGAATTTCAGAGCGGCGGGCATCGTCCAACGGCACAGCCGTCGTGACTTCCGCCAACACGACACCGCGCTCCTCCCGCACCAAGGCAAGGAAAGCGTTGGCCATGTCTGCCAGCAAACCGGCGCGGCCCTTGCGGGCCAATTGCGCCAGAAAAGCCGCCGTGAGGCTGTGCGCACCCGAGAATACGGAAGCCACGATGGCCTCCTTTTTCTCCGGGCGGACCACCGGGCTGGACAGCACCGCTGCCAATTCCCGGTTCTCACGCACCGCGTCGGACAAGACACGCATGTCTTGCTCCACGGCCTCCACCGCATTTTGCTCCTTGCTCAAGGAGAGCAGGGATTTTCCATAACGGCGGGCGACGGCTGTTGCTGACATCCGATCAGTTCAGTTTGGAGTCCGTGATCATCCGGCCGATGAGCTCCTGTTGGGAAGCCTCGTCCTTCAGTTCTTGACGCACCAGCTTCTCAGCGATGTCCAAGCTCAGCTTGGCCACTTCTGCCTTGAGCTCGGCCACGGCCGCGGCGCGCTCACCATCGATGGCCTGCTTGGCCTGGTCGATCATGCGCTCGCCCTCGTCCTTGGCTTGCTGCTTGGCGTCGGCCACGAGCTTGTCCGCCATGTCCCGCGCATCGCGGAGCATGCCGTCCCGCTCAGCACGGGCCTCCTGCAAGAGGCGCTCATTGTCCGCTTGAAGGTTTTCGATTTCCGCCCGGGCCTCCTTGGCCTTGTTGAGGGCGCCATCGATTTCCTCCTCGCGGTCCTTGAGACCTTGCAGAATGGGACCCCAGGCAAGACGGCGCAACAGGACCAGCACCACCAAGAAGGAGATGGTGGACCAGAAGACCGTGCCTAAGGCTGTGTTCAGCAGCGCTTCCATGGATCAACCAGGGCTTGCGCCCGAATCAGTTGGCGAGGAAGCAGACGATGATGGCGAACAGGGCAGCACCCTCGACGAGAGCAGCGGCCACAATCATGTTCGCGCGGAGATCACCGCTGATTTCGGGCTGGCGGGCCATCGATTCGAGGGCGCTGCCACCGATGCGGCCGATGCCGACACCAGCTCCAATTGCAGCAACACCTGCACCGATACCGGCGAGGCCCTTCGTGATGTTGGCGGCCTCCATGAGGATCATAGCGAGTTCCATGAGGAAAGGATTATGGGTTGTATTGGGTTGTGATCAATGATGGGCCTCCTGCGTCGCGTCTCCGAAGTAGAGCGCGGCCAGAAGGGTGAAGACGTAAGCCTGGAGGAACGCCACCAGGAGTTCGATGAAGTACATGAAAATCATGAACGCCACCGAGAAGATGCCCGTTCCGACACCGGCGACGACGTGTTGTCCGTAGTCGCTGATGATGAAGACCAAGAAGGTCAGGGCCAAGATGATGATGTGACCCGCACCGATGTTGGCGGTGAGGCGGATCATGAGGACGGTCGGCTTGAGCATGATGCCCACGACCTAGATCGTAACGAGAATGAACTTGATGGGAAGCGGCACACCAGGAGGCCACAGGATGTGTCCCCAATAGTGCTTGTTGCCAGAGACCGTCGTGATGATGAACACGAACGTGGCCAGGGTCAGCGTCACACCCACGGTGCCGGTCACGTTGAATCCTCCGATGAAGGGAATCAGACCGAGCAGGTTGCAGAAGAAGATGAAGAAGAAGACCGTCAGCAGGAAAGGCAGGTAACGGCCCGCCTTCTTTTCTCCGATGCTCGGCACGGCCACCTCATCGCGGATGAAGAGGATGAGCGGCTCCAGCGCGTTTTGAAGCCCCTTTGGAGCCTGGCCCTTGCGCTTCTTGTACGCCGAGCCGATGCGCGGGAAAATCAGGAGCATCATGAAGATGACCACGAACATCCCAAAGACGCTCTTGCTGATGGAGAGGTCGTAGATCTGGGCGGTGTGACCATCGTGGTCTTCCGCGTGCAAGACACCATTGCCATCGAGGTGGTAGGTCAAGTGGGTCTTCTCGCTGTGGTAGGTGCCGCCACCGTGACCGCCATGGGCGGCGTGGCCGTCTTCTGCCTCGAGTGCTTCGTGTCCAGCGTGGGCAGGGTCACCCATGCCGTGGTCGCTCTCGTCGACGTGGTCCTCTCCGTGGTGCAACAGGTGGGCGCTGCTGAACACATCCAAGCCGTGTCCTGGAACGTAAGACAGGATGGGCAGGGGAATGTGCAATGCGCTGGGCCCATCTCCCCACAGGTGGATGTCGTGGGCGTCGGCGATGTGGTGAATGATGAATTCGCCGGGGTTCGGTTTTCCACCCTCCGTTCCGGAAGCCTGCGCGGTTCCGCAAAGGCCGAGGGCCAGGAACAGGCCGAGGAGGCCTTGGGTCAGTCGCTGTTTGCCCATGGAGGACAGGGTGAAATTCATCATCGCCGGAGCGAATTTGAGCGCGAAGATAGCCACCGGCCTCGTTCTGACCGACCACTTTTCACCCCAAAGGCACAGAACTATTCAGAGTCCACCGTTGGTGGAATGTTGTGGCGCATGGATTCGGCCACCAAAACGGACGTGAAAGCCGCGTACAAGAGGTAGGTCGCGATGCCAAAATGCCGCGGATCCGGCGCATCTGTCACGACATAAATCAGAATGCCCATGAGGACCAAGCCCATCTTGATGAGGGTCGCCATCATCACCTTGTTGACCAGCATCGCTGGTCGGGCACCCGGCTTGGGGCGAAGCATCCGCTCCAGCAACAAGTTGACCAAGGCCAGCGCCACAGCCACCCCTTGCAACGGAAAGCGCACCGCATCCGTCAACAGCGGCGCTCCCAGGGTGGACACGACCAACAATCCGGCCACGAGGACCAGGGCATTCAACAGGTGGAATTTCATCGGTTCAAATCTCTCAGTACCACGGTCAGGGAAGCAGCCAGACCCAACATGGCCCCCAGCGCCGTCGCCCAAGCAACTTCGTGCCCGGCTCGGTCATCCCACAAGCTGCCCAACCAGGCACCGCCACCGATGCCGGCCGCCAACGTGGCCGCCAAACCCATGTGGCGCATCGCGCCCCGTCCGCCGTCAGGCTGTCTGCTGGAGGAGTCCCTCATCCTGGACCTGGGTCATCCGCGGCGCATCCACGGTCAGCTCGTTCTCCTCGCCGGAGTCCAGCTTGCACAACCCATCGATGCGGGCACCGGCTTCCACAGCCATCCGACCATATCGAATTTCCCCCTCGACTTCCGCCGTCGCCTTCAGGCTCAACAGCCCTGTCACCCGCAGGTGTCCGAGGATTCGGCCCTCGGATTCACAATCGGCACATTCCACCGTGCCCTCCACGAGGCCGGTCGACCCAATGACCAAGCGGCCCGACGTGCGAATGTCGCCGACGAAGCGTCCATCGATGCGGATGCTGCTCTCACTGTGGATGGCACCCTCCACCACCGTCCCTTCGACGATCCGGTTGATGCCCTGTTCCATGCTCACGTTCGCGTTGCGGTTTCTGGCCATGTCAGCGTGAATTTCTGCGCTTATTCGTCAAGGTACACCTGCTCGAAGAATTCGAGGTACCCGTCAATGTCCTTTCCCTTGAAGAGCTCCACGTAGTTCTCGGTGTGGATGACGAACATCTTGAAGCCGCTCGTGTTCAGGTCGATCATCGACTCCCGGTTGGATGTCAGCACCCGGAAATAGTCCATGGCGCGGTCCTTCCGGGCAAATTGCTTGACCAACACCAGTTGGTTCTCCCGATCAATCAGGTTGCTCGTCACCTTGAGGTTGGCGCTTGCAAAAAACTGGCGGTTGAAGTCGGACAACAGGGCTTTCGTTTTGTCGCTTCCGCCCTCCTTCACCGGAATCACCACTGCCAAGTAGTGCTCCAAGACCGGCTTGTCGGTGAAGTTTCCGAAGTCCGGTACCGAGGGGACAGCGTCCGCCTTGCCCTCTTTTTCGTCTGACCCTTTCTGCCCCACGCCGAGGCCCTCCAAAATCTCGGCGGCGGCCAAGGCCTGGTCGCTTGAGTCGCACGCCGTCACCACTTCTTCCAAGGCCGCGATGTAGTTGTCCCGACCGCGGGCGCGGCCATCCAACCAACCGATGCACTGGGCGCGAAGGAACCGATACCGGCACTCTTGCGTGTGATTCGGCACGGTATCCAGCACCGCATTGACTTCCGAGAGGATGGCTTGGTAATCCTTCTGGGCGTAGTACCGAATCAAGTGCGCCTCATAGGCTGCCAGCTCATCGATGCGACGCTGTTCCTCAAAGTCCACGAACTCCGGGTTCTCCACGAGCTGCGCCCACTCGCTGTCCGGGTACAACAGGGAAATCTGGTCGGCCCAGTACTGCGAGTTGCAGGTGCCGCAAAAGGGGTTCTGGTAATTCTCCGTCTCCTCGAGGAACAAGTAGGTCCGGTAAAGCTGATAGTGCGCCAAGGGGTGTTCTTCACTCTCCTCAAACCGGTCCAACAGGTCGACCCAAGCCTCAATGGCATTGTCGGTGTCCTCCAGCTTCTCCTTGTAGATCACTCCGCTTTGATACACGGCCGTCGCTGTCTCGACATCGGCTGCGGCGCGTTGTTCCTCGCTGCACGGCAAGCTTTCGAGCAGCTCCTCCGGGGTCGGCAACTCTCCTCCACTGCCCAACAGATCTGCCGAAGCCACGTCGTCTGCCACGTCTTCAATCGTGCTGAACGCCCCATTGAGCTTTCGGCTGCGGCGCCAATCGTCCTCGAGAGGACGGTCGCCCCAACGGTCGTAGAAATACGATTGACCGGACTCCCGAAGTCTCGGGTTGTAAGGCCAGAATGCCGTCGCCGCTCCCGGCACCGCCATGCTGGCCTGCAAAGCCTCCTCGGCCAAACGGGCCGCCTCCTCAGCCTCCCGTTCCTGAGCGAGACGCAAGTCCTCGATGATGTCCTCCATCCGCGCATACCGCGCGTCTTCGTCGAGGTCGCAGAGCTCCGCCAAACTGTCGTTGCGGACAATCACGGTCAATTGCTCCACCAACTCCGTGAGGCTCATGGCGTTGTTCCGCACCTCGGCAAACCGGGGGTGGTCCTCATCCATGTTGGCCAAAGTGCTGTCGTAATACGCTTGGGCCAGTTCGTATTCCCGGTCTTCCAGATGCAAGTCCGCCAACGCGAGGAAACTCTTCATCCGGGGGCGGCGATTGCCACTGTTCTCGGCCAACGCATCCCGGAGGTACGCCATGCCCTCCTCCCGGTTCAGCTCTTCCAGTTCGATCTGAGCCAGCGCGTAGTAGATCTGATCGCGGTAAGCCTCATTCTTGTCGTCCTCGAGCATGTCGAAGAACAGCTCCACGATCTCCTCGCTGTCTCCACGGCGACGGTCAAAGGCCAGCGCCTGCTGCATCCTCGCCTGGAACTCCATTTCATACGGCGTCCGCAACTTGACCACCTCCTCGAACAGCTCGATGGCCTCCCGATTGCTTCCGTATTCACGCTTGAGCTGAGCCAGGACAAACAAGGGGCGAGCACGGTCCCGCTTGGGCTTGATCTTGGGAATGGCGCGCTCGATGGACCGCATCGCTTCCTCCACGTTGTCCTGCGACAAATTGAATTCTGCCTGAACCAAAAAGGCGTCTGCCCGCAAGGCGTCGGACGCGTCCCGCTCCCCCACGGCTTTCAGCAAAGCACTGTTGGCCTTGACCATGTTGCCCATGGCCATGTACGTGCGCGCCAACCACGCGCCGGCCGCCACCTGACTGTCCGGCTCCTTGTGTTTGCGCTGCAGGTATTTGAAGACCTCCTCAGCCTTGACCAAGTCCCCCTTGTAGAAGTGGCCCTTGCCAATCAACGTGTAGTTGTCGTCGATCCAACGGTTGAGCTGCGGGCGCTTGAAATCCTTTTGCTGGCTGCGCGGCGGCGTCATCGCATGCCGGTCCACCACCCGAGAGCACTTCTCGATGGCGCGCTCCATCAAGGGGTAGAGAAATTCAGCCTGGTCTTCTGTCCCGTAGAGGAAAATCGGAATGACCTCATCCCAATCCTCTTCGTGGGTCTCCGCCAATTTCGCATCGGCTTCCTCCATGGCGAGGCGGGCAAAGTGGAACCCGTTGAAGCGGGATGTCGTGTTGTGATATGCCCGATAGAACCGACCGTCACGCTGGGTCGTACATCCCGCCAGCACCATGACAACCACCAACAGAACCAACCCCAAGGAGGAGTTTGGTTGAAGGCGGGACACAAGGGACCGAAGGGGCGATCGAAGCATGGGGCGAGGTGTTCCGTGGGGGCCAACCCGAAAGCCGCGAAAATATTGCATTCCGCGTCCGCCACAGACAAAAAAGCCCGCGCATCCATGCGTTGTCGACCATCTTTGTTGTGGACATGGCCGAGCGCAAGACCCCAAACTCCACCCGAAGCGGATCCCCGTCCGACCGCAAATTCCGTCTCATCCTTCAAGAGGAGGGCACGTTTGCCGAGCGCTGGTCCATGCGGGTGCAGCCAGGCCAGATCCGCGCCCTCGCCGCCATGTCCATCCTCCTCGTTGCCGCTTTGACATACGCCCTGGTGGCCTTCACCCCACTGCGGGAGACCGTCGTTCCGGGCTACCTCTCCACCGAAACCCGGGCCATGCAGGAGGAGGCAATGCACACCGCAGATTCGCTCTCCCAAGTTCTGGCCATGCAAGGCCGTTACATCCAGAATCTCAGGGCCGTGCTCATGGGGGAGCTGCCTGCTGGCGCCCTTGAAACGATCACCGACGTCGCCCCAAACCCCGGCACCCCAGCGCCCACCCTTTCCCCACAATCTGGAGAGGCCTTGGATGAGCTGCGAAACCGGGTTGAAGAAGAAGATGCTTTTGCCATCGGCTCACCCGGCAGCCTGGATGAATCCGGGCTTTGGATCCCCCCTGTCGACGGACGGGTTTCCGCTCCTTGGAATCCTGGAATTGACCACTTGGGCGTGGACATGGTCGCTCCAGAAAACAGTCCGGTCAAGGCGGTTGGCGATGGCACGGTCATCTTCTCCGGCTTCACCGCAGGCGGCGGACACACCGTACTGATTCAACATCCCGGAGACCGCATCTCCGTGTACATGCACAACAGCCGCATCGAAGTGGCCGCTGGAGACCGGGTTCGCCAAGGCGAAATGGTGGCTGTGATCGGAGACAGTGGAGACCACAGCACAGGTCCCCACCTCCATTTCGAATGGTGGGAGTCCGGCGTGGCCATCGATCCGCAACTGCGGATTTCCTTGAACTGATCGCGCCTCGAACTCAGGCCTCCACGCCTGCGCCGTTCCAATCCGTCATGCGGCGGAATTCTGCGATGCGGGCATCCAACGCCTCACGCGTGACCGCGCGAATGCCTTCTGTTCCGAACGCTTCACAGGTGAAACTGGCCAGTGCACTGCCCACCACGATGCCCTGCTTGAGCGTCTCGAAATCGGTGCTGCCCGTGCGTGCAACATGGGCAATGAAGCCACCTGCGAAAGTGTCGCCTGCGCCCGTCGGGTCCACCACATCCTCCAAGGGGAGGGCTGGACAGAAGAAATACTGCAGCTTCCCCCCTTCCTCGTGGAAGAGCAACGCTCCGTGCTCACCCTTCTTGATGACGAGGTAACGCGGACCCATGGCGAGAATGGCCCGTGCCGCCTTGATCAGGCTTCGCTCACCGCTGAGCTGACGGGCTTCTTCATCATTGATGGTCAACACATCCACGCGGGCAATCACCGCCTTCAGCGGCTCCATCGCGATGTCCATCCAGAAGTTCATGGTGTCCAACACCACCAGTTCCGGCCGCTCGGTCATCTGATCCAATACCGATGCCTGCAGGTTCGGGTCAATGTTGCCCAGCATCAGGTACTTGGCACCACGCCATGCCTCTGGAATTTCAGGGTTGAAGTCTGCGAGCACATTCAACTCTGTCTCCAAGGTGTCCCGGCCGTTCATGTCCATGTGGTACGAGCCGGCCCAGAAAAAGCTCTTCCCGCCTGCTGGACGGTCAATGCCTTCCAGCGCCATGCCAGCTTCGGACATGAGGTCGAGTTCAGATTGCTGGAAGTCCTCGCCAATGACACTGACCAAACCTGTTCCGACGCCGAGGCGGCTCGCCGACCATCCGATGTAGGTCCCGGCACCACCCACGATGCGTTCGCGTTCACCGAATGGCGTCTTGATGGAATCGAAGGCGACGGTGCCCACCACCACCACGGAAGAGTCTGTCCAGCTCATGAAGAAGAAATTTGCGAGCGCGAAGGTAGGGGCCTCAGGAAGGCGGTGGTGCCATTGCACCAAATGGGAACAACTCGTATCTTTGCGCACCCTTTGAAAGAAGGGATGAGCATTCCCCTATAGCTCAGCTGGTTAGAGCGACTGACTGTTAATCAGTAGGTCCCTGGTTCAAGTCCAGGTGGGGGAGCAACAAAAAACCCCGGGTTCGTCCCGGGGTTTTTCGTTTCCAATGTGCTCGCCTTCACAGCAAGTTGATGCGGCTCGCCAAAATGTCCTTGTAACTGCCGCCAATCGGAATCTCCTTCTCCATGCCCTTGACCTGGATCATGGAATACTTGATGCTGTGGATGGCATCGAGGTTGACGATGTAGCTCCGGTGCACGCGCATGAAGCGGCGCTCATTGAGCTTGTTCTCCACGTCCTTCATCGTGCTGTGGATCGTGAAGCTCTGCTCCGGCGTGTGGACGACCACGTAGTCCTTCAGCGCCTCGATGAAGAGCAATTCATCATAATCCACCTTCATCAGCCGGCTGCGGTTCTTGACGAACAAGTACTCCGCCGTGTCCTTGTGCTCCGCCATGTTCCGGAGGAACTCATTCTCCAGTCGGGCTTCCTGCTCCTTGGAGAATTTGTGCATCGCCATTTCGATGCTCGTCTGAAGGTCGACGTCCTTGAACGGCTTGAGAATGTACCCGTGCGGCTCGGCCAACTTCGCCTCGCCCAACGTGCTCCGGTCAGCATAAGCCGTCAGGAAAATGATCGGCACATCCAAGGTGCGCTTGATTTCCTCTGCTGCAGCAATGCCATTCATGTCGCCCTTCAGCATGATGTCCATCAGGACCACATCCGGGCGGTGGCGAACGGCCAAGTCGATGGCGTCTTCGCCATTGTCAGCGGTGGCCACAACGTTGTAACCGATTTTTTCAAGGGTTTGCTCGATGTCCTTGCGGACAATGCTTTCGTCCTCGGTAACGAGAATGTTGATGGCCATGGCGTCTACAGGTTCAGATGTTGCTTGAGGGTCTAATCCTCAGAATCGTTCGATGGATGTCAAGGCATCATCCGTCAAACAGGTTTTTTGGTCGCCTAAATTTAACCAAAAACTGCGTGCCATTGTCGCTTTCCGCCGACAACTCCGCATCCAACTGCTCGGCCAGCGCCTGAACGAGGTACAATCCAAGCGAATCTCGCCCGCCCCAATCAAAACCTTCAGGCAGGCCCACTCCGTCGTCCTGCACCTCAATTTGAATCTCCTCCTCCTCCGGGGAGTCCTCCGGCATGATGCACCGCAAACTCACCGTGATGGTCCCGCGTTCCCTTCCTGGGAATGCGTATTTCATCGCATTGGACACCCACTCATTCAAGATCAATCCACACGGAATGGCTTGATCCAGAGGAGCTTGGATGTTCTCCAGTTCCGTGATCAACTCCACCTGGGTCTCGGATCGATACCCCTGGATGATGTTGCCTGCGATGCGGGTCAAATAGGATGGGAAACCGATGCTGGAGACGTCGGTGTTCTGATACAGCGTCTCGTGGATGATGCTCATCGTGGAGACCCGATTCTGGATTTCCTCCAACCCGGTGATCGCAGCCTCATCCTTGACAAACTTCTTCTGAAGGTTCAAGATGGAATTGATGATCTGCAGGTTGTTCTTCACCCGGTGGTGCACTTCCTGCAGCAAAATTTCCTTCTCCTTCAGCGCGCTTCGGATGGCACGGTCAATGCGCTTTCTATCGGTGATGTCGTAGGCGATCGCACTGATTTCCCGGTCTCCTTCCGCGTTGTCGATGGGATTCAAGAAGAGCTGCAACCAGCGCTTGCCGTCCTCATTTTTCTCCTCAGGCAACGCCCACTCAAAACGCTGGGGGCGTCCACTCAGAGCGCGCTCGAACCGGTCGCCCAGATCAAATCCATTGACCTCCTGGCTTTCGGACACCTGACTTGACAAGGCCTGCGTCACGTCTTCCAGTTTCGCGGAAGAACCGACGTTGAGCCAAAGGCGACAGTTGTGATTGAGGCTGGTCAATTCGTGTCCGGACTTGGCCGTCCAAATGATGAAGTCCTCACCCGATTCGACAATGCTGCGAAGCTTGGCCGTAGCGCTGCGCAACGCCGCCTCCGCCGCAATTCTTTGCTCAATCTCCAGCGTCAATTGCTCGTTGGCGCCCTCCGCCATCTCAGCGCGGATCCGCTCTTGCATCAACGCGTGGCGGTCCGTCACATCCGAAAGGCTGACTTGGACAGCGGGCTGGCCATCAAAAATGGTCAGGCGCCATTGCAATGTCCAACGCGCCCCGTCTGGCAACTCGACCTCCGATTCCTCGACCTTTTTGCCGTTGCGCGTGTCCTGGATGTTCTGCGCCAATTGGGCGGTGAGCGAAGCGGGGAACAACGATGGAAACCGTTCGCCCTCCAAGCCGCGATCCAGCCCAAAACCTTGTTCTGCAACCGGGTTGGCAAAGCGAATGACGTCGTCCACCAAAATGACAATGCCGTTGGGTGAACTCTGAACGAGCAGGCGGAATCGCTCGCGCTCCTGAATCAAGTCATGCTCGATGCGCTTCCGGTCACTGATGTCGTACATCATCCAGACCTCGCTTCCATCTTCCAAACGGCCCTTGCCGATGTCGAGGTGAAGCAACTCACCATTGCGGTTGTTCAGAATCCAATCTCCCCGATCAAAGACTCCACTGCCTTCGATGGGCTCCAGGTTGCCCATCCGCCGAAGTCCAAGTTGTCCGATGGGGTCCCCAATGATTTCCTCGGGGTATTCCACCCCCATCATCGCCAGAAACCTGGAGTTGACATCCAAAATGACGTCGTCCTTGACCTGGACAATGGCCTCTTGGGCGATGTCTGTCAACCGGCGGTAATGGGCCTCCCGATCCTGAAGGGCCTGCTGCCGGAATTGCTGCTCGCTGATGTCCGAGAGTTGAAGAATGTCCAATCCATCTTCTGGGCCACGGGACATCCGAATTTCAACCGGGAAACGCTTTCCACCTTCCCGTTCCGCGACCAATTCCATGCGCAAGGGTGTCCTGTGCTCCCTGGGGACTTCCCGCCAGCGCAAATCGAAATACGACCGGTCCTCTTCTTTCCAATGGAGCCACGAACCTTGGTCCAGTCTCAATCCTTTTGGAAACGAAGCTTGCTCCCAGCCAAACAAAAAGCAGGCTCGGGCATTGGCGAGAATCACATCCTCACCACGGATCAAGAACAAGGCGGATGGCACCGCGTCCATCCACTCCATCGACCATCCAGTCGATCCGCCTTCCCGTCCATGGATACTCATCGGTCCGTTTTGGCTCCGTTCACTTTGACGATGCGGCCGGCCTTGTATTGCCGAATCAGCTGCACCACACCATTCTCGTCGAAATATCGCCAGATCCCGTCGCGCAATCCACCCCGGTACGACCCAACCGATGCACGCCGACCTGTTGGCCAGAACGTGGTGTGTTCGCCCGTGGGAATTCCAGCCACATACGCCCCTTCAAATCGAACCCGCCCTTCTCCATCCGTGTGGATCCATCGGCCGTCCAAATCTCCGTCGAGGTACACCCCTTCCCTGCGGTCATCGCGCACATGCTCCACCCATGGCCCGACTTTCCTCCCGCGCTCGTAGGATCCCATGGCCAGCGTATCTCCGGCCGCACCCAGTTCCAGGAAATCGCCGTCCTCTCGGCCTTTGCGGTACCGTTCATCGCGGTGCACCTGCCCATTGGGGTGGTACCATTTCCATCGACCGTGCCATTGGTCCATCCGGTATCCACCCTCTTGTTCCAAGCGTCCATCCCGGGCATAGAATTGCCAATCTCCATCGCGCTTGCCCTCGAGATAGGAGCCCACCGCCTTGGGTGTTCCGTCCGGCCAGAATTCCGTCCAGGGACCGGATCTGCGACCCAAACTGTCGAGCATTCCGGATGCCTGAAGCACACCGGATCGAAACACCTTGACCTCGACGAGGTGTCCCTCTTCATCGAAGAAGCGGTGAGTCCCCATCGGTGTGTCTTCCCGCCAGGGCCCCTCCCGAGACACTTCACCATTGGGGTGAAACGCCTTGCGAAGATCCAAGGCCACCGCCTCCGGGGCATCCTCCACTTCCTCGCCCCGATGGAAGGTCACAGTGCGCTCCAGGTCTCCCCTTCTGGAAAAGTATTTGAACACGCCTTCTTCCAGGCCCCGCTCATAAGGGCCTTCCCGCCTGACCTGGCCGTTGGGCCAAAAGGTCATCCACTTGCCCGTTTTTCGATTCTGATCATCCAATCGATTCACCTCTTCCACCCAACGGAGCAAATCCTCTCGGAACCCCCTTCGGCGAAGGATGCGCCCTTGCTTCCCCTCTTCCACTGCATAATCCAGCGCCACTCCTTCCTTTTCTCCTCCAGACCAAGGAATCCTGGATCGAATCACGCCGTCTGCGTCGTAACCTTCTTCCCAGCCTTGCAAGGTGTCTTGCTCCCATGGCAACGTTCGAAGGCGAATCCCGGTCGTGTCCCATTGGGTTTCGATGCCATCCTTGAGCCCAGCCGCGTAGGAAAGCGTGGTTTGCACCCGGCCCTGATCATCGTAAAACACCCATTCTCCCTCGAGCTGGCCTTGCCGCCAATTTCCTTCGCTCTTCCGGGTTCCGTCTGGAAAATAGGACACCCAATACCCCTCGGGAAGTCCATTCAAAAGCTGACCTTCACTGCTGATCGTGCCATCGGGATATCGGTATTGCACCTGGCTGGAGTCCTGAGCGCTCAGACCGTGAACACCTGCCCAGCAGAGTCCAATCCAAACGCACATCCGAAACCGATTCAGCATGACCGCAAGTTGCCACACCCAAGTGAACGACCACAGGGGGTTTTTGGGTTTTTACCCGCACCATCTATTCTTTCTTCTTTTCTAAAAAGAGATTGTAGATGTCATAGGTCTGTTGAAACTGGGGAAAACGCGTGGCGTCAAAATTTGGAGGCCATGGCCATCCACGGTCTTTGGGATTTCGTTCACCCTTCGTCCACAACTTTCAGTTGCTTAAAATCAAGGAGAAAGCAGGGTTCTCCACAGTCAGTGTGCGATTGGGGATAAGGCACTTCTGGAGGAACTCATGTCGCTGATGGCTGTTCGCATCCTCCATTTTGATGTGGGGAGGTTTGGGAGAATTGGACCAGAAATCATGGCGCTGGATTGGGGGTCTTGTACAAGCCTCTGAGAGGAGCAAATGCGCAAATCTTTTTTCGTCTGCGTTACCCACATGTTTTCGTGCGAATTCACAATCTGATGTGTATTCAGATTCCAGCCGGTTCGGCAGAACTTGTGGCCATGCGGATACACTTGGCAAACGACCACGCAGCTGGTGACTTGCGGGCAGCTTTGATCTCCTGGCTTGAAGAGCGAAACATGGAAGTGGTGGACCACGGAACGCCGGATGGCAACAGCGTGGATTACCCGGATCACGCGCACCCTCTGGCAGTTGGAGTCGCAGAATCAGGGGACTTGGGCATCTTGATTTGCGGATCAGCCAATGGCGTGGCCATGACGGCCAACAAGCACGAATCCATTCGGGCTGCCATTGCTTGGCGTCCGGACATCGCCCGCCTGGCCCGCGAACACAATGACGCCAATGTCCTCTGTTTGCCAGCCCGTTTCATTGCGGTGCCGGATGCACTGGATTGTGTGGACGTCTTCATTCACACCGAATTCGAAGGTGGCCGCCATGCGCGTCGCGTCGGAAAAATTGCCTGCTCATGAAACGCACACTCTTCACTT
Source organism: uncultured Flavobacteriales bacterium (assembly GCA_937967465.1). Taxonomy (GTDB): domain Bacteria; phylum Bacteroidota; class Bacteroidia; order Flavobacteriales_D; family Sanyastnellaceae; genus UBA8752. The sequence goes on from CALBSW010000011.1 coordinate 43,412, forward strand.
GGACCATTTTGACCCTTCCCCTTCTCGGATGGGGCCAAACCTTGATGCACACGGATTCAGGTTTGACATGGGCCAACACGATCACGGCGGAAGACCTCAGTGATCACCTGTACGTCCTGGCAGCGGACAGCATGGAAGGCCGAGAGACCGGAAAGGAAGGCCAGCGAAAAGCAGCGGCCTACATCGCATCGCATTTCGAAGCAGCGGGCTTGGAACCTGTGCAAGGGTCCTATTTCCAAGACGTACCACTGAAGGTCAGTCAGTTGAAAGGAGGCATTCTCACATGGGGAGGATCAAAACTGCTCTTCAAGAATGATTGGGTCCCCTACCCTGGCATTGAAGCATCGGATGTCGAGGGAGATGTGGTGTTTGCCGGGTACGGCATCCAAGATGAAGGCTGGGATGACTATGCAGGCCTGGATGTTCGGGGCCGCATGGTGGTGATGCTCGCTGGAGAGCCCGGAGATGAAGAGCGCGGTTTTGAATTGACCGGAACGGACCGCCCCAGCCGTTGGAGTCAGGATCGCAATGCGAAGCGTGAGTTGGCGGACAGTTTGGGGGCGTCCGCAGTATTGGTCGTGACCGAGGAATACGATGTACTCAAGAGTCGGTTGGTGCCGTGGCTCAGCCGGGAGCGCATGCGGTTGGACGTGGACCGTGAAGGCGAGGGAACGGATTTGCCCACCTTGCTGATTTCTCAAGAAGCCCTTCTGGCCGTATCCGGTTGGAAGTCCATGAAAGTGGTGGAGAAGAAGTGGCCGAAGCGAAAGCTGAAAAACACGATTTGGCCGGACGGAAAACTGTCGATTGCCCGCATGGATGACAAGGTCATGGCGGCCAATGTCTGGGGATTGTTGCCGGGCACGGACAGCACCCTGGCCGATGAGATTGTCGTCCTGACGAGCCACTACGATCACGTGGGGGTGGATGCAGAAGGCCTCATTTACAACGGTGCCGACGACGATGGCAGTGGAACCGTCTCCTTGCTGGAGAATGTGGAAGCCTGGACGGAGGCACACCGCGCAGGACAAGGCCCCCGGCGCTCCGTTCTGTTCATGGCGTTTGTGGGCGAGGAGAAAGGATTGTTGGGGTCAGAATGGTACAGCGACCACCCCGCATTTCCATTAGAACGGCATGTCTGCGACCTCAACATGGACATGGTCGGCCGGGTGGATGAAGCCCATGCGGACGATGACCGGTACATCTACCTGATCGGCAGCGACAAATTGTCCAGCGAATTGCACGCCATCAGCGAAGCCGTGAACGAGGCCCATGTCGGGATTGCGCTGGACTACACGTTCAATGCACCGGACGACCCCAACCGGTTCTATTACCGGAGCGACCACTACAACTTCGCCAAGCACAACATCCCGGTGATCTTTTACTTCAGCGGGGTACACGAGGATTACCACGGTCCTGGGGACACACCGGACAAGATCCTCTACCCGAAGATGGCCGAGATCGGTAGGTTGGTGTTCCTGACCTCATGGGAGGTGGCCAACCGGGATGGAAAGTTGACCGTGGATCAGGTCAACGACTTTCCGTCGAACCGCTGATTGCAGCGGCAAACCGGGCCACTTCCAAGTCGTGGGCTGGTCCCATGGCCGGTCCGTTGAACCCGCTGTGAATCCAGGGTGCCCCTCCCCCATCGACGACGATGGTGGTTGGGAAACTGACCACGCGGTCGAGAAACGGCAAGGCGGCTTGAGCCCGGGTTTTTGACGCCGGGCCGGTGAGGACAACATGCCAACGGTCACCGAACCGGTCGAGGCCCATGTGATTGGAGTAGCTGACCAATCTGTCCAAAGCCCTTTGCACTCCGCCTTCTTTGTCGAGTCCGCGCTCAAAGGCCAGGGTGTGGACGTGCAGGGTCGGGTGCTGGTCCATCAGGGTGGCGAGCAGGCGGTGTTCGTCCATGCAGTTCGGACACCACGATCCCATGACGCTGAGCACGTGAATGTGGTCGGCGCTGCTGGCTTCCCAGGATGTGGAGTCGCCATCCAGCGCAATGCCGGCGTAGGACACGGGCAGCCCAGTCCATTCGGCTTTGGGAGCGGCTTCCAGGGCTGTGGTACCCGCATCTAGTGGGGTGCCGGAAAAGGAGGTGGCATAATGGGAGCCGCTCCAGAAGGTGCCCGCAGATAGGGTGCCGTCGTCACCGAGGTTGGCAGAAAAACAGAAGAGGTGCGCGCCATCGAAGGTCTGCAGACGCAGGGTGCCATCGCCCTCAATGGAGCCGTGGAGGTAACGGAAGTCTCCTGTGGCCGTGGCGATGCTGCCCCGACAGGATGTGCCGCTTTGCTGAAGGAACAACTGGCCATACCACGGATCGTCTGCGCCAAATGTCAAGGCCCAGGACAGCGTGTCTTCCGTCCAAGCAGGCGTGCTTTCGGCGTGTGGTTCAGCCTGCCACTGGACGGGGACGCGATAGGTTCCGGGCCGGAGGACGTCCTGCCAGAAGCCAGTGTCGTTCTGCAGTGTCAATCGGCCGTCAAATACGGGAATCGCCCAGGTGTGATCCAGAGAATCAGACGGCCTCAGGGTCAAGGTCTCGTTGCTGTTGCGAAGAACCAGGGTGTCGCCTTGCCAAACTCCGGGAATGCGAACCTCTGTGGTGTCGTTCAACGAGAAGGTGAGGGTGCCGTTCAGGACGCGCTCTGAAGGGGCAGGCGACGGCGTCGAACAGGCGGAAAGCAGAATGACCATGACAGCCGAAGCCACCATGGTCATTCCAGAAGTGCAGGTCCGAAGCATCAGAGGTCGAACTTGATGCCTTGGGCGAGCGGAAGCTCCGTGCTGTAGTTGATCGTGTTGGTTTGCCGGCGCATGTAGGCCTTCCAGGCGTCACTGCCGGACTCCCGGCCGCCACCGGTCTCCTTTTCACCACCAAAGGCACCTCCAATTTCAGCACCGCTCGTTCCGATGTTGACGTTGGCAATGCCACAATCGCTGCCCGCGGCAGACAGGAACAGCTCAGCGCTGCGGAGGTTGGTGGTCATGATGGCGGAGGACAATCCCTGCACCACCCCATTCTGCATGGCGATGGCCTCGTCGAGGGTGTCGTACTTCATGACATAGAGGATGGGGGCAAACGTTTCGTGCTGGACGATGGCCATGTCGTTGGTGGCCTCCGCAATGGCGGGCTTGACGTAACACCCGGACTCGTAGCCTTCTCCAGACAAGACGCCTCCTTCGACCAGGACGCGGCCACCTTGTTCCACAACCTGTTCGAGTGCGGATTGGTACATCTTGACGGCGTCGTGGTCAATGAGTGGCCCAACGTGGTTGTTCTCATCCAGTGGGTCTCCAATGCGCAACTGGCCGTAAGCCTTGGTGATGGCGGCCACCACCTTGTCATAGATGCTGCTGTGGATGATGAGTCGGCGGGTGGAGGTGCACCGTTGTCCGCAGGTTCCAACTGCACCGAACACGGTACCGGGAACCACCATTTTGAGGTCGGCATCGGGCTCGACAATGATGGCGTTGTTGCCGCCCAACTCGAGGAGGCTTTTGCCGAGTCGCGCCGCTACGGCCTGGGCGACAATCTTGCCCATGCGAATGGAGCCGGTGGCCGAAATCAAGGCCACGCGCTTGTCGTGGGTCATCATTTCGCCGACGTTGTAGTCGCCTTGGATGATGCAGGACAGGCCCTCCGGAACGTGGTCCATGTCCCGGGTCACTTCATTCCAAATGTTCTGACATGCGACGGCAGTCAATGGCGTCTTTTCGGACGGCTTCCAGATGCAGGCGTTGCCGCAAACCCAAGCAATGGCGGTGTTCCAGTTCCACACGGCGACCGGGAAGTTGAAGGCACTGATGATGCCGACCACACCGAGGGGATGCCACTGCTCGTACATGCGGTGTCCGGGACGCTCGGAGTGCATGGTCAGACCGTAGAGTTGACGGGAGAGACCGACTGCGAAATCACAGATGTCGATCATTTCTTGCACCTCGCCCAGGCCTTCCTGGAGGCTTTTGCCCATCTCATAGGAGACGAGGGCTCCGAGGGCGTCTTTGTGCTTGCGGAGCGCTTCACCGTAGAGGCGAACCACTTCACCGCGCTGGGGGGCGGGAACGTGCCGCCATTCCTGTCCCGCCTTGGTGGCAGCGGCAATGACTTGCTCATACGCGTCCGCATTGCAAACACCGGTGGCGCCAATCGTGGAACCATCCACGGGGCTGGTGCTGACAATGGTGTTGCCGAGTGCAGATTGGGTTTGACCGATTTGGACGCCGGCGTTTTCAGCCGAGAGTCCGAGTTGGTCGAGGTGGGGCTTCATGTTCATGATGGCGAAAATTCGTCGCGAAGGTACGGGGCGGCATCACGGAACGCGAAGTTTTGGTTAGTTTGTTGATTTTCAGTTGTTTGTGTTTTCGGCGTTTCTCGGGAAACCGAGGGTAACACCTCCTCGCGAAGAGAACGTCGAAATTTGGGCCTCTCAGAGGTTGACTCAGTGTTCCACGTGGAACATGGGCTACCGGCCGAGGTAGACCATCAGCACGGACAGGTCAGACGCGGAGACGCCGCTGATTTTGCTCGCGGCTCCAAGGGTGTCTGGTTTGTGCTCAGCAAGCTTCGTTCTGCCTTCCATGCTGAGGGATGTCATTCTGGCGTATTCCAAATCGGGAGGCAGGGTGAGTCCTTCCATTTCTCGCATGCGGTCAGCTTGTGCCTGCTCTTTCTCGATATAGCCTTTGTATTTGATCTGGGTCTCGGTCAGGTCGTACCAAGGTGCTGGGTGATGGCGGTCGTTGTTGAGGAGCTCCTTGTCGTTGTTCATGAGGTTCTGCAAGTGAACGTGGGGTCGGGACAGCAGTTGGCTCCAGCGGGTCTTCTGGCGAATGGGGCTGCTTCCAGCAGACTCGAGGGTGGCGTTGATGGATTCTGGTGTGGCAGAGGAAGACTCGAGCTCCTTGGTCATGGATTGGATGGTGGCTTGTTTGTTTTCGAAGTGCGCCCAATCTGCGTCACCAATCAGTCCCAGTGCCCTGCCTTTGGGGGTCAGGCGTTGGTCCGCGTTGTC
>CALBSW010000012.1 GCA_937967465.1 uncultured Flavobacteriales bacterium
TTGTCGATGTAGTTGTTGAAGAACGTCCGGAGGTCCGGCGTGCTCATTTTGCCCTCGGAGCGGCTCACGGTCCACTTCAACTCGATTTCATTGGCGGGGAGGTAGTGTTCCCCGCGCAGCTGAAAGGTGTTGAGGTTGCGGGTCTGGTAGCGGTGGGTGCGCTGCTGCTGGACTTCGTCGCCATCGCGGGGGTTCAGACCTTCTTGGAAACGGGCACTGTTGGTGCCGCTCGTGATGCTCATGCCCATGAGGGAGAGCTTGTTGAATTCGTTCAGCTTGTAGCTGAGGTTGAGGAGGGCATTCCAGCGGTGGTTCTCGTTGGTCCGCTCGTCGGTATAGTAGTTCTGTACGTCGAGGGTGTCCGTGCCCTCAATGGACCCCGCTGCCCAGCGCGCGTAAACGCCGTCCTGATAGGCGCGGGTGTTGCGTCCGTATTGGGCTCCGAAGATGTAGCCGAGCTGGCGGCCAAACAGGGTGGTCTGGTTGCCGAAGCTGAGCGAGTGCTTCATGTCCATGGCGGCGCGCCGGGTGACGTGCTCCCACGTGTTTTCGAAGCTCTGACCGATGTCGGTCAGGGGTTGGTTGGCTGCGATGGAAGCGGGGATGCCGGCGTTGAAGTAGAGGGAGTCGGAATAATTCGGTCCCCACAAGTCGGTGTAGCCCAGACAATCGAGCATGCAGTTGCGGTCTGTCACACTGGCGATGTCGCTCAGGGTAACCAACCCGCATCCCGCGAGGCAGTCGGCGAGGTCTTGCTCGGACACCCCATCCTGATCCAGCAGGTATTGAATTTGATCGCCAAAGGACACGTTGACCAGCGTCGGCCAATCATCCGCACCACGACCATCGGCAATGCCGGGCAAGCCGCGGAATCCATCGTCATATCCCAACCAATCCGTGCTGCTGCGTTGGCTGGAGATGACCTCCTTTCCGGTGGTGTTCGTGTTCCACCCCAAGCTGGAGCTGTAGTTGAACGAGAAGGTCTCCGGGAAGTCCTTGGTCTCCACAGAGATGTAGGCGCCGGCCCAATCTGAGGGCAGGTTGGCTGTTTGGGTTTTCACCACCACCAAGTTGTCCACGAGGTTGGTGGGGAAGAGGTCCATCTCGATGGTGTTCCGCCGGGGGTCGATGGAAGGCACTTCCGCACCATTCAGGGTGGTCTTCAGGTAGCGATCGGAGAGGCCCCGAACGAAGACGAAGTTGCCGACGGTGGAGACGCCGGTCACCCGCTTCATGGCACTGGCTGCATCGGTGTCGCCCGTCTTCTTGATCTGCTGAGAGGAGATGTAGTCGATGCTGGATGCCGACTTTTTCTTGATGTTCTCCATGTAGACGTCGCGCGTGCGGTCCACTTTGGCCACCACCTCAGCCGCCTGCTCAATCACAAACGTCTCCACGTAGAGGTTGAAATTCACGATGGTCACTTCGTCTCCCGTGATGGTGACGGTCTCGGTGATGGGGGTGTACCCAATGAACCGACCGGTGACCTTGTAGGTCCCTGGTTCCAATCCTACGAGGCTGTAATTGCCATCCAGGTCGGCCATGGCTCCCTTGGTGGTGCCTTCGATGAAGGCATTGGCACCGATGAGGGTTTCGCCCGTTTGTCCATCCGTGATTTTGCCGCGAATGGTGCCCTGTGAAAGGGCCAACACGGGCATGAAGCCCAGCACAGCGAGAATGAAAGTGCGCATGAGGTTGAATTCAAGTGCAAAAGGACTGCGAAAGGTGGGGATGGACGTTAAGGGATTGTTATGACAATGCTTCGTCAGCTTCACACACGCTGCGCCCTTTGGATCCCTTGAAAGGAAGAAGGCCGAACCCTGACGGGTCCGGCCTTCCGATGCGCGAATGGCTATGTGGTCAAGTGAGTGTCACTCGCAGTTGGATCCGAAGACACCCAGGAACTCGAGCAGGTCGGCTGCACCAATCTGTCCGTCCTGGTTCAAGTCAGCGGGGCAATCGCTTCCGCCACCGAATCCGGTGCAGGACCCGTCATCGAGGGTGGCGCTGACGTTGTAGTTGTCTGCATCGGCATAGGTGCATCCCAAGACCGGAGCCGTCTGGCAAGAGGCGTCGTCACCGGCAGCATAGGCGTTGTACTCGGTGTAGCTCGGGTTGGTGCATCCGGTGCAGTTGGTGTTGCTGTCGAAGCAGAACACAAACTGGTCGGTGGTCAGCGGTGCCGCAATGGAAATGGTGCGTGCAGCAATGGTTTCCTGTGTGCCGTCGGCGGCCACGAACGCGACGGTGAAGTCGCCTTCGCCCGTGGTGTAGTCATAGCTGTAGGCGTTGAAGTTGGCGTAGCTCATGCTGCCAGCATTGCTGCCGTTCAACACGATGCTCGCACCATTCGATCCTTGCTGTGCCATGTCCACAATGATGCGGACGAGGTATTGGCAGCTGCCATCATCGAGGTTGGCCGTGGCGTCGTAGTTCTCGGCCAGTACATCCGTGCATCCTGCCGTGTATTCGCACAGGCTGTTGTCGATGTTGATGGCGTCGGCGTTGTAGTTGTCGGCAATCGGGTCACCGCAACCGGTTGTGGCACAAGCTGCATTGGCTTCTCCCGGAGTCGGGGTGGCGTAGCATCCTGTGGCCAAGTTCTGGCTGTAATCGGCCGGTGCTGCAGCGTAGGCTGCGATCAGGGTGTACGTGAGGGTGGATACACCATCCGTCAGGGTCAGCGCATCTCCTGCTGCGTCGAGGCTCAGGTCCTGAACGAGGTAGCCTCCAGCCGTCAGGTTGACGTCTCCGAAGACATGGGAACCGCTTTGGCTGCTGACTGTCACACCTTCCAAGGAGCAGAGGTTTCCTGCGTTGGTGATTTCCACGTAGGATGGGGTGACGCCGTTGTGGGCTTCCGAAATGGTGATGTCACCCACGGAGCACGCCGGGGTTCCGTCCTCGAAGGAGTCGGCGAAGAGTCCGCGCTCATCGACGAAGGACCAACCTTG
>CALBSW010000013.1 GCA_937967465.1 uncultured Flavobacteriales bacterium
ACTTCACCGAAGTGCATCTGCCACCAGAAGTTCTGCATGTGCGTCACGAGGAAGACCAACACGATGGTGCCGAGCAGCATCATGTTGCGGCTGGACCAATTGGCATTGGTGGAAGCCCGCTCCATCGCGTAGCGCACGGGGCGCGCTTTCCGGTTCTGAATGGACAGCACGATGCCGTCCACGAGGTGAAACAAAACGGAGAAGTAAGTGAGGTAGGACAACACCTTCACGGCGGGGAAGGTGGTCATGAACTTGGCGTATGCGTTGAATTGCCGTCCCCCGTCGGATGCCGCTGTGAAGAGCTGAAGGTTGCCCGCCAGGTGTCCCACAAGGAAGAGGCAGAGGAAAAGTCCCGTGGCCGCCATGGCATATTTCTTGGCGAGGGAGGACTTCAAGATTCCGTTTTGAGCCATACTGTGTTGCGTTCAAGCCAGCCGAAGCCGGACGATTTGCCTAACGCGAAATTAGGGCCGGAGGGGCGGGGGCGCAATGCCCGCCGCCCCCGTCCGTGGACCCCGACTGGTCGGTCACGCTTCCTGAGGGACACGGTCCAACATCAGCATCTCCTGCGTGACGATTTCCGCGGCCACCCTCTGCTGGCCAGCCTTGTCCTCGTATTGCCGATAAACCAGCCGTCCCTCAATGGCGACCTCACTGCCTTTGGACAGGTACCGGGTCATGATTTCGGCCAGCTGTCCCCAAGCAATCACGTTGTGCCATTTGGTGGTTTCCGTTTTCTCCCCTTGGGCGTTCCGGTAGACCTCATTGGTGGCCAGCCTCAAGTTGGCCTTGACCTTGTCTCCGTCAAATTCAATCCGTTCGGGATCCTGTCCGAGGCGTCCGATGAGCAGGACGCGGTTGCGCAGTGCATTCATGTGAAATGTGAAATAGGTGAGCGGCGAACCTCCTTCCCATTGGGCTCCGTCCGACCCCCGCTTCACCGCCGCAGGCCTTGGCTTTGCCGGTGTAGATTTCGCCCATGGATTCCCTTCGCCTCCCCTTCGTCCTTGCCCTCCTTCTGGCACTCCATGCCACCCCCGGCGCCGCCCAAGGAAGCGCTTGGGTCGACATCGTTCCCATGACCCGCCAGCTTCTCGGGGCAGACGACGCCAGCGACATTGCCCTCGCCCTGGGTTGGAGCACCAACGCCGATGCCGATGGTTGGCGCGTGCTCACCGGCTTCAACTTCGGCCAGGAAACCCAGGACAACTTTGGGACGACCATCACCACGCGGAACCAGCGTTTCGACCTGCGGATGGGCCGCCGCTGGCGCTCTGGCGAAGCGGAGGCCGAGGGGCCCGTGGCCGTGTTCACCGGTGCCGATGTGCTGTTGAGCCACGACTTGCTTCGCACGGAAAGCCGCAACCTCGATTTCAATTCCACCAACAGCACCACCGTGCTCGAGTCGGGATTGTCCGCCGTGCTCGGGGTGCAATGCCAACTGGCCGATCGCCTGCAATTGGTGACCGAAGTCCGGATGGATGCCGTGTACATCACCGAGACCGACCGGGTATCGGACAATTTCTCTGGAGAATTCAAGGAGGTGGACGAGGGCTGGCAGGCCCGATTGACCCCGCCGTTGCAACTGATGCTGGTGCTGGGCTTGTGAACGTGCAACGCCCGCGTGGCACAAGTGGTTATCTTCTCAGCATGAACCGTCGAATCACGTTCTCCTTTGCCCTGGCATCCGTCCTGGTCGGGATTTCCCTGACATGGAGCGCTTGTACCGCGGAGTCCATGTTGGGGCCGGCGACCCCCTCCCTGCCCGATGTGGCTCCGGAGTATCGGACCCAGGCGGCCCAAGTGTTTGGCATCACCACACCTGAGACTTGGGAAGCCCCGACCTACAATGAGCGGGCGCAACTCGGCCGGGTGCTCTTTCACGACCGCATGCTCAGCCAGAACGGGGCTGTCAGCTGCAACAGTTGCCACCTGCAATCCCACGGTTTTGCAGAGCCCAAAGCGCTCAGCCACGGCCTCCGCGAAGAGCTGACCGAGCGCAACGCCAGCCATCTGGCCAATCCCGGCCTCCAATTCGCCTACTTCTGGGATGGCCGGGCCAACGATCTGACCACCCAGGTCACCATGCCCATCGAAAACCATGTGGAGATGGGCTTCCGGAGCCTCGACGCCTTGGTCCAGCGCCTCGACGAACTCGACTACTACGCCCCCTTGTTCGAAGCGGCGTACGGCGATCCCGTCCCCAATGTCGACCGCATCCAGGACGCCTTGTCCACCTTCCTGCGCTCCCTCGTCTCCTGTCGGTCCAAAATGGACGTGGCCATCGCCGACGCGATGCCGGAAGTGTGGAATCCGTGGGGGGTTCTCGATGGGTCCATCACATTGAACGGCCTCACCCCGCTCGAGCGGGAAGGCTTCGAGTTGTTCCACGGCAAGGCCCAATGCGCCAACTGCCACGGTGGACCGCACTTCAACGGTTGGGGCCTCGACTTTGCCGACATCGGCTTGGATGCCGATTCCGATGGCGATCCGACCTCGCCGCAAATCACCGGCGGGTTCTTCGGCGGCGGCTGGGGCCCTACGGCCATGAAGGTGCCGTCTTTGCGCAATGTGGCCTTGACCGCGCCCTACATGCACGACGGCCGGTTCGCGACCATCGACGATGTGCTCGACCACTACAGCCACGGCATCCAGGATGTGCCCTCGCTGGACCCCCGGCTCCGCGATTGGGAAGGCGGCACCGTGCTTCCCTTCCAAGACGACATTCTCATCGACATCTTCCTTCCGCCCAATGCCGCCACGGGGCAAGCCCCCCCGGTTCGCATGAACTTCACCCCGGAAGAACGATTGGCCCTCAAGGCCTTCCTTCACAGCCTGACCGACCTTGAATTCGTTCAGGACCCCCGATTCAGCAACCCCTTCAATTCATGAAACACCTCTACACCGCCCTGCTCGCGCTGGGCATCACCTTTGGCGCTTCCGCCCAAACCAACCTTACCGAGGCAGTCGACTTCACCGTCACCGACCTCAACGGCGATGAGCACACCCTGAGCGAGTACCTCGATGCCGGCAAGTACGTCTGCATTGACTTCTTCGCTTACTGGTGCGGTCCCTGTGCTGCCCACGCTCCTTACTTCACCGAGATCTACAACACCTACGGTTGCAATGGCGGCGACGTCATCTTCATGAGCATGGAGTACGAAGGCACCTGGGACCAGACCCACG
>CALBSW010000014.1 GCA_937967465.1 uncultured Flavobacteriales bacterium
GCTGTATCCATTGAACAAAGTCAGCGTCCACGTTCCCAAGCCCGACAAGTCGAGCCCCGACAAGTCCAGGGTCACCCCATATGTCCCGGGCAAGGTGGTTTCCCAATCTTCTGGCCAAGCGACCCCAGCGGGATCCGCACCACCACTCACATCAAAACCGCCCCACTCCACACAGTCGCCATCGGGGTCGCACAACACCACCAGCACATCCGACACCCACTCGCTGTTGTCCTGTTCGCCCGTCCAAGTCACTTCCACCTCCACTTCGTCGATGGTTCCGACGCCCCCAAAGGTGAACGTCTCCGAGCCGCCCGCCTCGAGCGTGGCGCCCATGCTCCACACTGAGACGCACTCCGCGCAAGGCTCATCGGCCACAGGATAAATGCAGCTGCCGTCGTTCAAGGTGGCTTCGGGGTCGTAGTTGCAGGCTGCGGCGTCGTCGCAACCCGGCACGCCCACTTCCCCATCGAGCGCTGTGTAGTCCACGGTCCAACCGATGTCCTCCAAGACGCCCAGCGCCATCGGGCCCGGACTGTGAATCACCTCTCCGTTGCCGATGGCCGGCGTCATCAAGGAATGAATGGATCCCGCGGGATACGTGGCCTCGTCAAAATGAGACAGGCTGGACCCCTGCTCCCACCCCGACGGCGCGTAGAGCTTGGGTGAAAAATCCCCGCTCTGGGCATTGCCCTGGATCCCGGCCCAGTACAGATTGTCCCCAAGGAGGGCATCGGCGAGCTCCGAGGTTCCATTGCCGAGGTCCAACAAGGCCGCTCCATCCCCGGTGTAGACGAACTCATCGTAAATGTGGGCGAGGCTTCCATTGAGGACGTAGCCATTGAGGTCCACGCCGACATACATCGTGCCTGCAAAGCCAAGGCCATGCCCGATCTCATGCAGCACGACCGACACGAGGTCATACTGGGCCAAGGGGGCATTGCCGTCCAAGCCGAAATACCAGTCCGTTCCGCTGTCAAAATTGGCCACCATGTCGGCGGCTCCAGGATCGATGTCCGAACCGACCAACTTGTCGGCCAGTGGTGAAGGATAGAGCACGTTGTTGAACGGCGCTCCGCCGAAGTTGTACCACAGCCCTGTTGCGCCAGCCGACCCGAGGGTGTTGCCGGGGAGATCCTCCCAAGTGGCGTCGATGACAATCGGCACGTCGGACGTGATCAGCGTGGACCAGATGTCCACGGCATACTGGAAGGCCGCCTGTGCTTCCGCCGAGAACCCGGTGTAGTTCACCACGAAGGTGGCAGTCCGCTCGGCTTCCGGAAGGATGGCCGGAGGCGGAACGAAACTGGGCTGATCGCCTTCGACGGCCAGAAGAACTGCGCGTTCATTGGGAACCGACAATCCGTTGGTTTGGGCGAGCGGCCCGAGGGCCACCAAAAGGCAGAGGGACAGAAAAGCAAGGCGCATGGCAGTGAATCTAAGTCCAAGCTACGCAGTTGCTACCTTGTATGCATGTTGCGCTGTGGTTCAATGATGTGGCCCGCCACCTTGGCTTTCCTGCTCCTGCTGGGTTGTGGAAAGGTGAACGTGCAGCCCGAACCCGACATCGCCACGGTCGCCCTCCCTGACTTGCCGGATCCACCCTTCGCCTATTCGGAGATGGCCTTTCCGGACCGGTGGCTCAATGACCCGGCCCTTCAGCTCTTCGGAGGGTTCGGAGCGGAAGTCAACATCACCGATGATGGCGCCACCCTCGGACGCGTGTTGTTTCACGACCGCCAATTGTCCGCCGACGGATCGACATCGTGTGGAACCTGCCACCAGCAGGCCCACGCATTCGCCGACCCACGCGCGGCCTCGACCGGCATCTCCGGTGCACCCTTGCACCGCAACGCACCCGGCCTGTTCAACCTGCGGTACCAGCGCCGCATGTTCTGGGACCTTCGTGTCTTGGGCCTCGCCAATCAAGTCCTGCAGCCCATTGGCCATCCCGATGAGATGGGCATGTCCCTCGACGCCTTGCCCGACAAATTGGCCGAGTTGCCCTATTACCCTGAGCTGTTCGAAGCGGCCTTCGGGGACCCCACGATCGACCTCGACCGGATCACCGATGCCCTCGTGCAATTCCTCATGTCGATTCGGTCTCACCAAAGCCGGTATGACGAAGGCCTCGACACGGACTTCACCCAATTCACGGCCTCTGAATTGCTCGGCAAGGACGTCTTCTTCCGAAGCGATACGCGGTGCAACCAGTGCCACAGCGGCCTGAATTTCTTCGCAACCCAGCCCTTCATCAATGGCCTCGAAGTGGACTATGCAGCCATGGGAGATGGCGGCATTGGCGAATTGTCAGGGGATGCGGATGACGATGGGCGTTTCAAGACCCCGAGCCTCCGAAATGTGGGGCTGACAGCCCCCTACATGCACGACGGGCGTTTCGCCACCCTGCGCGACGTGGTCGACTTCTACAGCGACGGCATTGAGCCCCACCCTTTTTTGGACGAACGTCTGTCTGAAAACGGATTCGGCCCGGCCGGTCAAACGCCTTACCAACTCGAACTGACCGAGGCGGAAAGACAAGGCCTGGTGGACTTTCTCCACACCTTTTCGGACACTGCTTTTGTGGGGGACCCGGCGTTCAGCTCACCGTTTCGGTGAGGTCGGGAAGGGTAAACGCCACGCGGGTGCCTTCTCCCAGCCGGCTCTCAATCCAGATGTCCCCACCGTGGGACTCCACGATGTGGCGCACATGGCAAAGTCCCATGCCGAGCCCTTCACGGCCGGGCTCAAATCGTTTGAACGGATCAAAGGCCTCGATGGTCTTGCCCTCCGGCATGCCGATGCCTTCATCGGTGACTTCGAACAGCCACCCCCCGCCGGTCCGTTCGGCCCCGACGCGCACCACAGGTGGCTCGCCCACTTTGTGATACTTGAGGGCGTTTTCAATGAGGTTTTGCAGCACAAGCCGCAGACCGATGGGACCGCAATCCACCTTGGGCATGTCGGTCACGACGAGGACATCGCCTTCCAGCCGTTGAATCATGGAGCGGTAATCCTGCAGGATGCCGTCGATCATGCGGCCGGAGTCCACCCCCAACCGAACCGACTCGCGGCCGTGACGGGCGTGCTCCAGGAGAGCGTCCATCATGCACTCCAGACGATCCGCTGACTCGACCAACCAGTGGCGCAATCGGTCCGGGTGGACGCCGTGTTCCTCTTCTCCTTCGGCGAGGAGGCGCGCGCATTGGCCGATGTTTCGGATCGGCTCTTTCAAATCGTGGGCGACCATCAAGGCAAACTGCTTCCACCGGTGGCTGTCATCACCGGTTTCCGCATGCACTGGGTCCAAGGGGAGGCATTCGGATTTCATCTTGCAGGATGTGCAACCAAGCTACCCCGATGCACAGCCAAGAGTTCGCATGGGACACCAGAAATCGGCATCCGATTTCTCCCAATGCCGGGTCAGAATCCACTGACCCGCCCAGCTAAATTCGGTGGCTCAGGGGCGCTCTCCGCCTGTCACCACGACGCGCTTGCGCACGACGACTTCCGCTCCGTCTTCTCCCTCCTCGACCCACACGTTCTCTGAAGTCTCCTCCATGTTGACTTCGACCTCCATCTGGCCGTCGCGCTCCACGACCATGACCTGTCCTCCGGGGATGGTGAAGGCCGTATCGCCTTCAAACCCGTCCTCGAGCTTCGTGACGATGACCTGAACATCCTCTCCCATCCATTCCGACCCCAAGGAATCGACGTGCATGCCTCCTGCGGGAGGCGGAGGAGGAGCAGTCACCCGTCCGAGGGCAAACCCAATCATGGTGAATGCGGCGGCGATCAAAAGGGAGGCGTTTCTGTCCATGGCGGCAAAATGTGACGGGGGCACCAAAACGGCAAACCCTTCGTATTTTATGTAGAGCCCCATGAATCGGTCTTTGCCCTTGTCCACCACATTTGACACCCTCCTCCTCGAGGGAGGCAGTTTGCGGTGCGCCTTCACGGCGGGGGTCCTGGACGCCCTCGCAGCGGTGAACGATCGAGATTTCAAACGGGTTTATGCCGTTTCCGCCGGGGCCATGGCGGCCACCAGCTTCCTGTCCGGGCAACGCAAGCACTTCATCGACGTGGCCACTTCGGTCATCGCCAACGGGCAATTCATCCGGTTTTCCTCGGCCCTCTCCGAAGAGGGCATCATGAATTTGGCGCACCTGTTCGACCACGTCCGCCGCCACCACCCACTGGACCTGGAAGCTGCTCGGGACTTCGCCGCCAACAAGGAGGTCCGGTTCGTCACCACGGATGCGGAAACCGGCGCGGCTTGCTTCATGGACCCCACCCAAGGCGACTGGTTGCGCATCCTGTGGGCTTCGGCCACCTTGCCGATGGTGACCCGCGGGAGAATCAAGGTTGCCGGCCGCTGGATGTTCGACGGCGGCATGTCGGACGCCCTCCCATTGGATGCGGCGTTGGATGCCGGCGCGCAAAATCTGCTCGTCGTTCGAACCCGGCCGACCGGGATGCACATCCAGCAGAGTTGGATGGACTACTTCGCTTCAGTCTGGCACCGCGAAAATCCTGCCATTGCAGCCTTGTACGAACATGGTCACGACCACTACAATGCCACGGTGGACCGGCTGGCCCATGGTGGTGAATCTGGACGGCGCTACCTCGAGATCGCACCGGATGCCCCGCTGAAATCCGACGGATATCGGATTCAGGTGGACAGCCTCTGGGCCGATTACCACCATGGACTCAGCAAAGCGCTCGATTTGGTGGCCGCCCACTCGGAATTCTCCACATCGGACAACAAACGCAATCCAACCCCCTGATTCCCATGCCCTCAGGGCGTGTTGTGAAATCGTGAAGCCCAAGTCCATCGGTGGGCGCAACTGTTTGTATCGCACTACATTCGTGTTCGATTCACAACCAAGCCATGCGCAAGCTTTTCTTCCTGGCGTTCGCCGCCCTGTCCACCCAGATGCTCACCGCCCAGTGCAACGAGCTGTTCATCTCCGAATACATCGAGGGATGGTCCAACAACAAAGCCCTCGAGATCTACAATCCGACGGGCAACGCCATTGACATGACGGACTACCGTCTGGAGCGTTATTCCAACGGTGCCACGGCGGCACAGGACAACCAGAAGACCGACCTGACCGGCACCATCGAGCCCGGCGGCGTCCTCGTTTACGTCCTTGACAAGCAGGACCCCGACGGAGTTGACTTCGAGGCCCCGGTCTGGGACGAACTCGCTGAGCAAGCCGACATCTGGCTGAACCCGGTGTACGAGGAGAACAACACCATGTACTTCAACGGCAACGACGCCATGGTGCTCCGCAAAATCTCCACCAATTCGCCCGTCGACATCTTCGGTGTCATCGGAGAAGATCCGGGCTCTGCCGGATGGGATGAGATCACCCAGAACCACACCCTCGTGCGCCGTCCGGAAGTGACGGGTGGGGACACGCAAGCCGTGGACGAATTCGACGTGCTCGCCGTGTGGGATTCCCTTGAGGTCAACACCTTCGACCAGTTGGGCTTCCACGTGTGCGACTGCGTGACTTCCGTGGAGGAGGCCCGCACCAGCCAGGTGAAGGCCTTCCCGAACCCCTTCAACGACCGTTTGGACCTGCTCGCTGCCCAGCCCATCGCGGGTGTCGTGGTGCGCACCCTCGCCGGTGCTGAGGTCCTTCGTCCTGCTACCAACGGCCGCCGCCAGTTGCGTTTGGACCTGGCCGACCTGCCAACCGGCGCTTACCTCGTGGAGGTTCGCCTGACCGACGGCAGCGTCACGCGCCACCAGGCTGTCAAGCACTGATCCTGCGCTTCCCATGAAGTCGATTCTCGCTTTGTTCCTGGCCCTCGGGCTGGGCACCTTGACCCTGCATGCCCAGAATTGCACCGTCAGCGGTACGGTCAAAGACGGGCTCTCCGGCGACCCCTTGATTGGGGCATATGTCCAAGCCGGCGGCCTGATGACCGCCACCGACATCGATGGCCGCTACACCCTGTCCGTTCCGACGGGCAAGCGGGAATTGACTTTCAGCTACATCGGATACGCCGCCCGGACGGTGGACGTCGATTTGACCGGGGCGACGCGCACCCTCGATGTCAAGCTCGAGTCCCTCATCCTGGAGGAGGCCATCGTGGCCGCCGACATCGCCATCGACCGCAAGACGCCGGTGGCCTTCACCAACGTGCTGCCCGCCCAGATTCAGGAAGAACTGGCCGGCCGGGACTTGCCGCTGGTCCTCAACACGACGCCGGGCGTCTACGCCACCCAGCAGGGTGGTGGTGATGGCGATGCGCGGGTGACCATCCGTGGATTCGACCAGACCAACCTCGCCGTCATGGTCGACGGCGTCCCCATGAACGACATGGAGAACGGCTGGGTCTACTGGAGCAACTGGGCCGGCCTCGACCTCGTCGTGCGGACCACCCAGGTCCAGCGCGGACTCGGTGCCAGCAAGCTGGCCATCCCCTCCGTGGGCGGCACGATCAACATCCTGACCGGTGGGGACGAGTCCGGCAATGGCCGCCTCACCCTGCTGAGTGAAGTCGGCAACTACGGGTACCACCGAAACAGCTTGTCCGGTGTCTTCGGCTCACAAGAGAAAGGCTTCCTCCACTTTGTCGGCTCCTACCGGACCAACCAAGGATTTGCCGCCGGTCTCGAATCGGAGACGTACTCCTATTACCTCAAGGGCCGCAAGACCTTCGGCAACCACAACCTGAGTTTCACCACGTTCGGTGCACCGCAGCGCCATGGCCAACGGTCCTACCAGATGCAGGTGCATGAATTCGATGCCGACCTCGCTCGCGAGCTGACCGACGACGAGGGCCGTGCGGAACTGGAGGGCATCCTCGCCGACGCCGATGAAGACGACCTGGTTTCCCGCGGCCGGGACTTCAACGAGTTCATCGTCAACTATCAGGAAGTCTACTACGACTACAACGAAGAAACGGGCATGGTGGACACCACCTACGGCCGCACGCGCCGCTACAATGCCCGTCAGAACTACTACTTCAAGCCCATCTTCACCGTCCGCGATGTGTGGGCCCTGAGCGACAAGAGCTCGCTGACGACCACGGCCTATGCCAGTTTCGGAACTGGTGGAGGAGAAGCGCTCGCCAGCACCCCCGGCACGCGCCTCAGCGACGGCACCCTCGACCTGCAGCCGACCTGGGACAGCCACCAGCTCTTCGAATTCGGCCCCAACGGCCTCAACGTGGACGCCAACGGAGAGCGCAAGGGCTCCAACTTCATCCGGGTGGCCCACAATGACCACCGCTGGTACGGTGCCCTGTCCAACTTCAACACCGCCCTCAACGACGACCTCAGTCTGAGCGCCGGGGTCGATGTCCGCCACTACACGGGCAGCCATTACCGCACCATTGGGGACTTGTTCGGCGCGGATTACTACGATGCGCCGGATGACCGCCGCGACCAGAATGCCGACTTCGATGCGCCGCTGCGCGAAGGCGACAAGTATTTCTACCACGACGACGGCCAGGTCGCATGGGGTGGCACCTACGCCCAACTGGAGTGGGACAAGACGAACTACAGTGCGTTCGTCAACCTCTCCGGAGCGCAGAGCTGGTACCGTGGCATCGACTACTTCCGCCCCAAGGTGGTCACCCTGGAAGGCACCACGTACGAGGTCCGCTCTACCGACGAGTGGCGCGTGCTGGGCGACAACGATTGGTCGACCGGCGAACTTGCCGATGGCACCCTCTTGACGGCGGACCACCCCGGTCTGGAGACCTACACCACGGATTGGGAGCGCCTCAACAGCTTCACGGTGAAGGCCGGCGGCAACTACAACCTCAACGAGTGGACCAGCGCTTACACCAACCTGGGCTACTTGAGCCGGGCGCCCCTCTTCAACTCCGTGTTTGACCTCAACAACAACGTGATTGAGGGCTACGAGAACCAATACGTGAAGGCCGTGGAACTCGGAGTGAAGTATGCCCAAGGCCGCTTTGCCTCCAACCTCAATGCCTACCGCACAGGTTGGGAGAACAAGGCCATCAACCGGTTCTACAGCGTGTCCGGACTGTGGCAGGATCCGAACCTGAGCGTGTATTCCGACACCACGACGACCGCAGGCCGGGAAAACCTCCTGCTTTTGGCCCAGGACGACCGCGCCATCGAGGACGTCGACTGGGGCACGGAAGCCGCCACGCTGGTGGAGCAGGCCGACCGCAACCTCGGCTACAACCTGCTCAACGCGGATGCTGTCCACAGCGGGGTCGAGTGGGACTTCGCCTATGACGTCACCAACAAGCTCGATGTCCAAGGCGTGTTCTCCTGGGGCAACTGGCGGTGGACGAGCAACGAACGCGTCGACCTCATCAACAGCTCCGACAACGGGTTCATCACGCGCACGGACAACGGCGCCGTGGCCGACACCCTCGTCAACCTCAACGGGGTCAAAGTCGGGGACGCCGCCCAGCGGCAGATCAGTGCGGCCGTGAGCTACCGTCCCAAGCGCGGCACCTACTTCTCCCTTCGGAGCACGTGGTTCTGGCAGCATTACTCCAACTTCTCCCCCGGAGACGTCATCACCGAGGGCGAGCCCCGCGATGTGTGGGTGACGCCGGGCTACAACCTCATCAACTTCAATGCGGGCACCGTCTTCGATGTGAGCGACAACGCCCTGCTTCGGTTGCGTCTGAGCGTGACCAACCTGCTCGACGAACTGTACATCGCCGACGCGCGGAACAATTCGCAGTACGCCCCCAACCCCTACGGACCCGATGGCGGCAGTGGCCGCGCCGAGGTCTTCGTCGGCCCGCCGCGCATGATCCGCGTGAGCGCCACCCTCGAACTCAAGGGACTCCAAAACTGACCATGACCCGTTTTCTCCTCTCGGCTTCGGCCCTCTTCTGCGCCCTCTCCCTCTCCGCGCAGGACAACATCCTCGACGTCCGCAACAACTACGACATCGGTGACGTGGTCACCGTGACCGGCGTGGTCACCAGCGACGACAACCTCGGTTCCGTGCGCTACCTCCAGGACGCCACGGCGGGCATCGCCCTCTACCCGGGCGGCGATTGGTCGGCATGGGACGCCGAACCGGCCATCGGGGACTCCCTGACCGTGACCGGTGAGATCACCGAGTACAACGGTCTGCTTGAAATCGGTCCGAACCTGACCGCTGTGGTCTTCGAAGGCGCTGGCACCTTGCCGGAGCCGCAGGTCATTGGAGCCGCTGACATGGACGAGTCATTGGAGGGCCAATTGGTCCGTGTCAATGGGGTGACTTTCCCGCTCGCCGGACAGGAAATCACGGGCAACAACACTTACGATTTCACCGCCGATGGCCAGACGGGCATCATCTACGTCCGCACGAGCAACAGCCTCGTCGGCGAGACCCTCACCGGCTGTGCCGTCGACCTGCTCGGCATCGTCTCCCAGTTCTCCTTTGACGGAACCGGTGGATACCAACTGCTCCCCCGCGGTCCGGTCGATTTGATTCCCGCTGCGGGCATCTGCTACACCTCCCCAGTGGTGCAATCCGACATGACCACGAGCAGCTTCACCTTGAGCTGGACGACGGACCTGGCCTCAGAAGGCATGGTCGAATACGGCCTGACCGAAGCGCTCGGCTCCGTGGCCATGGGCGATGCGGGCACGGCAGACCACAGTGTGGCCCTCACGGGCCTGGAAGCCGGTCAGATCTACTACGCCCGGGCCATCTCGACCCTGCCCGACGGAGAAAGTGCCACCTCCCCCATCCGTCCGTACGCCACGGTCTCCGAATCGTCGGGGGACATTCACGTTTACTTCAACGGCTCGGTGGACGCCTCCGCCGCAACGGAAGAAGTCGCCCAATCGCTTGGCGCCGACCTCAACGACACAGTGGCCGCTTGGATCCTGTCCGCACAGCACACCCTCGATGTGGCCGCCTACAACCTCAATGACCAAACGCTGATCGGCGCATTCAACGACGCCGCGGCCAACGGTGTGGAGATCCGCTGGATCTATGAGGGACAGAACGCCAACACCGGCCTCGGGGCCCTCGACGGTTCCATTCCCACCCACCCCCGCACCGACGGACAGGGCAGCGGCATGCACAACAAGTTCATCATCGGCGACGCAGAGTACACCGAGACGGCTTTCGTGCTCACGGGATCGACCAACCTCACCACGGGAAATCTGGTCGAAGACCTCAACAACGTCATCGTCTTCGAAGACCAGAGCTTGGCCCGCGCCTACACCATGGAGTTCCATGAAATGTGGGGTTCGGATGGCCCGACGCCCGACGCAGGCAACGCCAAATTCGGACCGGACAAGACCTGGAACACCCCGGTGGACTTCCTCATTGGCGGCAGCCCTGTTGAGCTGTACTTCTCGCCCTCCGACGGCACCACCAACGCCATCCGCCAGGAGATCGAGTCGGCAGACAGCGAGTTTGAATTCGCCCTGCTCGCCCTCACCCGGGATGACCTCGGGGAAGCCATTGCCGACCTCGGTGCCAGCTTCTTCGTGAACCCCATCGGGGCCATCGAGCAAGTCAACACGACTGGAAGCGAATACGACAACCTGCAGTCCGCAGGCGTTCAGGTCTACGCCCACAATGTGAGCCCCGACTTGCACCACAAGTACGCCA
>CALBSW010000015.1 GCA_937967465.1 uncultured Flavobacteriales bacterium
GACCACCTCGTGGAGCAGGTCGGGGCCATCCCTTCCGGCGATCCGGTACGCTGCCTGCTCAAGGCCGGCGTAATTCTTTTCGAGGTAGCGGGAGAGGGTCACAGCTTGCGGACTCGGCGGTTGTAGACGTCTATCAAAGCCTCCAACTCCTCTACCGAATACTTCCGGGTCTGGTTGGACATCTGCTCAATCTTCTCCGCTGTCCCCTCCCCGTACTCTGCGTCCAGCCTCCGGGCGAACTTGAACTGCTCCCCGCTGCGGAATCCGTTGCAGCGTTTACACTGTACGGCGACGTTGACCAATCCTTCCTCCGGGTCGCACAGCCACCGCGTCGAGAACTTGCCGCGGGATTGGAAGTGTCCGGCGTCCATCTTCTTCCAGTGGGCCTCCATGCCGCAGGTGTAACACGAAACGATACCTCGGTGATCGGCGTCCTTGGCCCGCACCCATTGGGAGAAGACCCGGTCGAGTTTGGCGATGAGCTTCTTGCGGTTCAAGCGACCAGCCCCAGGCATGAGAGGAGAAGGATGACGAGCCCGAAGAGTCGGACCTGGTTCTCTTGATAGTATTCGACCCCGATTTGCGCGAAGCTCAGGATGGCGATGGCGGCGAATAGCCCTTGACTCATTTCGGCTTGATTTGACCGAGGGCCAACAGGTCCTCCTCGGTCAACAATATAGCCTTCCGTTTGGGTTCTCCAACCGAGGACCGGGTGTGGGGATCGTATTCCGGACGATGCTGACGCTCCAGAATCCTCTCGGCTCGCTGCTCCTCCCACTTCCGGCAACATGCCATAATCTCCCCCAGCTTCAGACGCCCGTACATGGGGCCGAACTTGTCGCGCTTGATGCCCTCGAACACCAACGCGAACTCTTCGAGCTTGAAAGCTGGGAACTCCTCGATGAGTGCCCGCGCCGTTTCCTTCATCTCGTCGTCGTCTTGGATGGTTTTGGTTGCATCCACGAACTTGATGAGCTGCCCAAGTTGTGCCAAGAACCACGCGCGCACCGCTTCCGGGTGCAGGCGGAGTGCCGTGCGGATGTTTGTGCCCTCCTCCCACGCATTTTGAGGGGTCAAATTTCCACTATCTCCACGGAGTAGGGTCTGAGTCCTAGCCGTTAGTGATGAAGTCCTTGAGGCCATCCGGAGTGAATCCGTCGGGGTTGAATCCTTTTCGTCGTGCATTGCTTCGTTTGTTTCGTTCGTTGGTGAGCCACTGCTTGGCCTTGAATTTCCACCGCGCAATCGGGGTGCCATTGACCATCCAGTCGTGTGCTTGGTAGTAGTTGAGCAAGGCCGGGCCCAATGTAGGGGCCAAATCTGCCCCGCCTATTTCCCGGAGATACTCCACCACCTCATCCTCCTCTTTGGGCCTGTCCCATTCGCGCGCGCTACTCTCTGTTCTCTTAGTAGTATTTGTTTCTATATGTACTTGTGGCAATGCCGCCACATCGTTGTGGCTTTCCTGCCACGTCGTTGTGGCATCCGTGCCACGTCCATGTGGCGATTCTGCCAGACAATACGTGTGCCTCCTGTCGAAGCCATTCGCCGCCCGGTAAATCACCTCCGCCTTCTGGAGTTTCTCCAGGGCTCGGCGTATCTGATCGAAGGAAAGGAAGGGCAGATAAGACCCCATCTCCTTGATGGATTGGGTCACGCACGGCTCCTCTCCGGCGTGCGTGTTGCGCTCAATCCAATACTTCAGGTGTGCAAGAACGGCAGCGGCTGGGAGTCCATACCGCTGCGCGTCCTCACTATCGAACCAGTATTTCATGGGGGCAAGATGCCATACGGGTCCAACTTTCTCAAGGCTTCCTTCACCCGGTTGAGTTCAATCTCAAGGATGACGATGGCCCGCTCGTCCAGTCCCTTCTGTCGTCGCTCCATCTGAAGCCCCAGCAGGTGGTCCCGGAGGAAGATGACGCGGGCCCACCGTTCCTCGTAGGTCATTCGTTCATCCATTCGTTGAAGGCTGCCTCGTACTTCTTGGCTAACTCTATGACGTCCTTCACCATCACCTCGTGGGGGGTGTCGAACTGCTTGTGCTTGTACTGATTGGCCCACGCCATGCCCGCCACCTTGAAGCACATCCCGCGGGTGATCTTCTTGTCCATGTTGGGGTCTGACTTCCGAGGGGTGAAGCCCTGGGCGGGGTCCTGCTTGGTGATCTTGAGCTTCTTGCCCCAACGCTCGTTGTTGGACTTGACCTCGTACCAAACCTCATCGCCCACCTTGTACGGGGGTTGCTCGGTCTTGCAGTTGGCCTCCCCCACCGTGCCGTCATTGAAGGCGACCTCGAAGGTGTACATGGTCCCGTACTGACCCTTCCAGTCGCCCTTTCCTTGGATCGATTCAATTTGCGCTTTCTGCATGGCTCAGGCTTTTCATGTTGATGTTGAGACGGTCGCACACCTTCCCGAACTCGGTGGTGGTGAACTTACCCATGTCCTTGAGTTTGCGGTTCATGGTGGCCGGGTCTACCCCCACCGCTTGGGCCAGCTCCTTCTGGGTAACCTTTTGGATTGCCATCTCTGAAACGATGGCGCGGTTCGCTTGTCGGAACCATTCGTCGTACTTCATGTGTATGTGATTTGTTGCCCCAAAGATACGGCCCCGGTTTGCATATTCACAAACTTGATGTACATTTGTCGCAAACAAACACACAAATGGAAACCATGACCGCCAGCCTGAAGAGGCAATACGACCTCCTCGAAGAAGTCAACCACAAACTAGGACGCTCCGAAGCCATCCGGGACTGCGTCCTCATCGTCAAGTCCTACGCCGAGCACGTC
>CALBSW010000016.1 GCA_937967465.1 uncultured Flavobacteriales bacterium
ATGACCAGCACGTTCTCGGCGCTTGACACCGCCATCTTCATCGGCTACGCCGTCCTCATCCTCGGCGTTGGCCTCTGGGTGTCCCGCGACAAGAAGGGCCACCAGAAAAACGCCGAGGATTACTTCCTCGCCAGCAAGTCGCTCCCTTGGTGGGCGGTGGGCGCCTCCCTCATCGCGGCCAACATTTCCGCCGAGCAGTTCATCGGCATGTCCGGCTCCGGCTTCAAGATTGGCCTGGCCATCGCCTCCTACGAGTGGATGGCGGCGTTGACCCTGATCCTCGTCGGCAAATACTTCCTGCCCATCTTCATCGAGAAGGGACTCTACACGATTCCCGAGTTCGTCGAGAAGCGCTACTCCACCGAGCTCAAGACCATCTTGGCGGTCTTCTGGATCTCGCTGTACATCTTCGTCAACCTCGCTTCTGTGCTGTACCTCGGTTCGCTCGCGCTGGAGACGATCATGGGCATCCCGATGGTCTACGGGGTGCTCGGCTTGGCGGCCTTCGCGGCGGCCTATTCGTTGTATGGCGGGTTGTCGGCCGTGTCCTGGACGGACGTGATCCAGGTGGTCTTCCTGGTGTTGGGTGGCCTGGTCACGACCTACCTCGCGCTCGATGCGGTGTCCGGGGGAGGCGGCATGTGGGCCGGCTTCCGCACGATTTACGAGGCGGCGCCGGACAAGTTTGCCATGATCCTCGACAAGGGGCATCCGGAGTACATGAACCTGCCGGGCATCGGCGTCCTCGTCGGCGGCATGTGGGTGGCCAATGTGTACTACTGGGGCTTCAACCAGTACATCATCCAGCGCACGTTGGCGGCCAAGTCGTTGAAGGAAAGTCAGCGCGGCATCCTGTTTGCCGCCGGCCTCAAACTCATCCTGCCGTTGATCGTCGTCATTCCCGGCATCGCGGCTTACGTGATGACGCAGGATGCGGGCGTCATGGCGGGCCTCGGGGAGGCTGCGGCCAACAAGCCGCCCACCGGTGCCAACCCCGATTATGCCTACCCCTGGCTGCTCCAGTTCTTGCCGACGGGCCTCAAGGGCCTCGCCTTTGCGGCGCTGGCGGCCGCCATCGTGTCCTCGCTCGCGTCCATGCTCAACAGCACGTCGACCATCTTCACGATGGACATTTTCAAGGCGCACATCCAGCCGGAGGCCGATGACCGCGCCACGGTGCGGATGGGCCGGATCTCGGCGGCAGTTGCCCTGGCCATCGCCTGCGTCATGGCGCCCCTGCTCGGCGGCATCGACCAGGCCTTCCAGTTCATCCAGGAGTACACGGGCGTGGTCAGTCCGGGCATCCTCGCGGTGTTCCTCCTCGGTCTGTTCTGGAAGAAGACGACCAACCGCGGCGCCATTGTCGGGGCGCTGGCGTCCATCCCGATTGCGATGTACTTCAAGGTCGCGCCCAAGGGGTGGTCGGACAGCGCGCTGTTTGTGGACCTGCCGTTCCTCGACCAGATGGGCCTGACCTCGTTGCTGACCATGCTCGTCATCGCGGTGGTGAGCCGCGCCGAGGGCCAGGGGGCCGACGACCCGAAGGGCATCGCGATCTCGAGGAGCACGTTTGCGACTGAGCCGATTTACAATGTCGGCGCGTTCGCTGTGCTCACTGTCCTCGCGTTCCTCTACGCCTTCTTCTGGGGGTGAATCCGAGGCCAGCCGGTGGGTTCAGCGCCGGATGTCCGGCCAGTCCGGGTGGACGACAAAGCCGCGGGAGAGTTCTTCCCAGCCGCCCTCACCCTCGATGACGACCGCGCACATGAGGGCGCGCCGCGTGCGCCGGAAGTGGTCTCCGAGCATCGTGTCCAGCTGGCTCCAATGGAGGGGTGGATCCCCGGCGACGGGGTGGAAGCGCCCCAGCCAGCGCCCTTTGGGGAGCGGCAGGATGCGGACGTGGTCGCTGCCCATGACCTCGAAGGCTTCGTCGGGCCGGCACCACCATCCAGCGTTGTAGCCGGGGTGCGCCCACCGGGGCGCTTTGTGCCGGTGCAGCCGGCTGTGGTGATGGAAAAACCACCCTTTCATGAGGAGGACCGGCTCCGGAGTGGGGATGCGGTGCTCAGCGAGGTAGGCCTTGGCGGGGGGCAAAGTGCATGCCGCCAACTGGTCCACCAGCTTGTCCATTTTGGTGCGCAGCGTGTCGTGACGGCCTGAGGGTCCGATCCAATTCTCCCACCCCGACCCGTCCTCCGCGGCGAGGTAGAATTTGCTGGCCACTTCCATGTGCAACGTGCGCCCGCGGCGCAAGTCGTCGACCAGAAAGTCCAGTTCTCCAATGGTTTGTCGGTCTTGGTGGAGTTGGACACCGTGGGCGCGCAACCGGAAGTGGGGAGAGGCGTCGAGCCAGGTGGCAATGAGGGCCTCGAAGTGCTTTCCCAGCAATTGGTTCCGGGCGTCCAACGTGTCGGGAGGCAAGGGGGACCTCCCCATGACCAGCTGTGCAGCCCAATCGTCAAAGAGCGGCAGGTCGGCTTCCATGGCGTCGGCAAACCATGCGTCGTCCAGCACCTGGTACCCGAGGTCGGGATGGCGCGCCATCAACGGGGCAGACCCGACGGCCCACCGGAGACGCATGAGCGCCGCCAGGGCATCGGGTTGATCGGCCAAAGGGCCACGCCATCGTTCCAGCCAAGGGTCTTGCACGCTGCGAAATTCTACCTTCGCGGTCGAATCCCATGCGGACTGTTGCCCAAATCCCCCACCGCGCCATGCGGATCATCGTTCAGGAATGGAACGAGAAGTACCATCTCCAGTATGTCTGGGGCCCGCTTGAGCAGACCTATCGGCTTCCCGTGGAGGGCAGCGGAGGGCTGGAGGCGGTGAAGGCATTCGGGGAGCGCCTTATCCCCGAGGTCCAGGAGGTGTTCCTTCGAATGAAGGAGGCCCGGGCCACCGCATTGAACCCCGATTCCGCTGCCGAATGAGCCAGACGACCGCCGCCCAGAAGCGCGACCAGCATGTGGTCGAATACCTGCTCTACGAATGGCAGATGGAGGACCTCGTTCGCGCGGTGGAATTCGATCTGGGTGCCTTGCGCTTGCACCTGTCGTCCGCTTACGAGGGCGACCGCCTCGATGCAGAGTTGACGTGGTTTGCCGACCTCATGCGGGATCTCAAACGCGAAAACAAGCTCGGGTCGGGTCACCGGATGGCGCTGGACGAGCTCATGGTCGAATTGACCTATCTGCACCGAACCTTGCTCGATGTCTTGCAGGACAAGCCGTACAAGGAGGTCGTGGATGCAGCGCAGCCCCACCTCGCGGCCATGGAGGCCCGGGGTGAGGCTGGAAAGTCGGAGGTGGAATCGATGCTGATTGCCCTGTATGGATGGCTTGTGCTGCGGATGTCCGGCAAATCGGTCACGCCGGAGACGCAAGAGTCGCTGGACTTGATCCGCGATTGGGCCAACCTCTTGGCGGCCAAGTACATCCAGATGCGCGCTGGCGCACTTTGAGCGCTCAGCTCGCGCGCTTGCGGCGGCCTCTGCTGAGGCTGTCCTTCAGGCGGCGTTCAGCACGTGCGCGCTTGGGGTGGGTCATGCATTGCACCCGTTCAGCCAAGCGCAGTGTGTGGACGAACCGGGCAAAGGCATCCACCCATGTGCCCTGGTCGGTGTTTTCCGGAATCCAACGGACAGAGCGTCCGGTGTCGAGCAGGTTGGACAGCATGGCCGGGTCAGGCTTGGGATGCACCAGGAAGACCGAGCGCGAGTCCAGGATGGCCTGTTCGACGTTGGCCGTGATCAAAATTTCTGTGGGCGCACCCTCCAGGCCGGACCAGACTTCTTCGAGCTGGACATCGAGAGCGGGCAGGACGGAGTCGAGTCCTTCGAACAATTCCGGCAACGCAGCCAGGGCATTCGGAAGGATCTCAATGCGGAAAGTGGGTGAAGTCAACTCCATGATGTTCTCCCGTACGGACGGAATTCGAAAAGGTTTCGCGCACTGAATGGGGTTGCAGCGGCTCGATTCACGTTGTGAAGTGAACAACGGTGTTCGGGCGGCGTCGGGAGTGGGTGTGTGGACGAGAAATTCAAGGGATGGCTTTGTCCGCTTTCCAGACGCAGCGATTCGTGCTTTCCAATTCTCAGGATTTGGCGGCTTGGCGCGCGTTTGCGGCCAAAGAGGATGCGTCGTTGGACGCGTCACGGATGTCCGGGCAGTGGCGCGAGTGGATGCGGTGTGAGGACCCCGCGAGGGGGAAGGCCCTGACCGAGGCAGAAGTGGAGGCCGCGTTTGAGGCCCGTCAGGCGGCCACCGAGACGGGTCGATACGGGACGGTGGTCTGGTATCCTTGGCGGAAACAAGCCCTGCTGCTGCTGGAGGAGGCCGAATTCGTGGCCGTTCGCACCAACCGCAACCAACTGAAAATCCGCCCGGAGGAGCAAGCACAGCTGGCAGGCAAGGCTGTGGGCATTGTCGGATTGTCCGTCGGTCGGAGCATGGCCCTCGCATTGGCCATGGAGCGCATCGTGGGCACACTGCACATCGCCGATGACGACACCATCGAGTTGTCCAACCTGAATCGGATGTCTTGCAGCCTGTTCGAATTGGGGACGGAGAAGTGGTGTTCGACCGCCCGCGCCATTGCGGAGGTGGATCCCTACATCGAGGTGAAGGTCTGGCCCCGCGGTTTCCGGGCAGAGGACATGGCCGACTTCATGGACGAGGTCGATTTGATTGTGGATGCATGTGATGGCCCGGCCGCCAAGGCCCTCCTCAGATTGGGTGCCCGTGACCGGCGCTTGCCACTGCTCATGGAGACCAACGACCGGGGCCTCATCGACGTGGAGCGATACGACTTCGAGGACACCCGGGATTTCTTGCACGGCCGTGTGACCGCGGAACAACTCACCGAACTCGCGCAGGGGGGCACCTGGACCCGCGAATGGCTCGATGCCTTCGTGGATTTGTCCGCCATCAGCCCGCGCGCCATGGACAGCCTCGCCGAAGTTGGAAAGACCTTGGCGGGCTGGCCCCAATTGCACAGCGACGTCGCCCTCGGTGCCGGGGCCGCCGCCGCCATCATTCGCCGCATTCTCCTCGGAGAGGCTGTGGCAGATCAACGCATTCGAATCGACTTGCATGAGCAGCTCTCCGTCACACATCCCGCGTGAGTCCGTGGACGTCGCCCGCGATCTGCGGGAAGTGACGCTCCACGTCTTTCGCTCTTCGGACGACCCCCATTTGTCCGCTCGGTTTTCGGAAGGTCACCAAGCAGTGTTGCGTGCTGCGGGCATCAAGAAGCTCACTTCATTTCATCCCGATTGGATGGGGGATCCGAACGCGGTGTTGTTCCTGCTCACGTGTGAGGATGACCAGACCTTGCTCAGCGGCATGCGTTTGCAGCGCCGAACCGCAGCGGGCAGCTTGCCCTTGGAACGTGCCATTGCAGCGCGCCACCCGGAGGTCACGGCGTACCTCGATGAGAGACAGGCCGAAGGGTGCGGCGAGTTTTGTGCCTTGTGGAGCCGGCGGGAAACTGCGGTGGCGGGGGTGGGCATGTTGCCGATGTCGTGTGTGGGCCTCGGTTTGATGCCCCAGTTGGACATCCGCCATGGCTTTGCCTTCATGGGCACCAACATGCGTCCGATCCAGCGGGAGTTGGGCTTCACCATTTTGGACGACCTGGGTGAGGAGGGGCAGTTCGATTATCCGGCACCGCCCATCCGTTCAGAAATCGGCCATTTCTGCCACCCCGAAAGCCTGGAGGATGCCGCGGAGGATGTGGGTCAAATGGCCCGCCGGGCCGCTGAGGAACCCAGCCATGTTCACCCAGTGGACGGCCGGTTCCACCGCATCGCCTACCGCGTCGAGAATCACCTCGCATGAGTCTGGGACGCCCGCCATATGGTCGGGTGCGCGGGCAAATCTTGCTCTGGATCACCTTCGCTGCCGGCTTGGTCGGGTGCATGGATCCTGCCGTCAGAACGGTGGACGCCTTGCAGTTGGACGTCCTTCGGGATCCCGGTGGACAGTGGGCTGCGGAAGATGTGGCGTTCCACTTGGATGAGCTTGAATCCTTGGACACGGAGCGTCCCAACCTTGGGTCCACCCACGACGCATTCTGGGTTCGGGTCAATGGTTGGCAAGGCGCACCGCGGCAAGCCCGAATCACGCTGGAGAATGCCACGCTCGACAGCATTGAAGCGGTCATCCTCGATGGTGGGCGTGTGCTGGGAAAGCAGCGTTCCGGAGCAGCCTATGGACGGTGGGAAGGATTGATTCCGTCGTTCAACCTGCCGTTGAATGACCAGCATGCGCTGTGGTTCCGGGTGCGCAGCACCAAGCCGCTGGTGCTGCCATTCTCCTTGACGAGGCTGGATGAGGTCAATCGGGTCAGAGAGCAGCGGGACTTGGCTGCGGCCCTGTATACCGGCATCGTGATCGCCATCCTGGTGTACAACATCTTCCTCGCTTTCAGCACAGGGCAATCCGCCTATTTCAGTTACACCTTGGTGGTGGTGACCGTGGGGCTTGTCCAGTGGGGGTTCAATGGGTACGACCGGCTGCTTTGGGGCCACATTCCTTGGATGGCGCGCAATGGGCTGACTGTCAGTGGTGCTGCGTCCGGGCTGGCTGCCTTGGTATTTGCACGCGATTTCCTGGAGGTCCGCCGGTACACGCCGAAGTGGAATCGGCTGATTCAGGTCTTGCTGGGTGTCTACGGATTGGCTTTGGTCGCGGCCATGGTGGGACGGCCCATTCTCGCATACAACCTCGTCAACCTGGGGGCCTTGTCCGCGCCGGCGATGCTGATCATGTCGTTGGTGAGTTGGCGGCGGGGCAATTCGACGGCCCTGTGGTTCTTCGTCGCGTGGGGCATCTTCATCGCGGCGGTGACGGCGCAGGCACTGCGGGATTTCGGCGTGTTGCCCAACACCTCCACGACGGCGCTGTTCTTGCCGTTGGGCACGGTGTTCCAGATGCTGTTGCTCAGCTTCGCGCTTGGAGACCGCATCAATCTGCTGAAGCGTTCCAGCGACATGGCCAACGCCAAGGCCCTCGCGGCGTCATTGGAGAATGAGCGCATTGTCAAGGAGCAGAATGCCGAGCTGGAAGAACGCGTTCGCCGTCGGACCGAAGACCTCGCGTCGGCGAATTCGGATTTGTCCAAGACGCTGGAGGAATTGCAGGGGGCGCAGGACCAATTGATCCAAACGGAGAAGCTGGCGTCGCTCGGTCAGATGACGGCGGGCATCGCCCACGAGCTCAACAACCCCATCAATTACGTGCAGAGCAATGCGACCTCGCTGCGCCGCGACCTCGAGGAGTTGATTGAGATCGTGGACGCTTTTTCCGATGCGTCGGCAGCGGTGGCGGAAGGGGCACAGGGCGCAGCGAAGCTGGCGGAATCCGCGCGGGACAAGGCCCGTCAATACGACCTCGACTTCCTCAAACAGGAAAGCCGGGAGCTCATTCGGGGCATCCTCGAAGGGGCAGAGCGCACTTCCCGCATCGTCGGTGGGCTGCGGGTGTTCGGACGAATGGATGGCGACCAATTGGTGGAGGCCTCCCTGGCCGATTTGCTCGAGGCGAGCATCACCGTGTTGGGCAACCGGGCGCGCAGTCGGGCGCGCATTGTGACCGAATTCGCGGACGGGGTTCCGCCTTTGTATTGTCAGAGCGGTCGTCTGAGCCAGGTGTTCATGAACATCATCGTCAACGGGGTCCAGGCCACAGAGAGCCGATGGGAAGAAGTCGAGCAGCGTGAAGTCCGGGTCGAATTGGACCGCGTGACCGATGCCGATGGTGCGGACAAGGCGGTCGTGGTGCGCATTCAGGACAATGGAACCGGAATGGACGAGGCCACCCGCCAACGCATTTTCGACCCCTTCTACACCACCAAGGAAGTGGGCAAGGGAACTGGACTCGGCTTGAGCATTGTCAAGGGCATCCTCGACGACCACCACGCTGACGTGGTGGTGACCAGTGCCATTGGAACGGGCACCACGTTCGCCCTCACCTTTCCCCTCGACACCCGACCTGAACCGGAATCTCCATGAGCGACGACATCATCCGCGTGCTGTACCTCGATGACGAGGAGCCCAACCTGTTCTCCTTCAAGGCTGCATTTCGCCGCGATTTCGAGGTGCACACCTGTGACGAACCGCACAAGGCCGTCCGCATGTTGGACGACCACGAATTCCATGTGGTGCTGAGCGACCAACGCATGCCGCGCATCAGCGGCGTGGAGTTCTTTGAGTTGATCATGCCGGACCATCCCGATGTGTCGCGTGTGCTCGTCACGGGATACGCCGACACCGATGCGGTGGTGGACGCCATCAACAAGGGGCAGGTCTACCGCTTCGTGTCGAAGCCGTGGAATGAGGAAGAGCTGCGGGGTGTCATTCGGTCCGCGTATGCGCTCAATCGGTCTCGGGTCAACAGTGCCCAGCAGGGCCACCAGGTCCTCGGGGCATTGGACGGCTTCGCCGCGGAGACGGAGCGTTTGGCAGAATTGGCCCGCTCTGGAGGAGAGGGCGTGGCGGCCTCAGTCGCGTCGGATTTGGCCACTTTGGAATCCAACATCCGCGCTGAACGGGAACGCTTCGACCTCTGGTTGCAAGAGAACCAACGCCGGCAGGGCTGATTCATGGCAGTTGTCCTACAAACCTTCTCTCCGTTTTTGACGTAATTCAAACAGCATGCCTTCGCCTCCTGAATTCTGGATTGTCGACGACAACGAGATTGACCGCGTGGTCAACGGCCGCCTGATTGAGGCTGCCCTCGGCGGTGTCGTGCGCAAATTCAAGGATGGGCCGGCCTTTCTGGAGGCCTTGATGGCCGTGTCGGGCGTCGAGGAAAACGACGTGGAGCCCGGCTCTGCCATGGCGGAAGGCCGCCTGGTGGTGCTGCTCGACATCCTGATGCCGGGCATGGACGGGTTCGGCGTCCTCGAACGCATGGAGTCGCTGCCGACTTCGGCACTCGCCGGCATGACGGTGTTCATGCTGAGTGCCACGCTTGACCGCAACGACCTCGAGCGGGCGGAAGGCCACCCCGTGGTGGAGGCCCTGCTGCCCAAACCGCTCGATGTCCACCAGCTCCGCGACTGGGTGGACCAGATTACCCGCTGATCAGAGGTACTTGAAGTCCTCGCCGACCTCGATGTTCTGCAGCGTCTCGTAAATGAGGCGGATGCAGTCCTCGACGTCCTGCTTGTGCACCATCTCGACGGTGGTGTGCATGTAGCGCAGTGGCAGGGAGATCAGCGCGCTGGCGACCCCCATGTTGGAGTAGGCAAACGCGTCGGTGTCCGTACCGGTGAAGCGGCTGGCGGCCATGCGCTGCAGCGGGATCTTCTTGTCCTCGGCGGTGTCGATGATGCGCTGGAGGAGGTTGTTCTGCACGGCGGGCCCGTAAGTGACGCCCGGGCCTTTGCCGGCGGCCACGTCGCCCTGCTCGATCTTGTTCATCATCGGCGTGTGCGTGCAGTGGGTCACGTCGGTGACGATGGCCACGTCCGGTTGGATGCGCTCGGCGATCATCTGGGC
>CALBSW010000017.1 GCA_937967465.1 uncultured Flavobacteriales bacterium
CCACCGGCAACGACCATGTCTGCTCCAGCCTGAACGGCTGCTGCTCCTTGCACCCGGCTGTCCGCATGGAAGGAGTCTGGCGTGGCATTGAGGATGCCCATCACGGTCGGACGGTCCGAGAGGAAGGGGGATGGAGAGGCCATGGCGCGAAGTTGGGGCGGCTGTGGGAAAGATGCAGAGACTTCTGTGCTGTCGCATTTCCCCGGTCGGTCTTCCCCGGCGAAATTGCACACGATGAGCGAAGCACTGCCCCCCAACCGGACCGCTGACTTGGTGTTGACGTTGAAGCAATACGACGCGCAGGTGGCCGGTTGTCGGTCGCTGTTCCTCGACAAGATGCACGATTACGGGACGGCGTGGCGCATTCTTCGCCCCAGCTCATTGACCGACCAGATCTTCATCAAGGCCCAGCGCATTCGCACCTTGCAGGAAGGCGGGGTCCAAAAAGTGGAAGAGGGCATTCACCCTGAATTCGTCGGCATCGTCAATTACTGCATGATGGCCTTGGTTCAGCTCGAGTTGAACAGCGATGCCCCCATGGAGTTGGAACCAGCTGAAGCGACCCGGCTGTATGACCACGCTGTGGCACAGACCCGTTCATTGATGGAACTGAAAAACCACGACTACGGGGAGGCATGGCGGGACATGCGGGTGTCCAGTCTGACCGATTTGATTCTGATGAAATTGCTCCGCATCAAGCAGCTGGAGGACCTGGAAGGCGGTGCCAAAGTGAGCGAGGGCGTGGATGCGGGCTACATGGACATGGCCAATTACGCCTTGTTCGCCCTGATTCATCTCGCCTGAGCGCCATCCACGGCCTGCCGTGTGAATCGCCTGTTAAAGGCGCTCGCACAGGTGGGATTCCGGGCGAAATTCACATACGGAATCCTTCATCATGCGCAAGATCCTGCTTTCCCTCGCCAACCTGTGTCGCGTCCTGGTTGGCGCCCTGTTCGTCGTCTCTGGTCTCATCAAAATCAACGATGCACTCGGCTTCATGTACAAGCTCGAGGAGTACTTCGAGCCGGGTGCGCTGAACCTTGAAGCCTGGACGCCCTGGGCTTTGGAGCTCGGCATGCTCGCTTCGATTGGCGAAGTCCTCTTGGGGGTGGCCCTCCTCGTCGGCGCTTTGCCCCGCTTGACCACGGCGTTGACCCTGGTGTTGATGCTGTTCTTCACCTGGCTGACTTGGTACACAGACCACTGCGACCCCTTCGGCAGCAAGACCATCGTTCAGCAGGGCGTAGAGGTGGAGATTCCCAACCAATGCGTTTTGAGCTGTGGCTGTTTTGGCAATGCCATTCCACTGACGCCTCATGAAAGCTTCCTCAAGGATGTGGTCCTGTTGATCTTGCTGTTGCCCATTCTGCTGAGCGCGTGGACAGGTGGGTTCGGACTCAATGAACGGCAGCGTTCCATTTGGATGTACGCGATGGCGCTGGCCATCACGTGGATCTTTGGAGAGGTCATGTTGGAATGGGGCTTTCCCACGTTGTTCCTCGCCCTCGGTCTCGCGGCAGCGGAAGGGGTCCGGAGGCGCTGGGCGGGTGCTGGACAGGAATGGGCGATGGCCGTCGGGGTCCTTGTGGTGGCCTTGGGTTTCCAGGTCTACACCCTGCAGCACCTGCCTGTCAAGGACTACCGTCCCTATGCTGTCGGGGAGGATTTGAACCGCAACATGGCTTCGGCTGATGAGCTTGGGTTGGACCCGCCGGTCTACGACAAGGAGGTGCGGTTCTTTTCGCCGGAAACGGGCCGGGATACGATCGTCAAGCAGTCTGAATACATGTCGGCCAAGCTGTGGCAGGACGAGACGTTCAAAGCGGCTTATCCCGAGGCCGACTGGGACAATGCCGTCGAGATCAAAGTCTCCGATGGCTACGAGCCGCTCATTTTTGACTTGGATGCAACGGATGCCAGCGGAGAAAGCCGGCTTGCAGAGATGCTGTCCGAAGGGTACACCTTGTGGCATGTGTCCAAGGATTTGGACAAGTCCGAGGGGCGTGCCCAACAAGAGATCAATGCTTTGATGGCGGATGCAGCCAGCAAAGGATGGCGGATCGGAGCCTTGACGCCAGCAACGGCGGAGGATGCCGCTGCATTCCAAGCCGAGCACAACGCGGAATATCCCTTCTACACGACGGACCCCACGGAGCTCAAGATCATTGTACGCAGCAATCCGGGCGTGGTGCTCATCCGGGATGGTGTGGTCCTGGACAAATGGGCCTGGCGTGACGTTCCGACCAGCGCGGACGAGGCCCTCGGCACCCGTTGATGACCGATCAGCAGCCTTGGCGACGTCGGATGTCCCGCTTCGGGCGCGGCTTGGCTGTCGTGTGGGGCAGCTTCACCCTCGTTTTCCTGATGTTCACGGCCGTCCCGGATCCGGCAAGGCAATTGGCCGGTCAGCAGGCAGACCCTTCCGTCATTGCGGATTTGCGCGCCCAATTCGGGTTGGATTTGCCGGTTCATGAGCGATACTTCAACCTCCTTTCCGGCCTGTCTCCATTGGGCCCGACCGAAGCTGGATGGGGGTGGCGTTGGCCTTCCCTTGGGCGCAGTTATGTGCGGCCGGAAGGTGTGGGAGAGTTGCTGTTGGACGCCTTTCCCGCCACGCTGCTGCTGGCAGGAACGGCCATGCTGATGGCCCTGCTCCTCGGAATTCCCCTCGGGTTGATGGCCGCCAGAAAGCCCGGCTCTGCGTGGGATCGCATTTTGGTGGGGGGGAGTGTCCTCGGCATGAGTGCTCCCAGTTTCTTCATGGCGGTCCTGATCGGCTACCTCTTTGCAGTTCGCTGGGGGCATTGGACGGGGCTCCCGCTGACGGGAAGCTTGTGGGATTTGGGCGCCAATGGCGAACGGGTGCTGGCCTGGCGGAATTTGCTCTTGCCGACCTTGACTTTGGGCATGCGGCCATTGGCGGTCTTGGCTCAATTGACCCGAGGCGCAGCCCTGGAGGTCTTGGAGGCCCCCCACGTTCGAACAGCCCGGGCCTTCGGGGCAGGACCCTCCGAGGTCATTTGGCGGCACGTCTTTCGGAACGCCATGAATCCCGTGCTCACCTCCGCGAGCGGCTGGCTGGCCCAGTTGCTGGCTGGTGCCGTGTTCGTCGAATTCGTTTTCGGTTGGCGCGGTCTGGGTTTCCTGCTGTTCGATGCACTGGAGCAACAGGATTTGCCCGTGGTCATGGGCGGCGTCATGTTGGTCAGCCTGGTTTTCGTGCTGGTCAATGGGCTGACAGACCGAGCCTACAGATGGCTGGACCCCAGGGCCGCAGAGGCGTGAAGGAGGAGGTCAGGCGGAGAGCTCGCCGCTGATCCGGTCATTCAACTTGCGGACGAGCTCTGCCGTGGCCGCGTTGAAATAGCGTTTGGTGCGGTAGCTGCCCACCCATTGGATGCCCCGCACCGCATTCGTCAAGAAAACTTCGTCGGCCACCAGCAAATTCTGTGGCGTCAAGTTGCACTCGTAGACCTTCATGCCCGACTCCAGGGCGAGGTTGATGATCTGGGTTCGCATGACCCCTGCGGTGGCGCCAGAATCGAGCCCAGGGGTGTACAGCACGCCATTGGAGACGAGGAACAGATTGGAAGCTGTGCTCTCGATGATGCCCATCCGGTCGTTTTGGATGAGGGCGGTGTCCAATTGGTTGGCTTTGGCCCAGAGCCCGCTCTGCACGTACAGGTTGGACGCGATGTTTTTGTACCGCGAAAGTTGGTTCGGGGTGCACTTCATCTCCGGATAGATGTCCGTCGACAACCCTTTGTCGTTCAGCGTGTACTCCACAGTCTCCAGAGGCGATGCCGTGACCAGCACGTCCAGTCCGCTGTCTGAAGGCGTGTAATACCCGTCTCCACTTCGGGTGAGGTTCATGCGGATTCGGGCGGCTTCTTGAAGCCCTTCAGCTTGCAGCAACCGTGCAATGTCAGCCTGGATGGAGGCCGGTGTGAAACCCAGGGGAGGGTGAATGCGGTGGGCCTTCAGCCCCTCGCGGATGCGCTGGAAATGATCGTCCAGGAACAACACCTGGCCGCGCACGGCGCGCAGCGTTTCAAAAATGCCGTCGGCATACAGGAAGCCCCGGTTGGTGACCGGCACGCTCAATGCGGCCCCTTCTGAAGCGGCGATGAGTTGTCCGTTGTGAAGAAGGTGGGGCACAGCGCGAAGTTAGGCCCTCTCCGTCAGCGGGATGCTGACGTAATCGCCGAGGGGTGCATTGGGCTCGATGAGGATGCCATGCTGCACACCTGCACCGAGGGCGCAGTCAATGTCCCTGGACTTGTCGCCGAACATCCAACAGCGGTCCGGGTCGAGCCGGTGCTTGGCGATGGCGCGCTCGACCATCAAGGAACCGGGTTTTCGGCTCAAGCTTTGGCCGTAGTCGGGATGGTGCGGACTGTAGAAGATGTCATCCAATTCGGCCCCCACCTCGGCACAGGCTTTTCTCAAGAAATCGTGAATCTCAGCCACGGCTTCATGACCATAGCGTCCTTTGGCGATGCCACCTTGATTGGTGATCAGAATCAACTTGAATCCCGCCTTCTTCCATGTGGCCAAGGTGTCCAGAACCGTGGGCAGTATGGTGAATTCGGCGAGGCACGTGGTGTAATCGCCCGGGTCGTGATTGATGACGCCATCGCGATCGAGTAGAATGGCGCCGGAACGCGTGGATTGGGCAGGGGTCATGGCTCAATGAATTCGGGTGCCAAGGGGAGTGGAGTCGGGAACCGACAGGAGGCCGACATGCTGGGCGTGCACGGCACCGAGCACAAGGCAGCGGCTCTGATGGTGGCCGACCTGCTTGGGTGGGAGGTTGACCACGGCGACCACCTTCCGGTCCACCAGATCCTCAGGGTTGTGGTCTTCCACCAGTTGTGCTGTGGATTTGAGCTGTCCCAAGGGGCCGAAATCAATGTCCAGGACATAAGCCGGGCGCCGGGCACCTTCGAGCAGGGAGGCTGAGAGGATGCGCCCCACCCGCAGGTCACATGCAGCAAACGTGCTGAATTCAATGCGGGGTTGGAGCGGCATCGAGGGGTCCATGGCGCGAAATTAGCGTGGCGCAGCGGTTAACTTTCGGGCATGAACACCGGCTTTTCGCCACAGGGGCACTGGCAACAATGGACCCAGATGGTCGCGGATGCCGCCAAGGGCGGACCAGGTCAGACCCACACGGAATTGGACGGGGGCGAGATTCGGGTCCCAGCTTACCATCCTTTTCGGGTGGTGCGTTCGGTGCGCCCCAAGTCCCCGAAGCCGTGGCAGTTGACGGCCATTCTGCACGATCCGTCAGAGGTGATGCCAGCTTTGGAGGGCGGAGCAGAAGCCATGCAGTGGTGGGGATGTGCCCATCCCGATGCGTGGTGGAAGGATGTCATTCGGGAGTACGTGGACATCGAAATGGTCGACCGGACCTGTCCTGATTCCGTGGATTTGCCGGCACATGGTGGGGTCACCCGCTCAGGGTGGCGCACCGAGCTGTTGGATGCGCATTTGGCGCAGATGGCGACGGGGGGCGCCGCGCGGTTGCGCGCGGTGAGGCTGTCCGATGTCGGGTTGCAGTCCTGGAGCCGGGGCGCCCGGTTGGGCTTGTTGTTGCGGGGTGTTCGCGGCGTGCTGCCGGCATTGGAAGGACATGCAGACCGTCTCGTGGTCTCGCTCACCATGGACGATGACCCGGTGGTGGGCTTGGCCATGGCTGAAGCGTGGAAGCGCCTGTTGGGTGATGTCGTAGACGGAGGGTCTTGGCCCCGCCTGGAGGCGCGCTGCGCAGTGCCCGAAGGGACGGAGTCTGGCCGGGATCACCTCATTCGATTGTCCACCCGAGCGGTGGCAGGCGTTTTGAGCGGCTTCGATGCCGTCGCTGTGGAAGATCCCACCCATGGAGGTGTGACCCCGGACATCCAGCATGGCGAGAAATGGGCCCGAAACGTGCTGCACTTGCTCCGTGAAGAGAGTGGCATGCGCCACCCTGACGCCCTGGTCTCACCGCTCATCGATGCGCTGGCAGACGCCCTTTGCGAGGCAGCGCACCGGTATGACGCGGCTTTTGGCGACACGCCGACGGCGCAGTTGATCCAGGAGGGGCCGGAAGGGTGGTCCATCGATCCTGTGTTGCGATCCACTCCGGAATCGGGCTCAGGAGAAGGGTTGGAGGCGCACGGTGCTGGGGTGGCCCCATTTCTGCGCGGGCCTTATGCCAGCATGTATGCGCAGCGCCCTTGGACCATCCGGCAATACGCGGGATTCAGTACTGCGGAGAAGTCCAATGCCTTCTACAGGGCCAACCTCGCCGCGGGGCAGAAGGGACTGAGTGTGGCCTTCGACTTGGCCACCCACCGGGGATATGACAGTGACCACCCCCGCGTTTCAGGAGACGTCGGCAAAGCCGGTGTGGCCATCGACAGCGTGGAGGACATGAAGCTCCTCTTCGATGGCATCCCATTGGATCGCATGTCGGTGTCCATGACCATGAACGGCGCGGTTTTGCCCGTCATGGCGTTTTACATCGTCGCGGCAGAGGAGCAAGGCGTTCCTGCAGAAGCCCTCACCGGCACCATCCAGAACGACATCCTGAAGGAGTTCATGGTGCGCAACACCTTCATTTATCCGCCGGCGCCGAGCATGCGGATCATCAGCGACATTTTCGCTTACACGGCGGCACACATGCCGCGATTCAACTCCATCAGCATTTCCGGCTACCACATGCAGGAAGCGGGAGCCACGGCCGAGCTGGAGTTGGCCTACACCATCGCCAATGGCCTCGCCTACGTCCGAGCCGGCATCGCTGCGGGATTGGATGTCGACCGTTTTGCGCCGCGCCTGAGCTTCTTCTGGGGCATCGGTATGGACCTGTTGGAGGAGGTGGCCAAGCTGCGCGCAGGACGGGTGCTCTGGGCCAAGTACATGTCGCAATTCGAGCCACAGAATCCCAAGTCCTTGATGCTGCGGACGCACTGTCAAACCAGCGGTTGGACCCTGACGGAACAAGACCCCATCAACAACGTCGCCCGCACCACCATCGAGGCGTTGGCAGCCGTATGGGGCGGGACCCAGAGCTTGCACACCAATTCCTTGGACGAGGCCATCGCCCTCCCGACGGAAGACACGGCACGCATTGCCCGGAACACCCAGCTCATCCTGCAGAAGGAGGCGGGGACCACGCGGTGGGTGGATCCATTGGGTGGCGACCCAACGGTCGCAGCCAAGACAGAGTCCCTCATTCAACGCGCGGAGGCCATCCTCCAGGAGATGGAAGCTGCAGGGGGGATGCCAAAGGCCATCGAACAAGGCTTGCCCATGCAGGGCATTGAGACGGCTGCTGCCGAAAAGCAGAGTCGCATTGATGGCGGGCAGGACCGCATCGTGGGTTTGAACCTGTTTCCGGGGTCGGCTCCGGACAACCTCGAGGTCTTGAAAGTGGAGCACGAGGAGGTCCTGAAGGGACAAACCGAACGGCTGGAGTTGTTGAAACGGCGCCGGGACGCCACTCAGGTGGCCATGGCCCTGGAAGGCGTGGAAGAGGCCGCAAAGAATGGAGGCAACCTGCTGGAAGCCGCCGTCAACGCGGCGCGGGTTCGGTGCACCTTGGGTGAAATTTCCGACGCCATGGAGCGCGCATTCGGCCGTCATCAGCCGGTCGTCCGG
Organism: uncultured Flavobacteriales bacterium; assembly: GCA_937967465.1. Classification (GTDB taxonomy): domain Bacteria; phylum Bacteroidota; class Bacteroidia; order Flavobacteriales_D; family Sanyastnellaceae; genus UBA8752. Next base: position 7,648 of record CALBSW010000017.1, read on the forward strand.
CCGGTCCGTGGTATTTTTCAGAAGAACCTGGGCGACCGGGAGGAATTCAAAAGTGCCGTGGAGAAAGCCAGAACCTTTGCCCAATCACAAGGCCGTCAGCCGCGGATTCTCGTGGCCAAGATGGGCCAGGATGGACACGACCGGGGAGCCAAGGTGATTGCCAGCGCGTTTGCCGATCTCGGATTCGACGTGGACCTCGGAAGCCTGTTCCAAACCCCAGAGGAAGTGGCGAGACAGGCCGTGGAAAATGACGTTCACGTGGTGGGGGTCAGCACGTTGGCTGCGGGCCATCTCGTGCTGATTCCGGCCTTGGTGGATGCCTTGACCAAACTCGGTCGGGAGGACATGTTGGTTGTCGTGGGTGGGGTGATTCCCCGCGAGGATTACGATGCCCTGTACGCTGCAGGAGCGACGGCCATTTTTGGACCGGGTTCTCCTGTGGTGCAGTCTGCAGATGAGATCCTGGACCTCCTCTTGGAGGCCTACGGAGCAGGGTGACGGTGCGGGCTCAGTGCCCGTCCGTTCCAAGGGACGCGATGGGGTAGCGATACCCCCGCAAGACGTCAGGCACATCCATGAATGGTTTGCCTGCCAACTGTACCCGACGCAGTCGGACGGGCTGTCCTTGGGTGCCGACCCACCACGTTTCTCCCTCGATGTGACAGTCTCCTGGAGCCAGTCCTCCTGGAGCGGATTCCCCGGATTCTGAAACCAAGGCGCCATCGAGTTTGAGGGTGGCGCCATTCAGGGTGGTCCAAGCCCCGGGGAAGGGGGTCATGCCGCGAATGAAGTCGGCCACCTCTCGGTCGGATTGTCTCCAGTCCACACGGCCATCCTGTCGGAACAGTTTCGGCGCAGGCCGTTCAGCTCCCGTCAGCAAGGCGCTTTGCGGAACGCCGTCCAACGGTGTATCGGACAGCGCATCGGCGGTGTCGACCATCAAGCCAGCTCCTTCCACCATGAGCTGCTGATAGACGTCGCCAGCAGTGGCCTCAGGGCCCACGGGGATGGCCCTTTGCAGGAGAATGGCACCGGTGTCGATGTCGGCTGTGATGAAGAAGGACGTCACGCCTGTCTTGGACACCCCGGCTTTGACGGCATGCTGAATGGGTGCGGCCCCACGGAAGTCAGGGAGCAGGCTGCCGTGAACGTTGACCGTGCCGATGCGCGGACGCGACCAGACCATTTCCGGGAGCATCCGGAAGGCCACCACGGCATAGAGGTCGGCATCCCACCGGTCGAGCGTGGCCAGAAAGTCGGAAGCACGGAGTTTCTCGGGTTGGGCCAAAGGAAGGCCCAATTCCAACGCGGCCACTTTGACCCGGGAGGGCTGGAGCCGTTGGCCCCGTCCGGCAGGACGATCCGGTGCGGTCACCACGCCCACGACTTCGTGCTCCGACGCTGCCAAGGCGCGCAAGCTGGCCTCTGCGAAATCGGGCGTGCCGAAAAAGACAATGCGAAGGGGAGGGTGGGTTCTCACGCGCCGCGAAGGTAGCGTTCTGAAGCAGGTCAGAGGGCCTTGGATCGCCAATCCCAACGGGACAGGAACAACGAGGCGCCCAATCCCATCAGACCGAAATACACGAGCTCCACAAGCCAGATTCGCCAGACCGGCTGGGGGTCGATCAGGGTCAGTTGCACGGTCACGGCCGTATAGGCCACCAAGGCAATCAGCTCGATGACCAGCGCGGGACGGGTGTGCCCGCTCCCTTGCACGGTGCTCAGGAGCACCGAACTGCCACTGTACATCCACATGGCGATGAAGATGATGGGCAGGGTCTTGGCAGCGGCATCCAAACCGACAGGGTCGTCGAAGAAGGGGGCAGCAAGCCAGGACGGGTAGAGCAGTCCGCCATGGGCGAGGAGGGTGATGCCGCAGAAATTGACCACCCAGAGACGGAACATCACGGTGCCGAGTTCGCGCTGACGTCCTGCCCCGAGCAACGTGCTGATGTAGGTCCGGGTGGTCTGCTGAATGCCTTGGGACACCACGAAGGCCAACATGAAGAAGTTCCGTGCGATGTGACTCACCTTCAGCTCGAGGACACCCACCTGTTCGACAAAGAAGAAGAACATGCTCCATGTCCCGAGCGTCAAGGTGAGCTGGAGAATCATGGGCAGGGCCAATCGCACCCAATGGCCCCATTCGGACATCGTCATCAACAAGGCGGAGCGGAGTTCACGGCCATGCTGCCGAATGACATGTCCGATGAGAATCAACAGCCCGGCGCATTCCGCTGTGAGGCTGGCAAAGGCAGCGCCCCGGGCTCCGAGTGCGGGCCACCCCGGGGCGGTGTTCATCAGGACGAAGTCGCCGATGATGTTGACGGACCCCGTGGTGATCATGGCCCACATCAGCACTTTGGATCGTGCCGTGCCCATGAAGAAGGCATTGCACATGAGCAGCATGAAGGAGGGCAGCAGGCCCCACTTTCGAATGCCGAGAAAGTCGTCAAATACCGCCGCTGTGGCGGCATCGCGGAAGATGGAGGAGAAACCGGCAGACAGGACCCCGGAGAGGATGCCGATGAGGACGAGGCCGGCAACTGCAGCTGTCAGCAAGCCCGACCGAAGTATGCGCAGGGTCTCAGACGGGTTGGATTCCCCCATGCGCCGCGCGATGAGGATTTGGCCCGTGTTGGCGAAGCCCGCGCCGACCATGCCGAGCGTGATGTAGAAGATGCCCGCATTTCCTGCGCCATTCAGCGCCACATCCGAGGTGCGGCTCAGAAACAAATTGTCGGTCAGGACGACCATAAATTGCACGAATGTGCCTGCCGAGATGGGCAAGGCGAGTTGAAGGATGGACCGGTAGTCCGTGCCGATGTCCTGGTTCATCGGATGGAATCAGGGCGTTCGCCCCGGCGCAATCGGTCCAGAAGTCCCGGTGCGTCTTTCACGGTGCGTGCCGCCCAATCGCCCAGAATGCGGGCATGCTCCGATTCGGGAATGCGCCAGTCGAGATCCGCACTTTGCCGCACACGTCGCGTGACCGTTTGCAAGGTCAAGGCCGCGGCCACGGAAATGTTAAAGCTCTCGGTGAACCCGTACATGGGAATGCGGACAAAATGGTCCGCTTCGGCCCGCGCAGCATCCGTGATGCCTGGGCCTTCCGAGCCGAAGACCAAGGCCACAGGCCGGTCCAGAGGCAGCGCTTCGGGTGTGGTGTCGTCGGTGTGGGGGGTGGTGCAACAAATGGCATACCCCCGGGCTTTCAAATCGCGCAGGGCGTGGGTGGTGTCCGTGTGGCGCTCGATGTCCAGCCACTTGGCGGCCCCTTTGGACACACCAGGGGACAAGCGGTAGGGGTTGTTGACCTCGATGATGTGGGCACTTTGAATGCCGAAGCCGTCACAGCTGCGGAGGACGGCGGAGATGTTGTGGGGGTCGAACAAGTCTTCCGTCACGGCGGTGACCCAATGGGTACGCTCTGCCAGCACCTCGGCAAAACGCGCTTTGCGCGCATCCGTCAGAAACGGGGAGAGAAGAGAATAGCGGTCGTCCGACACAGTGCAAAGAAAATCCCCGGACCGCCAATGGCCGCCCGGGGATTCGTTCCAAAGAACTGAAGGATTACTTGACCTTCGCGTTCAGCTCAGCACCTGGCTTGAACTTCACCACGTTCTTCGCTGCGATGGTGATCTCCTTGCCGGTCTGCGGGTTGCGACCCTTGCGGGCTTCGCGGTGCGTCACGGAGAAAGAGCCAAAGCCAACGAGGGCAACACGGTCACCTGCCTTGAGGGCACCGCTGGTGGCGTCGATGAAAGCGTCGAGGGCGCGGCCGGCGTCGGCCTTGCTGATGCCAGCACCTTCGGCCATGGCATCACGGAGTTCTGATTTGTTCATGTGTTCTTGTATTGGGTTGTGAACGTCTGCAATGTATGGGCTTCACCCCGCGGTTCACGCGGCTTTCCGGACGTTTTTCTGCATTTTGTGAAAAAAGCGGGGTCAATTATGGAAAAACCCGGGAATCCAGCAATGGCGCGGGTTGTCAGGCGATGGTCGACCTTTGTTGCGGATTCACGTCATGAACACCTCCACCAACCCCCTCGACGCCCCCTTTGAGGCGATGGGCCCCATCATCGATTTCGAAGTCGGCTTGCGCTACAGCGACCTCGACACGTTCGGACACGTCAACAACGCGCGCTACTTCTCTTTTCTCGAGGAGGCCCGCATCGCGTGGTTCGAGGCGTGCGTCCCTGAGCGGTGGGACTTCCGCAAGCACGGGGTATTGGTGGCCCGCAATGAAATGGACTACCTCAAGCCTGTCAACCCGGGTGACCGACTGCTCATCCGGCTCGGCGCGTCCGGGATGGGCAATTCGAGCATCCACATCCGTTATGAGGGCATCGTTCTGCCCGGGGGAAAGGAAGAGGGCGCGATGCTGGCGTTCCGGGCAGCCACCACGCTGGTCAGTTGGGACACCGAAGCCGGCAAGGTCTGTCGGGTGCACGAGGATTGGCGCAAGGCCATCACCGGGGAGGGGTCACTCTGACCCCAGCAGGTACACCTGAAAGTGCCACGGGTCGAGGGTCAAGGCCTCTCCCCAAGACAACTGTTCCGGTCCATCCCCTGAAGACCCCAGAGCCGAACGGAGAATCGATGCGCCGTGTTGCAAGGGGGCGAGTTGTGCCCAATCGACCTTGGCTGCCTCATCGGAGGCATTGGTCAGCACGAGCAAATGCGCTGTGCCATCGCTCCGCATGAAGTGGTATTGACCTTGGCGCGGAATCAAATGGGACATGGGGGAGGCAAAAGCCGCGCGATGGGTCCTTCTGGCCTGCCCCAGGGCAGACGTGAACGACCAGAGGGTGCGCTCCTGTGGTGTGCGTTCATCCGCTTGGAAAGCACTGCGTTCATCTTCGGCCCAGCCGCCCGGAAAATCGTCCCGGACCAAGCCGTCGGGTGCTGCAAAGCCGTCCATGCCCAACTCCGTTCCATAATAGAGGCACGGAAGTCCGCGGGTCATCATGACCAGGCCAATGCCGTAGCGGGCCCGGTCGGCATCGCCTGCCACACTGAACCACCGGTCCGTGTCGTGGTTGTCGACAAACGTGACCAGCCGATTGGGGTCGGGGTAGACACCGTCCTGCCCCAGCATGCCATGCACCCGTGTGATGCCGGTTCGCCAGGAAGGGTCTTCTCCGATGGCATCGCGCAAGGCGAAGTGAAGCTGGAAGTCCTTGACGCTTTCCAAGTGGCTGTCCGAGGTGGACAGTTGGCTGCCCGAGAGGTATTGACTTTGCGCTGCAGGACTCGAGACCCAGCACTCACCAAACATATATAGGTCGGGATGCTGGGCGAGGATGCGCTCCGCGAATTCGGCCATGAAGGCTTGATCGCTGTATGGGTATGTGTCGATCCGGAACCCATCCACGCCGGCCTCTGCAATCCACCAGAGTGCATTCTGAACCAGCAGGTCGGCGAGAAGAGGGTCTTCATCCGGTGCGAGGTCGGGCATTTGGCGGACGAACCAGCCTCGGTTGAATTGATCCACTTCCTCCTGCACCGCGTGGGGATCCGTCATCACGTTGCAGTTGTAGTTCGTCAAAGTGAATTCAGGCCATTGGTGCAGCCAGCTGCTGTCGGGCAAGGACCGAACCATCCAGTGGTTGTGCCCCCAGTGGTTGAAAATGACATCCTGAATCACCCGGATGTCCTGCTGATGGCAGGCGGCGACCATGTCTCGGTAGGCCGCATTGCCACCGAGCCTCGGATCGACTTGGTAATGGTCAGTGACGGCATAGCCGTGGTAGCTCGCCTTGGGTTGGTCGTTGAGCAGGACGGGGTTCAGCCACACGGCATCGATTCCCAGCGCATCCAGGTAGTCCACGTGTTGTGCGATGCCCTGCAGGTCGCCACCGTGCCGGGCATACATCTCGGAGCGGTCCACGCCCTGCTCCCGCAACCCATCCACCGTGTCATTGGACGGCTCGCCATTGGCGAAGCGATCGGGCATGATGAGATACATCGTCGATCCCGATTCGACGCCTTGGCCACCCTTGGGAATGCCGTCTGCGTCGTGGATGGGGAAGGAGAGGAAGGTGGTCTTGCCCTTTGCTGCAGTCAGGGCAAGCGAGTGGGTGCCCGCAGGGCAATCGGATTCCACGCGCATCCGTACAAAGAGGTAGTCGTCATGCTGGCGCCGTTCAGTGCCGAGTACGGTCAATCCGGGCTCCTCGATGGAGACGGAGCACTCCGCCAGCTGGGGCCCGTGGAGGACCAGGACAAACTCCCGCTCGGTGCCGCCATTCCACCAATGGGGTGGCTCCATCTTCTGGATGACCGGCCCGCTGGGCTGCGCCAGCGAAGTATGGGGCATGCACCACGTGGTCAGGAGCAATCCAAGGACCACGGTCAACAAGTACTGGGTCGAGCGATTGAGGTTCATGGTTGCAAGCTAATTTCGTCGTGTATCAATTACACGATTCATGAAAACACCTTACACCTTTTTGTTGGCCATGCTGCTCGGATGGAGCGTGCAGGCCCAAACCGTGTCCGTCACCTTCAGTGTGGACATGAACAACGAGACCGTCGCCGCAGAGGGCGTCCATGTGGCCGGCAATTTCCAGGGCTGGGATCCCGCCAGCACGATGATGGCCGATGACGACATGGACGGCGTCTACGAATTGACTGTGGACGTCTCCGACACATTGGAAGTGGTCGAGTACAAGTTCATCAACGGCAATGCGTGGGGAGCCGACGAGTCTGCACCCGCAGCCTGCGCTTGGAATGGCGGGTCCAACCGGTACTTCATGCCGATGGGCGACACCGTGCTGGATACGCCTTGTTTCGGACAATGCGGTGCCTGTGGCACGACCACCATTCTGTTCCAAGTCGACATGAGCCAGGAAGACGCCATCAATCCAGTGGGCGTTCACATGAACGGCAACTTCAACGGATGGGACGGTGCCAACTTCCTGATGATGGATGACGCCGACGGCGACATGGTCTACACGTATGTGGCGACGGTGGACGGCGCCATGCTTAACCCTGTGGATACGGTGGAATTCAAGTTCGTCAACGGAAACGCTTGGGGATTCGACGAGAACCCTGAAGGAGAGTGTTCCAATCAAGGCAACCGTTTCCTCGCCTTGGGCGACGGCGACATGGTTTACGAGGCCAACCCCGGTCAGCCCTTCTGTTACAACACCTGTGGAAGCTGTGTGGCTCCGACGCCCGTGACCTTCCGCGTGGACATGAGCACGCAGGCGGAAGTGTCTGCCAACGGTGTTTGCGTTGCAGGAAGCTTCCAAGGTTGGTCCGCAGGTGTGGATTTCCTCACGGACGACGACGGCGACATGATTTACGAGGCCACACTCGACATCGCGCCCGGTGACTATGAGTTCAAGTTCATCAACGGCAACAACTGGGGTGGCGACGGCGAAGGCAACATCGACAACGAGAACCCTCCCGGCGAGTGTGTGACCAATGGCAACCGCACCATCACCGTGGGAGAGGAGGCTGTTACCGTCCAGTATTGCTACAACCAGTGCAGCGAGACCTGCGTGGCGGATCCGGATCCTGCGCCGATCACCTTCCAGGTCGACATGGCCAACGAGACGGTGTCCGAGACCGGTGTGTGGCTCATTGGCGGCATCACCACGCCGCAGTGGCAAGCTGGCGCGCTCCAGATGAGCGATGACGACGGCGACAACGTGTACGAGGTCACGTACGAAGTGTCCGGAGCGGCCTTCTTCGAATACCGCTACTGCAATGGCGATCCGTACCCGGGCGGTGTTCAGGACGACAGCGTGGCCGAAGTCGGCGACTTCGAGGCCGGTGGCTGCGGACAAAGCAACCCCTTCGGTGAGTTCAACCGCACCCACGTGCGTTCTGGAGAGGCTGAAGTGCTCGGCGCATACTGCTACGCCAGCTGCCTTGACTGCAACGGCGACACGGTCGGCACCATCATCGGCATCGAGGAGATCCAGGACTACATCGGTCTGGAAGCCTTCCCGAACCCTGCAGAAGACGTACTCAATGTGCGCTTTGACGGATTCGACGGTTTGGCGGACATCCGGGTCTTTGATTTGACTGGAAAGGTGATCCTGTCCGAGCGCACGCGCATTGTTCCCGGCATGGTGACGACCTACGGCACCGAGGCGTTCCGTCCGGGAGTTTACATTCTGGAGGTTCGGAACGGCCTTCAGCGAAGCACTTTGCGTCTGACAGTCAAGTAATTGGACCGTCCAACATCTCATTCTGGAAGGGGGGCTGCGGCCCCCCTTCTTGCATTCCTACGCAGGGTGTGAAAATTCCGTCAATCCTCTCGGAGGAATCGACCTGTTTACCCGAGCCGATGCGGTTATATTGCCCCCTGATTCACAACAAACACCAAACGAACGCATGAAGCGATTGCTACTCGGTGTGTTTGCAATGTTCTGCAGCACCCTTGCTTATTCCCAAGCGACTGAAATCGTGGTCGAGACCTACGCCGAAAACATCGGCATGCAGGGAACGGCCGACCTCACTGGCTACAACACCTACCGTCTCTACGCCAAGTTCTCCTCCTCCGAGGATTTCCTGGCCGCTGTATACGGTGACGCTGACTTCCCGACGAAGATTCAAGCGGACAACAATTTCTACAACAGCTCTTTGGGCGGCTTGACCAATGCGAGCTACAACGCCATCATTTTCGGTGGCTTCCCCGACCTCGAGTACGACAGCTTCGTCACGGTGGGCATGGACGCACCCGCGAACACGTCTGCTGGAGAGGCTCCGATCAACACGGTGGGTGACCCGATGAGCGACTGGTCCGTGGCCTTCGAGCCCGGCCTTGGTGCTACCGGAAGCGACATCATCATCGACACCCAGACGGGTGGAAGCTGGTTCCCCTTGTTCCCGGACTCCAACGCATACGCAGGCCCTGACAGCTTGGTCATGATTGGTCAGTTCACGACCAACAACGAGCTCTATGGTGTGGTGAGCATCTCCACCTTCGCCGGTGGCGTGCAATCTGAGGTGTCCACGGTGACGCTCCCTTTTAGCAGCACCCCGGACGCCGTGTTCGGTTGCACCGACATGGATGCGACCAACTTCGACATGGACGCCAACGAAGACGATGGTACCTGCGTTTACGCTTGCGACTACCCGGCGACCCAATTGACGATCAGCTCCACCATGAGCATGGGGGTCAGCTGTTCCGGCTACGCAGACGGCCAAGCCACGGTGATGGTTTCTGGCGGTCAAGGCGGCTTGGTCTATGACAATGGAATGACCACCAACGCAACCGGCATTTTTGCCAACCAATCCGCAGGCGAGGTGATGATCACCGTGACGGATGCCCAAGGTTGCTCCGTGGACACCACGGTGATGGTGGGCACCCCGGACCCTTTGATGGTGACGGCCAGCTTGTCTGACCCCATCAGCTGCGCGGGCGAAGCGGACGCTGTCCTGAGCGGAACCAGCACGGGCGGCACCGGAACGGTCGAGTACAGCATGATGGCGCCGTTGACCGACAGCACGGGCATGCCTTACTTCGAAATGGGATCCGAGATGTTGCTGTTCGAAGGCATTGGAAGCGGTTTGTACACGGTCTATGCCATTGACGAGAATGGATGCACGGACCAGACTCCAGGCATCCAAGTCAGTGCACCGCAGCCCTTCAATCTGTATGCCCAAGCTGTGGCGCCCACGACGTGCCCAGACACGGAGGACGGTACGGTGGTGCTGAACTTCTTCGGCGGCAGCGGCAACAGCACGACGTACAGCACGGATGGCATGATGTACTCCGAGGAGAACACCTACACCCTGGCTCCTGGCACATACACCTTCTATGCGCAAGATGTCAACGGCTGCCCGGACACGTTGACCGACGTGACGGTCACGACGCCTTCCGCTTTCGAATCCCTTGCTGAGCTCGTGAGCCCCAGCTGTTTCGGAGACATGGACGGTTCCATTGCGGTGGAAGTCCAAGGTGGAACGGCCCCGTTGGACTACGTTGTGGACGGCGATACGCTGGACATGGTCATGCTCAACATGATCGGTGCAGGCGACTACGCCATCGAGGTGGTGGACGCCAATGGTTGTTCTTACGACGCAGGCGTGACCCTGACGGAGCCGGCTGAGATTGTGCCCACGGTTGCTGTCACTGACGTGCTGTGCAACGGCGATGACAATGGTGCCGTGGTCGTGACCGCTACTGGTGGTACGGGCATGGGCTACACCTACGACTTCGGTGGCTCTGGATTCGGACCCAACGGCGAATTCGACGGACTCGAGGCCGGTGACTACACGGTGACCGTTCAGGACGATTCCGAGTGTGCCGGTACGGCGGATGTGACCGTGGGTGGCCCGGATGCCATTGTGGTCAACGTGGATGCCAATGCGGGTGCCACTGGCGCCGAATCCGACGGTGTCATTGACATCACCGTGACTGGAGGCACGGAGCCTTACAATTACAGCTGGGATGGTCCAGGCTTCACCAGTGAAGACGAGGACGCGACGGGTGTTGCAGCAGGTGATTACACCGTGACGATCACGGATGCCAATGGTTGCGAATTCACGAGCACGACCATTGTGGTGGTGAGTGGACTCGACGAGGTTGTCAATACCATCGATGTCACGCTGTTCCCGAACCCGACCAACGGCCTCGTGGAGGTGCGCATGACGGGCCTTGCAGGTGAATCCGTGATGGCGGTAATGCTCGACGGTCTCGGCCGCGAGGTGAGCCGTGAAGACCTCGGAAACCTCTCCGGCCAGTTCGTCCAGCGCATGGACTTGGCTGCATTTGAGTCCGGTGTCTACTTCCTGCGTTTGGAAGTGGCCGATGCCGTGGAGGTGCTCCGCGTCGTCAAGCAGTAATTTCTCTGCGATATCACTGAGAAAGGGCGACCATCAGGTCGCCCTTTTTCGTTCTCGGAGGTGGGGTTTTGGGCGTGACTCGCAACGGTATTGGGCGCCGTTCAACATTCAATGTTGATAGACGACCTGTTGGCACAGTTCAATGCCCAGAGAATCAGGTGATTTTAGAGGCGAATTGAACCAACTCCCAAATCATGAAGCTGTACCAGCTACTATTGGCCATGTGCCTAATGCCCACTCTGCTCTTCGCCCAGTCTTACGGGGTGGAGGTGGAAGT
>CALBSW010000018.1 GCA_937967465.1 uncultured Flavobacteriales bacterium
TTCCTGCACGACCTCGTCTCCAGCCAGCTCGACATGGACCGCATGGACTACCTGCGGCGCGACAGTTTCTTCACCGGGGTGAGTGAGGGCCGCATCAGTTCAGAGCGCATCATCCGCATGCTCAACGTCCACGAAGGCCGCTTGGTGGTCGAGGAGAAAGGGATTTACAGCATCGAGAAATTCATCATCTCCCGGCGGCTGATGTACTGGCAGGTCTACCTGCACAAGACCGTGCTGGCAGCAGAATGGATGATGATGGGCGTCCTCGAGCGGGCCCGCGACCTCGTGCGCGACGGGGTCGAGGTGTGGACCACCCCTGCGGTCCGGCCATTCCTCGAACAGGACCTCGACCGGGCCAGGTTCATGGCCGACCCGGATGTGCTGGCTGCCTTCTGCGCCATGGACGACAACGACATCATGTGTTGCATCAAAGCCTGGCAGGAGCACTCCGACTTTGTGCTGTCCGACTTGAGCCGCCGCATCTCCCAGCGGCGCCTGTTCAAGATCGAACTCCGCGACGCCCCATTCAACCAGGACGACATTGCGGAACGCATCTCCGCCGTCCAATCCCTCTACGGTTTGAGCGCAGAAGAAGCCGCGCATTTCGTGCTCCATGACCGCATTGACAACCGGGCTTACAGCACGGCCGCCCACGGCATTCAGATGCAATTCAAGGATGGCTCCATTCGGGATGTGGCCTCGGCATCCGACCACTTGAACCTCAGTGCCCTGAGCGTTCCGGTGGAGCGGCATTTCCTGGCCTATCCCAAGGAATTGCCGCCCCGACCGGACGTCGTCGTTACAGCGTGATCTCCTCGCCGGAGGGATCGTAGAGGTTGTACTGAAGCAGTTCCATGGAGGAGTTGCCCTCCACGGTGATTTTCATGCCGAACGCCTTCTTCCACCGCTTGACCTGGTTGTTCCAGAATCCGCGGGTGACATAGGCTTCCACCATGGGGTGAATCAGCAGGGTGACCTCTCCCAACCCGCGATCTGCAGCCGCCTTGAGGGCGTCTTCAATGCGGTCCGTCACCAAAATGCTGGCCTCCACCTTGCCCGTTCCATTGCAGGAAGGACACTGCTCCGCCGTTTTGATGTCGGTCACCTCCCGCACGCGCTGGCGGGTGATTTCCACCACGCCGAAGCGACTCGGCGCGAGCACATTGTGCTTGGCCTTGTCCGCCTTCATCGCCTTGCGCATCGTCTCGGTGAGCTTCCGGCGGTTCTCCACCTGGCCCATGTCGATGAAGTCGATGGCGATGATGCCTCCCATGTCGCGAAGGCGCAGCAGCCGTGCGATTTCGGTCGCGCACTCGAGGTTGGTGGCGGTGGCGTTCTCCTCTTGCGAGGTCGCACCCGCTTTCCGTCCGCCCGAGTTCACGTCGATGACGTGCATGGCTTCGGTGTGCTCGATGATGAGGTACGCGCCGCTCCGAAGGTTGACCTGACGGCCGAAGCTCGCCTTGATCATCCGGTGGACACCGCGGTCGTCAAAGACGTCTTTCGCCTTGGATTCCTTGACGATGTCCAGCTTGTCCGGCGCATTGGCCGAGAGGTACTCCCGCACTTCCTCCGCCACTTCCGGGTCGTTGACCAGGATCTGGGAGAAGTTGGGGTTGAGGAGGTCCCGCAAGAGGGAACTCGTCTTGTTCATCTCGCTCAACACGCGTTGACGCGGCTTGGCGTTGCGCAGGTTGGCATGGAGTTCCTTCCAACGGTTGGTCAGGTCCTCCAGATCGGCGTGCAAGTCAGCCGCTCCCTTTTCCTGGGCCACCGTTCGCACGATGATGCCGCAGTTCTCCGGGCGGATGCTTTGCAGGAGGACGCGAAGACGTTTGCGCTCGCTCTCCTTTCCGATGCGTTGGGAAATGCTGATTTTGCTGGAAAAGGGGACCAGCACGAGATAGCGGCCCGCCAAAGTGACTTCCGTCGTGAGACGGGGACCCTTGGTGGAGATGGCCTCCTTGGCCACCTGGACGAGGACGGTCTGACTCGCAGACACCACGTCCTTCATGTTGCCCTTCTTCTCGATGTCCGACTCCAACTTGAAGTTGGCGAGGTCGGCAGATGCCTGCGTTCCCTTGATGGAACGCTGGGTATACTTTTTGAAGCTCTTGTACTGCGGTCCAAGGTCGAAATAGTGGAGAAAGGCATCCTTGGGATGGCCGATGTCCACGAATCCGGCGTTCAGACTGGGCAGCACCTTCTTGACCCGGCCGAGGTAGACGTCCCCGACCGCGTAGTCCTGTTGACCATTGTCTTCATGGAGTTCGACCAATTGGCCGTCCTCCAGCATGGCAATGCGCAACCCGGACTTGGTCTTGTTGATGACCAGTTCGACGTTCACGCGCTTAGAAAAAGAGGCCGTGCCGATCGACGGGCACTACGCCCGTCCGGCAAAGCCGGTGAACGTCACTTCTTCTTCTTGTGACGGTTCTTGCGGAGACGCTTCTTCTTCTTGTGCACCGCCATCTTGTGACGCTTGCGCTTCTTTCCACTCGGCATGATTGGAATGGTTTAGGGGTTCGTTTGGGACAGGAGGTCGATGCGTTGGCGGACCGCCTGCTCAATGATGGTATCCGGGGACAGGGGGAGAAACTTCTGGTAGCCGGCGAGTGCCAAGCCCGGATTGCCGAGGCGCTCGTGGCATTGTGCTTGGAAGAACCAAGCGTTGTGGGCGGTGCTGTCGACCATCACAGCCCGTTCAAAATGGATGAGGGCCTCAGCGGGGTTCCCTCCGTCCAACTCGAGCATGCCGAGTTGCACCAGGGGTTCCGCGCGTTCAGGCGCCAAATCAATGGCCTGGACGAAGCGCTCCTTCGCTTTGTCCAATTGGCCGGATTGGATGCTGAATCGACCGAGTTCGATGACGGCATCGACGTTGGGCGGTTCAGCTTCGGCAAGGGCCTTGAGCTCGAGGATGCCCTCCATGGGGTTGGCTCCGCGCACCTTTTCCACGGCGGCTTGAACCGGGTCGACCGGCTCCGCTTCCGCGAGGGTGGTGGGGATGTCCTCTTGCGCCAGGCCGGCAGGTTGCCGGGGGATGACCTGCCAAACGAGCGCGGCCAGCACGACGCACAATCCCCCGATGATCCAGGGAAGTGTTGAACGGCGTGTGTCCTGTTTGCTCATGGCAGGGTCGAAATCAGTTGGCGGACACCTTGGCCTTCACATTCTCCATGAAGCTCTTGGCGGGCTTGAAGGAGGGGATGTTGTGGGCCGGAATCTCAATGGTCTTGTTCTTCAGGATGTCACGACCGGTCTTCTTGGCGCGGCGCTTGATCACAAAGCTGCCGAACCCCCGGAGGTAAACATTGTTGCCCTGCTCGAGGGAATCCCGAACGGACTCCATGAACGCCTCTACCGTGGCTTGCACGTCCGGGCGTTCGATGCCCGTCTTCTCTGAAATGCGGCTCACGAGGTCCGCCTTCGTCATCTTCTTGTCCATTTGTTTGCTGATGCTTTGAAACTCAATCGATTGAATTCCACACTCAATGGGCCGGCAAAAGTAAGTCAAGGAAGGCACATCGCCGAGCCTTCGGTCCGCATTCGCAAATTCGCCACATGACCACGGCCCACCCCATCACGGACCGCCTTCTTTCCTGGTACGCCGCCCATGCGCGCAACTTGCCCTGGCGGGCTGCACCGGAGGCCTATTCCACCTGGCTTTCGGAGGTCATCCTCCAACAAACGCGTGTCGACACCGGCACCGCCTATTGGCACCGTTTCCTTGCGGAGTTCCCCACGGTGCAGGACCTCGCAGCCGCTTCGCCCGAGCAAGTCATGGCCCTGTGGAAAGGACTCGGCTACTACAGTCGTGCCCGCAACCTGCATGCCGCAGCCCAGCATGTGGTGAACGAACTCCACGGTGAGCTGCCCCACAGCAGTGAGGGATGGCGCCAACTGCCCGGCATCGGCCCTTACACCGCCGCCGCGATTGCCAGCATTTGCTTTTCCGAGCCGGTACCCGTCGTCGACGGCAACGTCCAGCGCGTCCTCAGCCGGCTGTTCGACATTGCGGATCCCGTGGATCGGAAAGCAGGCAAGGCCGCCATCGATACAGCGGCTGCGGAGCTGGTCCACCCGAAACGCCCGGGGGATTCGAACCAAGCCTGGATGGAACTCGGCGCTTTGGTGTGCACCCCCAAGAATCCAAAGTGCGGGGATTGCCCGTTGGTCCAAGACTGTCAGGCTCGGGCGACAGGCACTGTGTCCGAACGTCCAGTCAAGTCCGCCAAGAAAGCCGCTGTCGAGATGCAGGTCACGTTTCACGTCGCATTGCGGCACAGTGCCAATGGGGAGCTGCAGTGGTGGGTGGAGCGGCGTCCAGACAGCGGAATCTGGGGCGGACTCGAGTCGTTTCCGGTCCACATGGAGGAAGGGAGAAGGGCTCCGAACCGCCTGGATCTGTGGGGACCGGTGCGCCACATCCTGACCCACCGAAAAATGACGGCTTGGTTTTCTTTCGAGATGACCGATGGCCCCAACCCATCGGGGACAGGCGCTTGGCTCCCCGTGTCGGATGACAGCCGCACTTGGCCCCGCCTCATCGCCAAGGTCATCGCCGAATTGCAGGCGCAGGCCCGCTTCCGCGCTGTGAAGAATTGACCACTTTTCACCCTTTTCGAGGGCCTGCCCTTCGGTACTTTGCACTTCATGCCCGGCCTCAACAAAGTCATGCTCATCGGCCGCCTCGGACGCGACCCGGAGACACGGTGGTTCGAAGCGGGCAAAGCCGTGTGCACGTTGTCCATCGCCACGTCTGAGATGCTGCGGAACGGAGATGGAGATCCGCAAGAGCGCACCGAGTGGCACAAGGTGGTCCTGTGGCGTGACCTCGCACGGATCGCCGACGACCACCTCAAAAAAGGGGACCGCGTCTACATCGAAGGCCGGCTGCGGACCCGTTCCTGGCAGGATGCCGAAGGGGTGCAGCACCGCTCGACGGAAGTGGTGGCCGACCGAATGGAGATGCTCGGATCCCCGCGCGGCCAAGCGGACTCCGGGAATACACCATCGGGAGAGGCACCCGAATCGCCCTCGGCACCGGCCTCCATGGACGGCGCCTCCCTGCCCTTCTGATCATGGCGTGGATGCAAGACGGTTGGATTTGGCTCGCAGCTTTGGCTTCCCTCGCCTTGTTGCTGGTCAGCGCCTTCGTATCGGGCAGTGAAATCGCCTTTTTCTCCCTCGACCCCGGTGCACGGGAAGCGCTCGAGGAAGCCGAGGACGACCGCTCCCGCACGGCACTCGCCCTCCTGTCCAAACCAGATGAAGCCAAAGGACCTCGGCAACTCCTGGCCACCATCCTGGTGCTGAACAACGCCGTCAACATCCTCATCATCCTGCTGTCTACGGTGCTCATGCAGCACTGGCTGCCGAGCCTTCCCGGCTGGATGGCCACCCTTTTGCAGGTGTTTGGCGTCACCTTCCTGATCGTGCTGTTCGGCGAAGTGCTCCCCAAGGTCTACGCCAATCGCCACCCGCTCGAGCTCGCCCGCCGCATGGCGCGTCCACTCAAGTTGGCCCAGCAGATTCTGCGCCCCATCTGGCAACCCATGAACGCGCTGGGTACCGCCCTGTCGAAACGGGTCGAAGCCGCTCCGCCGGAGGTGTCCATCGAAGACCTTGAACACGCGGTCAACATCACCGACTCCGAGGAACGGACGGATGAAGAAAACCGCATCCTGAGCGGCATCGTCAACTTCGGCTCGAAAGACGTCAAGCAGATCATGACGCCGCGAACCGATGTGACCTCGTTTGCCATGGACACGGCGTGGAGCGACCTCCGTCCTGCCCTGGCGGAATGCGGGTTCAGTCGGGTTCCCGTTCACGAGGAGGGCCTCGACCAAATCAAGGGCATCCTCTACGCCAAGGACATTCTCCCTCACCGGCATGAGGACGACGTCAACTGGACAGCCTTGCTCCGCGAACCCTATTTCGTGCCGGAGAACCGGATGATCGACGACCTGTTGCGCGACTTCCAGCGACTCAAGGTCCACCTCGCCATCGTGGTGGATGAATACGGTGGAACGAGCGGCATCGTGACCTTGGAGGATGTCATCGAGGAAATCGTGGGCGACATCTCGGACGAATTCGACGACGACGACATTCTCTATTCCCGCCTCGATGAGCGGACCGTTGTGTTTCAAGGCAAAACAGCACTGGTCGACGCCTATCGCATCCTTGGACTGGATGGAAGCGAATTCGAAGCGGCGAAAGGCGAAAGCGACACCCTCGCCGGATTCATGGTCGAACAAATGGCGCGCTTGCCGAAGCGGGGCGAGTCCCTCGCGTTCAACGGGGTGGAATTTGTCGCCGAAGCGGTGGATCGGCGGCGGATTTTGCAGATCAAAGTCACCCTGCCTTCTTCCTCCAATGCCTCCTGACCCGATGCTGGCCGAACCGAAAACCCCTGCCGACGCCATCGCTGTCCGACGCCATTGGAGAGCCACCTGCGTCCTGTTCTTGCTGGCCTTGGTGCTGTTCGGATGGACTGGCTGTGACTCCGCCCCACCTGTGCCCCGTCCAAAAGGCTATTTCCGAATTGCCCTCCACGACACCCTGTTTCGGACCCTCTCCCTGGATTGCCCGCTGGACATTCCCCTGTCCGGGGCGTCCTTGCTGGAGCCAGTGCGGGATTTCGCACCAGACAGCTGCTGGTTCAACCTGGTTTACCCCACCTACACGGCCCGCATCCACTGCACCTATGCGGGTGGCGTCGACCTCGCTCCCGTCGTGGAAGATGCTTTCCGGCTCGCCTACGAACACGAAGTGAAAGCCGACGCCATCGAAGTCCGGCAACGCCAATACGACGAAGGTGGCATGGCCATGACCTGGCGCATCGCTGGCAATGCAGCCAGCCCCCTTCAATTCTTGCGGACCGATGGGCAAGACCGCTTTTTGCGCGGCGCCCTCTACTTCGAATTGCGGCCCAACGCGGACTCATTGGCCCCTGTGGTCGCGCGGATCGAGCACGATGTGGACTACCTCCTGAATGCCATGACATGGCGTTGACGCTCCTCCTTGACGTCGGCGGAACCCGATTGAAATGGGCCTGGTGTCAAGGCCCTGAACTGGTGGCGACCGGAGGCGCTGCCTGGTTGGATGCAGCCGACCGCCTCGCTGACGAACAGCGCGAGATGGAGGCGCAGGCCGGGGGCCCACTTCAACGCATCCAAAGGCTGTCCAGGGCATGGCCGCCTGCGGCAGGCAATTTGACAGAGGCCGATTTGTCCGAGCGTCTGGGCGTTGCGGTGGACGTGATGGACATCCCCCAAGGCCTGCCCTTCTCGGTTGGATACACCTCAGGTGCGCCCGGAACGGACAGGTTGGCCGCGGCCATGGCCTGTCATCACCGCGACCCCGGCGGCAGTTTCGTGATCGTGGATGCGGGCACTTGCGTCACGGTCGACCTGCTTTCTCCCGGCGCATGGCGGGGAGGGGCCATCCTGCCGGGACTTCGCCTGCAATCCGAAGCCATGGCCCAGGCTGGACTGCCCGTATTGCAGGCCGATGCCGATGGAAAATGGCCTTGGCGATCCGAGCCCGAAGGGGCACTTGGAACGAGCACCTCATCCGCGCTGGAGGCCGGAATTCCCCGGGCCTTGCGCCTGGCCGTCGAACGCACCGCCCAAGACCTCAAGCAAGTCGACCCTTGCGCCCAAGTCATCCTGACGGGCGGAGACGCCGCCCATTTTGATGGCTTGGGTGGATGGCAGACTTTCGCGGACCCAAACCTTGTGCTGACCGGAGCTGCCCTGTTGTTGAACGATTTCGCCGAATGACCCCCCGATTCCCATTCACCCTGCTCCTCACCCTTGGCCTGTTTTCGACGGGTCTGGCGCAGACCACCTATTCCCCGCACTCCCGATTCGGACTGGGCGACCTGCAATCCGGTGCGGCATCCGCTCAGATGGGCATGGGCCAGATGGGGGCCGCCTGGATGGACCGCCATCACCTCAACACGCGGAACCCCGCAGCGGCGGCATTTCTGACCCGCACCACGTTCGGTGGCGGATTCCAATTGCGCACGGAAACCATTTCCGAAGGCGACAGCACCGCCCGTGGCGAAGTGGGTGGATTGACACAGGTGGCCTTTGCACTCAAACGCGCTGGCGGCAAAGGGGCCTTCTCCTTTGGTGTGCAGCCCTGGTCCAATGCGGGATACGATGTCAGCCAAATCCGCACGGATGACATCGCCGACGAATACCGCATCTCCTACTCGGGAAGCGGCGGTTTGGCCCAAGCCTACGCGGGGTATGCCCGGAAATGGGAAGGCACACGCTGGCAAACGTTCGACGGCGTGGATGGGATGCCGGAAGACAGCGTCCGCATCATCGCCCACGGCACCGCCATCGGTGCCCGTTTCGAACAGCGCTTCGGGACCTTGGGGCGCGCTCGGACCATCGACGTC
This sequence comes from uncultured Flavobacteriales bacterium, assembly GCA_937967465.1. GTDB lineage: Bacteria > Bacteroidota > Bacteroidia > Flavobacteriales_D > Sanyastnellaceae > UBA8752. The sequence continues at coordinate 8,417 of CALBSW010000018.1, forward strand.
GCCAACCCCATTTTTCTGGACACCCGGGTCGAAACAGAAGAAGCGCACCGGTCCGCAGGCTTCACGGTCGGCTTCGGCCATGAGCGCTTGCTCGGATCCCGATTTGACCGAGACCACAAGCTCGTCGCCAGCACGCTCCTGCGGCTTGGAGGCATGGCCCAATTGGGACGTTCGCATTCCATCGCCCGCAACACCCGCTGGGCCTCCTGGCAGACCCTGTCCACAGGGCCGCTCGAGGTGGATTCCGTGCACAACGAGTCGACCGACTTCATCTTGGACATCCCGCTGATTTGGACCGTGGGACTGGAAATCGAACGCAACACGGAAGACGGTCTGCGCCTGCGGGTGGGGGCTGAATTCGAACAGGCCACCTGGTCCACCGTCAGCCCCGACCTGTTGGATCCCGGTGTGGGGTTTGCCGATGCCACCACAGCGGCAGCGGGCGTCATGCTCACCCCGCGTGGCATGGACGACGCCGAGAATGGCTGGCAACGGGCGACCTACCAGCTGGGATGGCGTCGCACAGAAGGGTACATCGCCCTCGATGCCGGACTGCTCACCGCCACCACGTGGAGTGCGGGCTGGTCCTTGCCAATGCTCGGCTCGCGATCCGGGTCCAGCCTCAACCTCGCCGTGCATTGGCGACACCTGCAGGCTGGCGCTGCAGAATCCGGACTTCGAGAGCGCGGCTTGGGTGCCACGGTGGGCTTCACGCTCCATCCGTTCTTCAAGAACCAGTGGCTCGTTCCACGCCGTTACGACTGAGTCCGAACACGGCTCCATTCATTCTTCTAATTTTGCCGCCCCGCACAGGCCCGAACCTTTTGGCCCGGTCCTTGCTTTGAAAGATGCACACGCCCACAACCATGACCCGTTTTCTTCCCTCTTTCCTCCTGCTCCTCGTCTGTTCCGTGGCTGGCTCTGCCCACGCCCAGGACGACAGCAAATACGGCGACACACCTGAGCAACAGGCCGCCTGCAAGGAGAACCTGAGCTTGTACGAGACGTACTACAAGCAGAAGAACTACAACGACGCCTACCCCTTCTGGCAGAAGGCCTGTGAGGTGTGCCCGCCCAAGGTGTCGCAGAACATGTACATCAAGGGGATCAACCTCCTCAAGCGTCAAATGAAGGCGGCCCTCAAGGCCAAGGACAATGCCCGCGCCATCGGATTGCGCGACAGCATTTTCGTCTACTACGACTTGCGGATCGAGCATTTCCCCTCCACCAGCAAAAAACCGGACAACGGATGCGAAGTCCTCGGCCGGAAAGCCATGGATTGGACCAGCCTCAACAAAAGGAAAGCGCTCGAAGCCCGGCCCTACTTTGAGGAGAGCATCGCTTGTCTTGAAGAGCGCAGCTCTGCGGCTGTCCTGAATGGCTACTACGGCCTGCTCGCCAAGGTGTTGAACGAAGCGGAGGAAGCCGAAGCCAAGCAAGCCGCCATCGGTGACCTGCTCAACGAATACTTGCGCCTGAGCGACTACATCGAAGCTGGCCGCCAGAACGAGCTCGCCGCAGGGGACAGTGCCGGTGCCGACAAGTTTGCCACGACGCAGAAGAATTTGGACGAAGTCTTCGTTCAGGTCGCCAATTGCGACGACATGGTACCCGTCCTCGAAGGCAAGTTGGCAGCCAACCCGGACGACCTCGATACCCAGAAGAAGGCCCTGCGTCTTCTCAACGAGAAAAACTGCACGGACAACGACATCTTCCTCCCGGTGGCGGAAGCCGTGTATGCCGTGGAGAAGAATGCAGATGCGGCGTACTCCATCGGCATCCAGCTGGCCAAGAAGGGGGACTACAGTGCCGCCCTTCCCTATTTCGAAGAGGCGGTCGAGCTCTGTGGCGATTGTCCGAAGGCGGCCCGCAACCTCATGAAGGCCGGCCAGGTGGCCAAGAACGCGGGGCAGGTCTCCAAGTGCATCCGCTATGCGCGGAAGGCGGCCAAAGCCGATCCCGGCAATGGTGAGCCCTACCTCCTGATCGGTGACGCAGTGGCTTCCATGGTCAGCGCCTGTTCCGACAGCCCATTGGGTGGCCGCGAAGTGTACTGGCTCGCCACCGACTACTACCAGCGCGCCAAGTCCATCGATGGCAATGTGGCCAGCAAGGCCAACACCAAGATTTCTCAGGTCAAGAAGTCCTACCCCACTGTGGACGACCTGTTCACCTACGGCATCGATGAGGGCAAGTCCATCACGATTCAATGCCTGGGTGAGACGACCACCGCACGGAAACCTTGATCCACCGCTGGGCCACTTTCATCGGCATCCTCTGGGTGACATCGGTGGCCTGGACAGGGTGCCGAAATGACCTCGGTGACGTGGCCGACTTCGAAACGCTGGACCAAGATGCGGCCCAGCGCATGACGGGCGCCATCCTCGAATACAGCGAATTGGGGGTGCCCTCCCATCGGCTCCGTGCAGGCACCATGGAACGGTCTTCTGAAGAAGAAGCCGTCTGGACGGTGGGCGAAGGATTTGTGCTGGATGTTCTCGCAAAGGATGGCGCCGGGAGCGCTGCCCTCTCCGCGGACCGTGGGACATTCGAAGAGACGTCGCGGTTTCTGAAAGCTGAAGGCAACGTCCAGCTGGTGGGAGAAGGAGGGGACACCTTGCTGACGGAATTGCTGTATTGGAGTGCAGACAGCGACAGGGTCCACACCCCGGCCGCGGTCGAGGTGCTCACCCCAGCCGGTGTTCTCCGGGGGACAGGGTTGGAATCCGACGCCCGGTTCGAACGGTACACCATTCTCCGGCCAACCGGTACCTTTCTGATTGACACCACACGCAGTTCAGCGCCATGACCGATCGCATCCACCTCCTCGCAGAACGGCTTTGGGCCCTCGTGGCCCTGGCTGCCGCCGGGGTGGCCATTTACGACATCGCCACGCTGGGCTGGGCGGGCGGGCGCATGAGCTTGCTTTTCCCGGCCATCGCTGGAACCTGGTACCTCACACGTCGGGCCTTGCGTCGCAAAGTCGAGGCCTCTGCTTCGCGCGAGACAGAAGGATCCGAAACCGCCGACTGAGCGGCCTTCCCTTACCTTGGTTCTCCTGCCGTCCCCCGACATGGACCCTGACCCCTCCAGTCTGACATTGCTCCTCCTGTCCCTGTTGGCCTCCGCCTTCTTCTCAGGGATGGAAATCGCCTACGTCTCCGCCAACCGGTTGCAAGCCGAGCTTGACCGCAATTCCGGGGGCATCGCGGGGCGCATCGTCGATCACCTATTGCGCCGTCCCGAGCGATTCATCGCTTCCATGCTGGTGGGCAACAACCTGGCCCTGGTCATCTTCGGTTTGGAATCCGGCAGGCTGCTAGGCACCCTGTTGTTCGGTGTGCCCGAGTGGGAGTCCGCCGCTTCGCCACTTGCGGCCTTGGCCGTGCAAACCGCCATCGCCACCGTGGTCGTCCTGGTGACCGCGGAGTTTCTGCCCAAGAGCTTTTTCCACGGTGCCCCGAACCGATGGTTGCGGGTCTTCTCCCTGCCCCTGTTTCTCCTGCACTACATCCTCCTTGCACCGGCATCGGTGGTGCTGGCACTCAGCCGCATTTTCCTTGGACGGAAGCCCGACGCGGAGGGGGAAGAGCAATGGGGTGCCGTGGACCTCGACCATTATGTGCGGGGCCTCAATGAGCGCCTCGATCCGGAAGACGAGGCCGAACTCGACAACGAACTTCAGATTCTCCAGAACGCGCTGGACTTCTCCAACCTGAAGGCCCGCGACTGTCTCGTTCCGCGCAACGAAATCATCGCGGTGGAGGTCGATTCGAGCCTGACCGAATTGGAGCGTTGCTTTTCGGATACCGGCCTGAGCAAGGTGGTGGTCTTCCGCGGCGACATCGACCACATTGTCGGCTACGTCCACTCCAAGGATGTCCTGCGCCGCGCCTTCCTTCCCTCCCAAGATGGACAGGGCTCCAGCGGCGCCGACATCGCCAGTTTTCTGCATCCGACCATCATCGTTCCCGAACCCATGGGGGTGCAAGACATCCTCGCCGAGTTCATCCGGCGCCGGCGACACCTCGCCGTGGTGGTCGACGAGTATGGTGGCACTTCAGGCATCCTCACCATGGAGGACATCGTGGAGGAGCTGATCGGGGACATCGAAGACGAGCACGACCAGGACGCCCTGGTCGAGATGGAATTGGGGCCGGGGCACTATCGGTTCAGTGCCCGATGTGAAGTGGATGACCTCAACGCCCGTTTCGGTTTGACCCTCCCGGAAAGCGATGCCTACGAGACCCTCGGTGGACTCGTTCTCTCCCTGACGGAAGAGATTCCGTCTGCCGGACATCGCCTCGAAATGGAGGGCATGGTGCTGACGGTCAATCGTGTCGACGGAGCGCGCATCGTGCTCGTGGAAGTGCTCCATTCCGACCACGAATCGGCGTAATGCCGTCCGGGCCTCCCTTCGTATCTTCGCGGACCACTGAAAAATCACGCCACCATGGGCATGATCGAAAGCATCCGCAACCGCCAAACGCTCCTCCTTACCCTCATCGGGTTGGGCATGTTGAGCTTCCTCATTCCGTATGACGCTGTCATTGCCCTCTTCGGCAACACCGCAGGCAGTCAGAATGCCGGTGTCGTCAATGGCGACGACATCAGTTTCCTGGAGTACCGCACCAAGGTGCAGCAGCGCAACAGCCTGTTCAACTACACCGACAACCGCGCTGCCCAGAATGAGGTCTGGAACGACATTGTCACCGAGCGCCTCTATGGCGACGAGTTCAACGACCTTGGACTCGCCCTGACCAAGGAGGAGTTCAATGACATCCGCTACGGCGATTATGTGTCCCCGTGGGTGTCCCGCACCTTCTACGGCGGACAGGTGACCGAAGAGCAGAAAGACAACTGGCGCCAGACGTTCAGCGCCATGTACAGCGACCCCAACGGCCGCGCCCAGTACAATGGCTACGCTGACATCATCACGCTGAAGCGCATGCGCGAAAAGCTGGATGCCCTGGTGAAGGCTGGCCTCGCCGCCAACACCCTCGAGGGCAAGCGTGAATTCCTCCGCAGCGAAGCCAAGGTGGACTTCCAGTACGTGCTCAAGCAGTACTCTGCCATCCCCGACTCTGAGGTGGAGGTCAGCGACAGCGATGTCCGGGCCTACTATCGTGACCACAAGGACGAGCCCCAGTACGCCCAGCGTGCCGGACGTGACCTCGAGTACATCCGCATTCCAATCGCCGCCAACTTCGACGACCGCAAGCGGGCCGAAACCCAATTCGAGCAGTGGAAAGAAGACTGGGAAGAAGCCGAAAGCGACGAGGGCTTCATCAACCAGAATGGCTTGACGGCCGAGGCCAGCGAGTTGGAGATCAAAGCCGACGCCCTCAATGCTGAGTCCAAGGCCGCCGAGCTGGAAGCCGCATCTGTCGGCACCGTCATCGGACCCTACTTCGAAGGGGAGACCATCCGCATGGACAAGGTGTTGTCCAAGGAAGCCGTGGCCGACAGCACCGTGAAGTGCCGCCACATCCTCCTCAAGACCGACGACATCAATGACGACGCTCAATTGGCTGAATTGGAGGCCCGTGCCGACTCCCTGAAGCGCCGGTTGCGCGCAGGAGACGACTTCGCCGACCTCGTCAACAAGCACAGTGAGGACCCGGGCTCGAAGGCCACTGGCGGCGAGTATGAGTTCAAGCGTGGCCGCATGGTCAAGCCGTTCGAGGACTTCTGCTTCGACAACCGCGTGGGCACCATTGGTACCGCCAAGACGAACTACGGCCTCCACTTGATCGAGGTGCTCGACCAGCAGTGGACGGCAGACGCCATCACCATCACCCGCATCGAGCGCGCTGTGGAGATTTCCACCGCCACCGCCGACGAAGCGGAGCAAATCGCGATGGACTTCGCCATCGATTACGGCTCGACGGAGGACTTCCGCAATGCAGCCGACACGATGGGATACGCCATTGTTGAGGCTCGAGACCTGCAGTCCGGCACTTCCGCCATCACTGGCCTCGCCAATGCGGGCGAAGTGGTGGGATGGGCCTATGGCGCGGAGGCTGGAGATGTATCCAACCCCTTCCGCATCGATGGCAACTACGTGATCGCAACCTTGGTCCGCATCAAGGAAGCCGGTGTTCCGCCGCTGGAGAATGTGGAAGCCCAGATGCGCGCTGGTGCCATTCAGGACAAGAAGGCCGAGATGTACATCGCCAAGATGGAAGGAGCGTCCCTCGCCGAGATTGCCGACAACGTCGGATCCACTGTCTCTGCTGCATCCGGTGTCAGCTTGAAGTTCCCCAGCATTCAAGGCGCTGGAGGCAGCCCTGAGCCCGAAGTGCTCGGTGCCGCTTTCACCATGGACCTCAACGCGCTGAGTGCCCCCATCCAGGGCGCCAATGGCATCTGGGTCATCTCCCCGACCACACGCAATGAAGTGGACGCTTCAGGCAACTTCGCCAGCGAGGTGAACTCCCTGAACGACCGCACCTACTTCCGGAACCTCCCGCTGACCAGCGGAGCTCCGGTCCGCCTCGCGAACGCCATCCGAGAGAAGGCCGACGTAGAGGACCTCCGTCAGGGCAGCTGATTCAGCACCCCGAAGGAACAGGCGCCTGCCTCGCGGGAACGGTCAATCCCTCCGTTCCAGCAGGCAGGCGTCTCCGTAACTGAGAAAACGGTATTGGGCGGAGACTGCGTGGCGGTAGACGTCCCGCCAATTCGGTCCGAGCATGGCCTCCACAATGCACAGCAGGGTGCTGTTGGGCATGTGGAAATTGGTCAGCAAACGCCGCGCAGAGCGTACCGTGTAGCCCGGAACCACCATGAGGTGGGTGACGAATTCCAGCCCTTCCTCGCCAACCTGTTCTGCCAGCCACGCCGCAGCTGAGGCGAAATCCGAGAAGGCGGCATCCACCTCCCGGTGGATCCATTGCTGAACGGGCACATCTGGACCGGCCCCGCCCTGCTTCCATCGACAAGCGAGCCAGAAAGCACTCTCCAGCGTGCGCAACGTGGTCGTGCCCACCACCGTCAAGTCCGTGATGCCGGCCAACGTCTGCAATGCCTCGGTGGACACCAGGCACCGCTCGCCATGCATTTCGTGGTCTTCCACGCCACCGCTCAACGGCTTGAACGTGCCCACGCCGACATGCAAGGTGACTTTGCCGAAACGCACACCCCCCTCCGCCGTTTTCGCCAAGAGGGGTTCTGTGAGGTGCAAGCCCGCTGTGGGTGCCGCCACACTGCCGGGCAAACGGGCAAAGACGGTCTGGTAGCGGTCTTCATCCGATGCATCGGCCTCTCGGCGCATGTAAGGCGGCAAGGGAATCTGTCCCAGCCGGTCCAAGACGGCTCCAAAGCGCTCCCCGCCTTCCCAAGTGAATTTCAAGGATGTCATGTGGCGCTCCACCTTCAATCCGCAGCCGCTGTCGGGCACATCCAAAGCACCCTCCTTCCACTTCTTGGCGCCACCCACCATGGCGTTCCAATACACCGGGCTTGTCGCGTTCAAGGCCCATTCCACAGGCTGGCCGCGCGGGTCGAGCAACAGCAATTCCAGCCGGCCTCCCGTGGGCTTCTTGGCGATCAATCGGGCGTGGAGCACCTTGGTCTCATTGACCCAAAGGCCGCTCCCACCCGGGAGGAGATTGGGCAAATCCGTCACCATGCGGTCGTGGATCGCACCTGCGGCATCCACATGGAGCAACCGCGCATCTTCCCGCCGGTCGGCAGGCCGCTTGGCAATCAGCGCATCGGGGAGATCGTAATGGAAATCCAATTTGTCCTTCATGACCGGATGCAAGCTACATCCTCCCGATATTCGCTTCATGCCCAAGGACGTCCACTTCATCATCGGAGCCTCCGGCCAACTCGGCACGGAGTTCGCCCTTGCCCTGCACCGGGCCGGGGAACAGGTGGTGCTGTCTGACATCAAACCTCCCGCATTGGAATCGCTGCGCGATTTGCCCTTCGAGATGATGGATGTCCGGGACCGGGACGTGGTGGCCACCGTCCTTGAACGCCACCACGCGACCCACGTCCACCACTTGGCTGCCGCGCTGAGTGCCCGTGGTGAGAAAGAGCCCCAATGGGCTTGGGACCTGAACATGCGGGGACTCCTCAACGTCCTCGAAATCGCCGCGGAACGCAACCGCATCGCACAGATTTTCTGGCCGAGCTCCATCGCGGTCTTCGGTCCTGAGAACGGTCCGGTGGCGCCACAGAATGGACACCGCCTCCCCGAGACGGTGTATGGCATCAGCAAACAAGCTGGGGAGCAATGGTGCGCCTGGTTCAAGAAGCACCATGGTGTCGATGTGCGCTCCGTGCGCTACCCTGGACTCATCGGCGAGCTCTGCCCACCAGGAGGCGGTACGACCGACTATGCTGTGGAAGTCTTTGACCACCTGGAAGGACCTGAAGCCTACCCCTGCTTCCTCAAGGCGGACACCGTCCTGCCCATGATGCACATGGAAGACGCCATCGGCGCCATGCTCCAGATCATGTCGGCGCCGGCATCCGCCATCCGCAACGCGGAAGCCTACAACATCCAAGGGATGTCCTTCGATCCGCAGACCCTCTTTGCGGAAATCCGCCGGCATGTCCCTGAATTCCGTGCGGAGTTCATCCCGGACTTCCGCCAGGTCATCGCAGATGGCTGGCCAGACGAACTGGACGATGCTGCAGCCCGCGCGGACTGGGGCTGGACTCCCAAAGTGGGGCTGTCTGATCTGGTCACCCGGATGGTGGCTGCCAAGGGCAAGGTCTCAGAGACCGCAGTCTGATTCTCACATTTTTTTGCCAGCTGCGTAACCCCGAGAGAGGGGGCGCCGTAATGGGGGGCAACATGTACGCTCCACTCCTCCTCCAAGGTTGGTCCCTTTTGATGGGTTGGTCCCTGATCCTGGCGCCACATTTTGACACCGCTGCTGTTGTCTCCGACGAGAAGCATGTCGTTGTGCTCGGAAAGGAATCCGGCCGCACAGATCATCCGGCAGAAGCGGTCTATGAAGAGGGTCCCGTCATCGATGGCGAACGCAATGGACTCTGGAAACGCTTTCACAACAACGGCCTGCTGCGGTCTGAGATCCATTACTCAGGTGGCGTTCCTTTTGGCGATTACCGGTTGTATGACAACCAGGGGCGCCTCTACGAAGAAGGACGTTGGGAGTACGGCATGAACGTCGGCAAACTCCTTCGGTATTGGCCGAATGGATCGCTCCAGCAACAACTCGCTTTTGACAGCCAAGGTGTGGCGCAAGGCCAACAGCGCCACTACCACGACAACGGCCAACTCGAGATGGTCGTCGAGTTGGAGGACGGCGAAGAATCCGGCGACCTCATCCGACTCGACCGCGAAGGCCGGGTCATCCAGCGCACCACCTTCCGGAACGGACAGCTGGTCCAGCGTGACTCCTGAACCCATCCACGACATCCCTGCTTGATGCCGATTGGGCTGGCTCGAATGCCGGCCCCACTTGACCAAGGAGACCGGTCCGCCTCATTGTGCGGGCCGGTCTTTGCTTTCCGATATTCGCGACTGAACTCCGGTCCGCACCCAAACGCCCAGCCATGGACGCCCCCCATTCCTCCGAAACCCTGTCGCCTTTTGCAGGCGACCTGCACATCGGCAATTCCCTCAGCCGGAAAAAGGAACGCTTCGAACCCCTGAATGCCCCTTACGTCGGCATGTACGTCTGTGGCCCGACGGTCTACAGCAACGTGCACCTCGGCAACGTCCGGACCTTCCTGACCTTCGACGTCATCTTCCGGTACCTGCTGCACCTGGGATACAAGGTGCGCTATGTCCGCAACATCACCGATGTCGGCCACCTCACAGGTGACTCCGATGACGGCGAGGACAAAATCGGCAAGAAGGCCCGCCTCGAGAACATCGAGCCGATGGAAGTCGTGCAGCGGTACACCAATGACTTCCACGACGTCATGCGGGTGTTCAACATCCTGCCCCCCTCCATCGAACCCACGGCCACCGGTCACATCGTGGAGCAGATCGAGATGATCTCCGCCATCATCGACAACGGGTTTGCATACGAATCCAATGGAAGCGTCTATTTCAACGTCCGGAAATTCGCCGAGGCCCACGACTACGGCGCCCTCAGTGGACGGAAGATCGACGAGCTGCAAAACCAGACCCGTGTCCTCGACGGTCAGGACGAGAAGCAAGATCCGCTCGACTTCGCCCTCTGGAAGAAGGCGGACGACAGTCACCTCATGCGCTGGCCTTCCCCTTGGAGCGTCGGCTTTCCGGGATGGCACCTCGAGTGCTCCGTGATGAGCACCAAATACCTCGGCCAATCCTTTGACATCCACGGTGGCGGCATGGACCTCAAGTTCCCCCACCACGAGTGCGAGATCGCCCAGAACGTCGGGGCCCACGGAGGGGAGAGCCGCGTCCAATACTGGATCCACGGCAACATGCTGACGGTCAACGGACGCAAGATGTCCAAGTCCGAAGGCAATGGCTTCACCCCGGACGAACTCATCACCGGCAACCACAAACTGCTGGAGAAGGGGTACTCGCCGATGACCGTGCGCTTCTTCATGCTGCAGGGCCATTACGCCGGCACCCTGGACTTCTCCAACCCGGCCCTGCAAGCGGCCGAGAAGGGACTCGACCGGCTCATGAGCGCTTGGAAACTGACCGAGGAGCTCCAACCTGTGACAGCCGGGGACGGCGTGGAAAACGCCCCCGACCTCGACAGCCTTCGCGCCCGCGCTTATGCGGCCATGAACGACGACTTCAACACGCCCATTTTGATTGCCGTACTGTACGATGCGGTCAAGGTGGTCAACTCGGTGGCGGCCGGTCGAATGGCCCTGGACACCGCCGGGGTTCAAGCCCTGCAAGCCCTGTTCGCAGACTTCGCTCAGGACATTCTCGGACTGGAGCACGAAGGCGATGACGCTGGGGGCAACGACCGCACCGACGGTCTGATGGAGGTGCTGTGTGCGCTGCGCGCGGAAGCCAAATCCAACAAGGACTGGGCAACCGCCGACCTCATTCGAGACCAACTGGCGAAGCTCGGTGTGACAATCAAAGACGGCAAGGATGGGACGACTTGGACCATGGACTGATCTCCGGTTGGGACCTGCCAGCGTGCTGGCCATGGTCTTGATCCTGGCAGGTTGCGGCGATTCTCCGGAACAGCCACGCATCCCGCCCCCCGCTGCACCGGTGGAACAGCCTTTGGCGCAAACCCCCTCGTTTTCTGGAGACAGCGCCTATGCGCACATCGCCACTCAGGTGGGCTTCGGGCCCCGGGTGCCCAACACCGACGGCCACAGGGATTGTGCCGATTGGCTGGAGGGCAAGCTGGAAGCGTATGGCGCCGATGTGACGGTCCAGACCGGACGCGTCATGGCGTATGATGGGACGCCATTGGACATCCGCAACATCTTCGGGGCATTCCGTCCGGAATCCCGACGCCGCATTCTGCTCTTCGCCCACTGGGACACCCGTCCCTTTGCTGACAAGGATTCCGTTCGAACCAAAGACCCCATCGACGGGGCCAACGACGGAGGTTCAGGTGTGGGTGTGCTGCTCGAGCTCGCGCGTCTGCTCGGCGACAGCCTGCCGAAGGTGGGTGTCGACATCGCCTTCTTTGATGCGGAAGATTATGGCGAGCCTGAATGGCTCCCCAACCGGGATGCGGACTACACCGATTGGTGCCTCGGCTCCCAGTACTGGGCGCGGAAACCGCATGTTCCCGGCTACCGGGCGCGTTACGGCATTCTGCTCGACATGGTGGGGGCCAAAGGAGCCGTCTTCCACAAGGAAGGCACCTCCATGGCGATGGCGCCCAGTGTGGTGGACAAGGTGTGGAGCACCGCCCGGCGCATGGGCCACGGAGACCTGTTTCGCAGCCGAATCACGCCACAGACCATCGACGACAACCTGTTCGTCAGCCAAATGGCCGGGATTCCCTCAGCCAACATCGTGCATTACCATTTGGACACGCGGATGATGGGGTATTTCCAGCACCACCACACCCACGGAGACAACTTGGACGCCATCGACCCGGATGTCCTCCAGGTCGTTGGAGACGTGCTCACCCAAGTCGTTTACGCCGAATAAACCGGCAAGGACACCTGCAGCCGCTCTGCTCCGACCGCGCTGCAATCCAAGTTGAGGGTGCCTCCCAAACGGTCACACCGGAGGCGGACCAAAGCCCAATGCTCGTCCTGTCCATCTCCGGCGAAAAGGTGCATGGCTTCGCGCCACCACCCCCGCTCCTCGAAACTGTCGAGTTCCACCTGAAGGCCCTCGGGACGGCTGTGCAGCTCCAACCGGCACCCTCCCCGGCCGACGCCATCGAGCAGCACTTTCAAAAAATCCCGCACTTGATCGGCGTCGCCCCGGAAGGGCACGTCCTCGCGGAGTGTCCAGTCCAGCCGACCTGCGGCCGCATCATGGCCCGCCAGTTCCGAGCAAATGGCTTCCAGGTCCACATCCGTATGTCGGGTCTCGGCCGAACACAACGCAGCCAGACGTCCAAAGGCCGACATTTCCCGTTGCAACTCATGGGGCAGTGCATGCCCTCCGGCCAGCTCCACCATGCGGGTCCCGCTGCGGGCCAAGGCCTCCATCTGCTGCTGCTTGCCCGGGAGCCACTGCTGCTGTAACCGACGGAGACGGCGGTGAGCGCGCCGAGACAACCGATGGCCGCGCCAGAACATCGCCAGCATCAGCAAGGCCAGCGCGCCGGCAGCCACGGCTGCTTGTTGCCACCGATCGGCCCGTTGGGTCTCCACGGCCGTCCGGGCATCTCCGATGGCCGCGAGCCACGGCTCACTCTCAAACAGCCCAGTCCGAGCCCGGGCTGCGCGCTGTGACGAGAGCAGCAAACTGTCGGCTTCGAGCAAAGCGCGATACGCAGGGCGGTGCGCCCCCGTCTTGGCGAGAAGGTCGGCCCGCAACCGCAAGGCATCCTGCAAAACCGGTTCCCGCGTGGCCTTGTCGTCGATCCGCCGGGCCGCCAGTTCCGCACGCAATGACGCAGCCAATGCTTGAGAAGGTCGGGAGCGCCAGCGCTGTGCTTGGAGCAAGGCCCACTCGGACTCCCAAATCGGATCCACGGAATCTGCGGGACCCGCCCCGTTCCAATTCACCAAAGCATCAAAGGCGGGAAATGCCCCCCCAGCCGTCAGGGTTTTCCCCCAAGCCAAGGCGTGCTGCATGCGCGCCTCCTTCGACATGGCCATCCAGCCCGCATCTCCGGGAAGAGACGCCCACACCACCGGGACCGAATCCGGACGCGACAAGGCCGCGCAGACCCCGGACCACCCCATGGCCACCGCAGCCTCATCGCGCCGACCGGCCGACAGCCAGCCTGCGGCCCATTGCAAATGCTCGGATTCCGCACGCTCGTAATCGCCCTCCTCGAGGGACATTCGGGCGAGCAACCCAAGCGCCTCCACTGCGGCCAACCTGCGCCCCAGCGACGCCGAATCCGTCACCCCCATCGGAACTTGTGACAACCACGTTCTCGCGGGTGCACGCTGTCCGAGATTCAACTTCAACTCCCCCAAGGCCAGGCTCCACAGGGTTCGCGCCCCGAACAAGGAGGGACAGGAGATGCCCGCCTCAAGCGCGCGGGTCAAAGCAGCATCCGCATGGTTGGGGTTCTCCCATTCGATGTGAATGCGGCTGATCCGCTCGGCGCATTGGGCCACCGCGCAATCGTCTCCGAGATCCAGAAAGGCCTGCTCGGCACTGGCAAACGCCTCCAGGGCGGCCGCGTCTTGACCCATGGCGCGCAAGGAATCGCCATGCGCCAACCATTGGTCCAACGTCCACACTTCAGCGCGCACAGCGCCTTGGGCGAGGAGCCAACAAGCGAGGAGAACCAAGACACGCATTCACGACCAAGCTAGCCCGAGACCTCCCCCTTTGGCAGGCCGACCCGCTCGGGCAATGCGCGCGCGATGGTGGAAAACCCCGGCTGGGGTCAGAATGCCGGCGTGAACTGGTCGAGGAAGCGAACGTCGTTTTCGAAGAAGGCCCGGAGATCGCCGATCTGCCACTTGAGCATGGCGATGCGTTCGATGCCCATGCCGAAAGCGAATCCGGAGTAAACCTCGGGGTCAATGCCAGAGGCCTCCAGCACCGCAGGGTCCACCATGCCGCAGCCCATGATTTCGAGCCAGCCCGTGCCCTTGGTGATGCGCTTGTCGACCTCGGTTTCAAGGCCCCAGTACACATCCATCTCGGCACTCGGCTCGGTGAACGGGAAGTAGCTCGGACGCAGGCGGATCCGGGTTCCCGCACCAAAGAATTGCTCGGCGAACATGAGCAAGGTCTGCTTCAAATCGGCGAAGCTGACGTCCTTGTCGATGTACAGGCCTTCGATCTGGTGGAAGATGCAGTGCGCCCGCGCACTGATGGCCTCATTGCGGAACACGCGGCCCGGCATGACCATGCGCAACGGCGGCTGGCGGCGCTCCATCTCACGCACCTGCACCGAACTCGTGTGGGTGCGGAGCAACAAATCCGGGTTGCGCTGGATGAAGAAGGTGTCTTGCATGTCCCGGGCGGGGTGCTCTTCCGGGAAATTCAGACCGGAAAACACGTGCCAATCGTCCTCAATCTCCGGTCCATCGGCCACCGTGAAGCCCATCCGATCGAAGATGGACAGGATCTCGCGCCGCACCACGTTGATGGGATGGTGGGAACCCAATGGGGTCTCTCCACTCGGGCGGGTGTGGTCGGCCCCGCTGGCAGAGGCGTCTTCTTGCGCAGTCAACGCCGCCTTGGCCGCATCGAAGTGGGCCTGGAGGGCTTGCTTGAAGGCGTTCAGTGCCTGGCCCATCTCGCGCTTTTCAGGGCCGGGAACGGCACGGAAGCGCTCGTTGAGCTCCTTGAGCAATCCCTGTCGTCCGAAATGGGCGATGCGGAACGCCTCCAACTTGTCGGCATCGTCGAGGACCAGGGCTTTGGCCTAGGCCAGCAGGCTGTCGAGTTCAGCTGTGTTCAGCGTGGACATGCTCACTTCAGGATTTCCATGGTCACCTCCACGTCCTCATTGGGACGGTTGGAGCGATCGGTCTGCACGGCGCAAATGGCGTCCACCACCTCCAAGCCTTCGATGACCCGGCCGAACACCGTGTACTGCATGTCGAGGTGGGGCGTGCCGCCGAGTTCCTGATACGCCGCGATTTGATCTGGCGTATAGCTGAACGGCTGATCCGAACCCTTGCGCTTGCTGTTGACGAGGTTCTGCAGCATCTGTGGGCTGACATCCCGGCCCTGGACGATGTAGAACTGGCTGCCACTGCTGCGGCGGTTGGGATTGACCTGGTCCCCTTGACGGGCTGCAGCAAGGGCGCCCTTGACGTGGATGAAGGCTGGATCGATCTCGGCCTCGACGGTGTACCCGGGGCCACCCGTTCCCAGGCGCATGCCGGGCGCCGCGTCCTTGGATTGGGGGTCTCCGCCTTGGGCCATGAAGCCTGAAATGACGCGGTGGAACAGGGTCCCATCGTAGAACCCTTCGCCAGCCAGCTTCAGGAAATTGTCCCGGTGCTGGGGGGTCTCGTTGTACAATTCCACCACGATGTCGCCGAGGGAGGTGGACATCTTCACGCGGGGACGGGATGCATCGTCCTGGGCATGAACGGTGGAGAGGGACAGCCCCAGTGCAAACAGGATCAGGAGAGCGGGGCGGAATGAGGAAACAACCATCGGTTGGAATTTGCGTTATTTGTACGCCTGTTGACCGGGGTTGAACCCGGCAGAGAAGCGACCTCGAAATTATGAAATCGACGACCCCCCTCCGCGCCCTCCTTTCCACGGCCGTTTTGGTGCTCTGTGCCATTGGCTTCAACGGCTGCAATGAAATCGAGGACACGGTCGCCGTGGTCTACGTCCAAAACAGCTTGGGTGCGCCCGTTCAAGGGGCCGAAGTCCGACTGTTTGCAGTCGGTTCCGTCGACCAGGACTTCATCGGGGAGCTCCGGTTCGACACCACACAGGTGACCAACGCTGCCGGCAGTGTCAGCTTCAACTTCAGCGAATACTACAAGCAAGGCCAGGCCGGCTTTGCTGTTCTCGACATCGAAGCCACCAAGGGTTCCTTGACCGGAATCGGCATCATCAAGATTGAAGAAGAGATGACCAACGAGCAGACGGTCATCATGGAGTGATCCCCATCCGATGCTCGGAGCGGAAAGTTGCCTATTTTCGCGCTCCGCTTCGGCGGAATCGGGATGTAGCTCAGTTGGTAGAGTACGCGTCTGGGGGACGTGTGGTCGCTGG
>CALBSW010000019.1 GCA_937967465.1 uncultured Flavobacteriales bacterium
AGGAGGTTCATGAAGGCCAGGATGATGGACAGCAGGGCGGTGATGTTCCAGAAGCTGCGCCAATTCCAGACCGGGCTGAAGATGCTGCCGAGGGTAATGAACCCGCCGAGTTGCTGGGTGCCGCCGGGACGGAAGAGGAACCGCAGTGACGACACGTAATTGCTCAACGTGGTCCAGGTCTTGTTGGCGCCGGCATTCAAGGCGGCGATGGGGCCGAATGTCCGTTCGGTGAAGACGAACCCGTCGAGGTCCTGAAATTCCCTGGGGTAGAACCCGATTTTTCCGTCTTCGCCGACATCGACCGACAGGGACAGGCTGTTGGCCGCCGTGACGGGTCGGGGGCGATCAAATTCGGGATTGTCAGCCTCTGGATTGGCGGCGTCGCGGTCGACGGTCAGGCTGACGGTTTCGCCCGCGTGGGTACCAAGGGCGGCCGTGAGGTCGCTGAAATACGGGGTCGGCTCTCCTTGGACGGCCAGAATCTGGTCGCCGGATTGCAGTCCGGCGCGCTCCGCAGCAGAACCGGCCATGACCCGGTCGATGATGGTGGGGAAGTTGACACTGAATGGGGCGCTGCCTTCCGGAATGTCGTCCTTGCGGTCGACCAGGACCTGGCCCAACTCCACGGGGAAGTCCAGCGTGGTGGCTTGGCCGGCCCGCACCACCTCTGCGGACGTCACTTGACCGCCGAATACCAGCCGCTGGAAATCGGCGGTTTCCTGGACGGATTCTCCTCCAAGAGAGAGCACGACATCCCCATCTTGGAATCCCGCCTCCTCCAACGGAGTGGCGAAGGAGAGGCCATAGGGAAGGTTGTCCATGCGCAGGTCGCGGTCTCCCCAGTAGAGGAAGACGCCGGCGTAAATCAACACGCCGAGGATGAGGTTGACCGTGACGCCGCCGAGCATGATGATGATGCGCTGCCAGGCGGGTTTGGACCGGAATTCCCAGGGTTGTGCCGGTTTGGCAAGCTGGTCCTTGTCCATGCTCTCGTCGATCATGCCGGCGATTTTGACATAACCACCGAGGGGAAGCCAACCGATGCCGTAGATGGTGTCGCCGATTTTCTTCTGCCACAAGGACCCCTTGATGTCGAAGAAGAGGAAGAATTTCTCGACGCGGGTCTTGAACAGGCGCGCCGGGATGAAGTGACCCAACTCGTGGAGCACGATGAGGAAGGAAAGGCTCAGGAGGAACTGGCCGGCTTTGACGAGGATTTCCATGGCGCGGGGGACAAAGCTACATCTCCGCCGGGTCGGGGTTCATTTTTAACGCCTTTTCCGCCCTTTGGGCGCATCTTGCCGGTGCGGAAGCGGTGTTTCCGCGCGTTTCACCTCCATGGCCACCAAGACCCCCCGTTCGAGCAAGGGAAAGAAAGCGGCGGACAAGCCCGCCAAGGACCGGTTCATCGGGCCCTCCCTTCTGCTCTGGCTCGCCCTGCTGTCGCCCATTCTCGGCATCGCCGGATTGCTGGCCATCGCCTCGGGATCGGACCTGCCGGACACCGAAACGCTGGCCAACCCCAAGACCAATCTGGCCACCCGCATCTACGCGGTGGATGGCGCCCAGCTCGGCAGCTTCTACCGGGAAAACCGCGCCGATGTGCGTTACGCGGACTTGCCGTCCAACTTGGTGCAGGCCCTCATTTGCACGGAAGATGTCCGTTTCCGGGAGCACACCGGTGTGGACTTCCGAGGATTGGCGCGTGCGATTGCTTACCTCGGCAAAAAAGGCGGGGGAAGCACCGTGACGCAGCAGTTGGCCAAGCAGCTGTTCACCGAGCGCTATGACCGCACCGGCTTCTTGGAACGGGCGGTCTTGCAGAAGCCCAAGGAGTGGATCATCGCCACCCGTCTGGAGCGCCAATACACCAAGGACGAAATCATCGCGCTGTACTTGAACCGCTACGACTTCCTCAACCAGGCGGTCGGCATCCGCAGCGCGGCGCAGGTGTATTTCGGCAAGCCGGTGTCCCAGCTGGAGTTGCATGAGTCGGCCATGTTGGTGGGCATGCTCAAGAACAGCGCCTTGTACAACCCGCTCCGCCGTCCGGAGCTCGTCCTGGAGCGTCGGGGAACGGTGGTCTCTCAAATGATCAAATACGGCGTGGTTCCGGCCGAATGGCGCGACAGCCTCAACGCACTTCCGCTGGGCTTGAGCTACCAGAGGGTCAGCCACGACGAGGGGCCGGCACCGCACTTCCGCGAGCGGCTGCGGGCGGAGGTCAAAGGGCTCCTCGACGCCAAGGACGATGAAGGCAACCTGTTGATCGCCAAAGCGGATGGCGCGCCCTATGACTTGTACCGGGACGGCTTGGTCATCCACACCACCATTGACAGCCGGCTGCAGCGCTATGCAGAGGCCGCGGCGAACCGCCACATCCGCGGGGAATTGCAGGAGGACTTCTGGAGGGATTTGAAGCGGACCACCGGGCGGGGGTGGCCTTTCAGCCCTGACATCGAGGAACGGGAGCAGAACAACATCCTCAAGCGCGCGGTGGAGCAAAGCCGGCGGTACCGACTTGCGATGGGCAAGGAGTGCCCGGAATGCGAGCGCCCGGGATACTACATCGCCGAGCAGGACAGCGCGGGACAACGCGTCCACGTGTGTCGGCCGGGCAAGGGGGGCTGTGGCCACGCGTGGCCGGTGATCTCCCGCCGCCAATTGGATGACCAATTCGAGGAGCCGGTGGCCACCCGGGTCATGGGGTTGAACGGCTGGGTGGACACCGTGATGTCGCCACTGGACAGCATCCGCCACCAGAAGACCTTGCTCCATGCCGGCCTCATGAGCCTCGACCCGAGCAATGGGGAGGTGCGCGCATGGGTGGGGGACCTCGACTATCAGTGGTCCCAGTTCGACAATGTCATCCAGTCCCGCCGCCAGGTCGGATCCACGTTCAAGCCGTTCGTTTACGCCACCGCCATTCGCCTCGGCCTGGATCCCTGCACGGAACTGCCCAACCAGAAGACGTGCATTGACATGCCCGATGGACAGGATCCGTGGTGTCCGGAAAACAGCGACCTCGCCTATGGGGAGATGGTGACTTTGGAGTACGCCCTCGCCAACTCGATGAACACGGTGACCGCCAAGCTCATCAAGGATTACGGCGTGGACCGTGTGGTGGAATTGGCGCATGCCATGGGCATTCAGAGCGACATTCCAGCGGTGCCCTCCATCGCACTCGGGGTGGCTGAATTGTCGCTTCAGGAAGTGACCAGTGCCAACGCCACGTTTGCGGGTGGCGGGGTGTGGCATGCACCGCGCATCATCCGCCGCATCGAAGACAAACGCGGCAACACCATCTACGAACCCCGCCCCGAGATTCAACAGGGCTTGGATGCGGCCACGGCGTACCGCGTGCTGGAAATGATGAAGGGCGTGGTCGACGGTGCTTACAATGCCGAGCTCGGCACCAAGGGCACGGGCATTCGACTGCGGATGGACCTCGACCAGCGCGAGTATGACGGCTTGAAGATTCCCATGGCGGGCAAGACGGGCACCACCCAGTCCAATGCAGATGGCTGGTTTATCGGTCTGACGCCGGAGCTGGTGACCGGCGTGTGGGTAGGGGCGTCGGACCCGGCCGTTCGCTTCTCCACCACCACCAAGGGTCAAGGTGCCAACACGGCCCTGCCGATTTTCGGGTTCTACATGAAAGACGCGCTGGCCGACCCCGATGTGGGGCTGACGGCGGAAGACTTCCGACCACCGGAGGGGGCCGTTCAGGCCGTTCCGTGCAAGGAGGTGCTGGCAGCGCGCAGCCTCGACTTCCGCGGTGGAGGAGACGTGGACGACGACGACCTATTCGAATGACGACATGGCACTGAACAAGACGGTCCAGAACGCGCAGGAGGCTTGCGCCGGAATTGAAAGTGGAATGACCCTGATGCTGGGCGGATTCGGCCTGTGTGGCATTCCCGAATGCAGCATCACGGAATTGGTCCGCCTCGGGGTCACCGATTTGACCTGCATCTCCAACAATGCTGGCGTCGACGACTTTGGGCTCGGCTTGCTCCTTCAAGGCAAGCAGATTCGCAAGATGATCTCCAGCTATGTGGGCGAAAACGACGAATTCGAGCGCCAGATGTTGTCCGGCGAACTCGAGGTCGACTTGATTCCGCAAGGCTCTCTCGCCGAGCGGTGCCGCGCTGGTGGAGCGGGCATTCCGGCCTTTTTCACGCCGGCGGGATTCGGAACTGAAGTCGCCGAAGGCAAGGAGGTTCGGGAATTCAATGGCAAGCCGCACATCCTGGAGACGGCGCTGACCGCGGATTTCGCCATCGTGAAAGCATGGAAGGGCGACACGGCGGGCAACCTCATTTTCAAGGCCACGGCCAAGAACTTCAACCCGCCGATGGCCATGGCGGGCCGCATCACGATTGCGGAAGTGGAGGAACTCGTTCCGGTGGGTGAATTGGACCCCAACCAGATCCACACGCCCGGCATTTTCGTTCAGCGCATTTTTCAGGGCGAAGGCTACGAGAAGCGCATCGAGCAGCGGACCGTCCAAGGATGACGCTCGGCTGTGTGGCATACATCGGCCCCGGCGGCGGGGTCACGGTGGGCGCCTTGCTCGTCATCTTGATTGGCGGGCTGGTCCTCTTCGCCCTCGGTTTCATCGTCTGGCTTCGCATCAAGCGGTTCCTCCGCGGGCAAGGCAAGGCCAAATGGGGCCTGAAGCTGGTCACCCAATTGGTGGCCTTGACCGCGTTGCTCAGTGTCTTTGGGTGGATGGCCCAGCACCGCGCCAAGAAGGACCGGGATTTCGGCACGCTCAACAGCGTCGTGGAGGCATTGTCTGGCTTTCCCGACATGTTCAAGCAGTCGGTGGAAGAGGTGCAGACCCTCCCGCAGACGTTCGTGCCGACCCCGGCAGACTTCGCTCCGGTCAACCGGCTCGAACAGGACGTATTGACCTTGACGGCGTACTCCAATGCGCAGGATGGACGGACCATCGCGGTGCGGAACCTGCGGGATGGACGGGAGTTGCACCGCTGGACCCTGCCCGATACGCTTGGACCGCTCAAGCCGCATTGGCGGGTGCACCATCCGATTCTGTTGGAGGACACTTCCGTGGTGAGCTTCATCACGAACCGCTCGCCGCTGTTTCGTCTGGATGCGGCGTCCAACGTGGTGTGGCGTCAGGACAGCCTCAGCTTTCACCACGCCATCAACCGTGCGGCGGACGGAAGCTTGTGGGTCTGTACCATGCGGTGGGAGCGGGGTGGTCGCCACATTGCCTATCGCGGCCGTTATCGGATGGGCGATCGGACCGTGCATTTCCTCGACAACAGCGTGGCGCGCATTGACGCCGGAACCGGCCACATCCTCGAGGTCCACTCCATGGCTGAAGTGCTTCGGGACAATGATCTGGACCACCTCATTCTCCGCTCGGGCGATGCCCAGGACCCCCTGCATCTCAACGATGTGGAGCCGGTGCTGTCCAGTTCGGACCACATGAAGCAGGGCGACCTGCTCCTCAGCTTCCGCAACCTGCAGTGCGTCATCCAATTCCGGCCTACCACGGGTGAGGTCATCCGCGTCATCGACGGACCCCTCGCGGCCCAGCACGACGTGGACATTGTCAATGACAGCACGCTCGTCATCTTCAACAACAACGTGCAGGAGAACAACGGGGTATACACCAACAAGGCCCACAAGTACCCGGTGTCCAAGGACCAGGTGGAAGTGGCCCACTACCATTCGCAGATCACCCGGGTGGACCTCGGGACGGGCGCGTTCACGCCGCTTCTTCCGGCGCTGATGGCGGAGAATGGGGTCATGACGGCGAGCGAGGGGCTGCAGGAGGCCCTGCCCGGCGGCCGATGGTTCATCGAAGAGCAGAATTCCGGCGAACTCTGGGTGGTCGGGTCGGAGGGCGTGCTGTACCACGACGTCCACGCGTCTCACCATGACGGCTACCACCACCTGCCAAACTGGACACGGGTCCTGCCTGCCTTCCCTTGAGCGCGATGGTCTGGCTTCTCATCTTGATTTCAAGCTATGGCGCTTTTCTGCTGCTGCGCAGCCGGCTGGCGGTCCTGTCGAGGTTGGCCTTGGACAGCGTCCATTTGCTGGACGGCCTGCTCGAGCCCGGGGAGGACGACGAGAAGCTGGAAGAGTTGGAGGACCGCACCGCCAAGGTGTTGGTTTCCCTGCTCCTGTTGCTGGCCTTGGCCTTGGCCGTTGTGATCGTGACAGTCTCCCTCCCGTGGGCATGGGGAGTGGTGATGGAAGCGCCCGGGACCCTCGATGCCTTTGGAAGTTGGCCGGGCATCCTCGCGCTCTCGGTCGGGGGCACGTTGAGCTTCGTGTTCCCGAAATGGAAGCCGCACGAAGGCGCATACTCGCCCCTCGACCAGCTGCTTCACCGCATTGCGTTGGACCATCCGACGCTGCACCGTTGGCTCCACGATCGGGAAGTCCAGCGCTGGCGCAAACGAGGCGGAGAGCGGGAACCGCGCTTCCTGCTGGTCACCGGCCTGGCCCGGGCGGGAACGACCAGCTTGCTTCAGCGGCTCGAGGAGACGGGGGCATTCAGCAGCCTGAACTACGCCAACATGCCCTTCGTGATGGCGCCGGGCACGTGGCGCCGTTTCTACAAACCGAAGACGGGCGAACTCAAAGAGCGCAGCCACGGCGATGGCATCCTGGTGGGCGCGGACTCCGCTGAGGCATTGGAAGAGCCGTTCTTCCTCGCTCACACAGAGGGGACGTTTGTGAAGGAGGACCACCTCGCGCCCCATGGCGTGGACGCTGAATTGCACGGCCGCTACCTCGACTACCAGGGCCTCGTGCGCAGTCCCGGGACCACCTATCTGGCCAAGAACAACAACGCGTTGCTGCGCTACCCTTCTTTGCGGGAGCACAACCGGGACTTCACCGCTGTGCTGATGTTCCGCGAACCGCTGGCCCATGCGGCATCCCTCCTCGCCATGCACCGCCGGTACACCGCGATGCAGCAAGGCGATGCGTTTGTGCGGACCTACATGGACTGGCTCGCCCACCATGAATTCGGCGGCGGCCACAAGCCGTTTCGCTTCGGCAGCGAATCCGCATCCGGTGACCCCAACACCCTGGACTACTGGCTGGACCGGTGGATGGACTACTACCAACAAGCCCTGACGGTGGACGGCCACCGGTTGCTTTTGGTCTCCCATGAGACCTGGAGCGCGTCGCCGACGGCCGTGCTCCGAGCGGTCCTGACGGAAGCGGGGGTCGAGGCGGAAGCGCCACGGATTGAACCCCACACCCGCCAGCGCGACGTGAACGACACAGCGGACCCGAAGCGCCTCGAAGCGGCGCGGGCCCTATACAATCAGCTCGTGGAGCGGGCTTTACATTTGGATTGACCCATGTTGGACAAGAATGGCATCGCGCGACGCATCGCGCAGGAACTCCGGGACGGTTGGTATGTCAACCTCGGCATCGGCATCCCGACGCTGGTGGCGAACCACATTCCCGAGGGCATCTCCGTGGAATTCCAGAGCGAGAACGGCATCCTCGGCATGGGGCCCTTCCCAACGGAGGCCGAGGTGGATGCGGACCTGATCAATGCGGGCAAGCAGACCATCACGGCGCTGCCCGGTGCCGTCTACTTCGACAGCGCGACCTCCTTTGCCATGATCCGCGGCCAGCACGTCCAGCTCACGGTGCTCGGCGCCATGGAGGTGAGCCAGGACGGCGACATCGCCAACTGGAAGATTCCCGGCCGCATGGTCAAGGGCATGGGCGG
>CALBSW010000020.1 GCA_937967465.1 uncultured Flavobacteriales bacterium
TCATGGACGATGTGGCGGCGATGACCAAGGTGGCCGGCAAGAAGACCGCCGGCATCCTCGGGGACGACCTGGCGGTCAATGCGGAAAAGGCGGTGGGATTCCCGGCCTCACGGGAGCTCCCCGTCCTGTGGGCCATCACCAAGGGGTCCTTCCTCAACAAGCTCATCATTCTGCCGCTGGCGTTCCTGCTCAGCGCTTTCGCCGGCTGGCTCATCCAGCCCATCCTCCTTGCAGGGGGTGTCTATCTCGCCTACGAAGGTGTCGAGAAGGTGATCCATACCCTGCGTCCCCATGGAGCGCATGGTTCTGGTCCTGCCGAGCGGCCGGATGAGAAGACGCGCATCCGATCGGCTGTGCTCGTGGATTTCATCCTGTCGGTGGAGATCATCATCATCGCCCTGAGTCAGGTGGTCGATGCCGAGCTCATGGTTCAGGTGTTGGTCGTGTCCATCATCGCCCTCGTGGCGACTGTGGGCGTCTACGGCTTGGTGGCGCTCATTGTTCGCATGGACGATGTGGGCATGGCGCTGGCCGAACGGGATCAGGTCTGGGCCCAGAAGCTGGGGCGTGCGATGGTCCGGGCGTTGCCGAAGCTCATTCGCGTCATCAGCCACGGTGGCACGGTGGCGCTGCTCCTCGTGGCAGGTGGCATCTTCCACCACGTCGACGCCATACACCACCTCTTCCACGGGTGGCCGGGTCTTGTGGTGGACGGCTTGCTCGGCCTGTTGGTGGGCGGAATTGCCTTGGCCGTGGTGTCGGTTTTCCAGAAGGTCAGGGGCCGGGGGCACTGACCTCAGGCGGAATCACTCGCCGATGGCCTCCTCGAGCTCTTCGATGGTGAGTTCGAAGTCAAAAGCGCCGTAGGTCAGGTAGTAGTTGCTGGGGTCGACACAGCGGGGGTGGGCGAACGTGGCAAACTCCAATCGGGTGTCCTCGAAGTCGAAGGCGCGCATGACCTGTGCCACCTGATCTGCGGTGAGGTACTGTCCGCGAAGCGGGGCTTTGGCTGTGCTCAACTTGCTGTCTTCGAAGTCTTTGGACTTGATTGCGTTCAAGTAGCGCTCGAAGTCCATGTCGTCCATGGGCGCTGGGCTGGTGGGGGGCGGCGGTGGCGCAGAATGGCCGGGTGCAGTGGGCTCATCCCATCCAGGATTTCCCATGTCCTGTTGCATGTTCATGCCGTCCATCTGGATGTCCATGTTCATGCCATCGCCCTCCGCATCAATGGAGATGTTCATGTTCATCTGACCGTCCTCGGCGTCGATGGACATGTTCATGTTGACCCCTTCGGTCTGTGCCGCGAGTGCGAAAGGGAAGGAGCAGACCAGGACCAGGCCGGAGAGCGAAATGCGATTCATGCCACCAAAATTAATTGCATTTTGGCCGCATGATGCCGCGTTGTTTTTCCCTGATTCTGTTTGCCTTCCTTCTTTGGCCAAAGACCCAAGCGCAGCCGAGCGTCATGGAACCTTATGACGTCTACAGTTGTGCGGGCATGATCGAATACCGGGAGGCCCACCAGTTGGCGGTCTTGAACCCGGTCAACGATTTCGACCAGAGTTGGGTGCTGGCCATGGGCGGTTCCGATGGGGATCAGACGCTGGCCACAGCGGAGATCGGCATCCTGTCCCCCGACAGCTATGCCCCGGATTATTGGGAGCCGACCGAGTCGATGTCCACCCCGCGACAGGATTTCGTGGCCGTCTCCTGGGGTGGGGTGTACGCCGTGGCCATTGGTGGATTTGACGGAAACCAAGTCCTGTCCAGCACCGAGATCTACAATGCCGAGACGCAGACATGGAGCCCCGGCCCGGAGCTGATCTCGCCGCGGACCCACCACCGCGCGGTCATGCTCGATGCGGACCGGGTGCTGATCACCGGCGGATTCGACGGCGTTGCGGAAATCGCGACCTGCGAGATTCTCAACCTGGCGACGGGAACATCGGAGGCAGTGGCACCGATGAACATGGCCCGGGCATCGCACACCTTGGTTTGGGCTGGGGCCAGGATCATGGCTGCCGGCGGATTCAATGCGGCAGAGGGTTTCCAATTGGCCGCCAGCGAATACTACCGCCCGGATTTGGACAGTTGGACAGAAACGGGGGACTTGCCGGTGGCCCGGGACAACCACGCGGCCGTGTCCAACGGCTTGTATCCCATCGTGACCGGAGGCCGGGTGTTCAATGCCGAGTCCAACCTGTTCGAAGGCTTGGCCGAAGGTGCTTGGAACGACCCGGAAACTGGTAGTTGGGTGGCCTTCGACATGGCGTCGCCCCACAGCTACCACGGCATGGGCAAGCGCAACCTCGTTGTCGATGGAACTTCATACGGGGCGCCCTGGTGGTGCCTGGGTGGGGTCGATGAATCCGGAGTCGGGGTGGAGACCACCTTTGGCGCCGCCGAATTGGGCAGTGACCAGTCCAACAATTGGCAGGGCAACATCTGGGAGGAAGGTCCCATCGGCACCGGTCAGAATCCCGATTTGCTCAACGGGCGTTACAAAGCCGCCATGGTAGGAACCGACGCGGGATGGGTGGTGACCGGAGGGGATGCAGAAGGCATCGGCACTTGCGCCGTTGTGGTCGGTCCCCTGACCAACGTGGAGGATGCCGTGTACCCGAGCGACCTTGTGCTCTATCCCAACCCAGCGGTGGGCCGTGTGGCCATCCAGGGGGTGGGGCAGCAGGAAGGTTGGACGCTTCGGGATGCCGCTGGCCGTGCTGTGCGACGCGGAGCCGGTCACCAATTGGATGTGACGGGATTGTCTGCGGGGACGTATTTCTTCCAGGCGTCGGACCGTCCTGCAGTGCGGCTGCAGGTGCAGTCGCGTGACTGAGCGTCAGTCTCCGATGTAGGAAATGCCGTGTCCCATGACCACATACTGGCTGTTCCAGAGTGTGTCTTGAGGTGGGTTCGAGGACTGCAATCCTTCGACCGTGGTGCAGCCCACCGCGGCGGCGGTGAAGCACAAGGCCATCAGGACGGACAGGGGGGAGCGAAGCAGATTCATGGAAGGGATTGAACGGAAAAAGCCCTTCGAAGGTTACCCTGTCATGGGACGCAAGCGCGATTTGAAAAACGTGTACCCCAAGCGACCGCCTGCATGGAACCCGGAGGATCCGGAGGACTTGAACGATTGGGGAGAGGAGTTGCACCGCATGACGGAAAAACGCCGTCGCACCCACGAGCAGCACAAACCGGGCAAGGACGCGAAGTCCTCCTGAGGCGCATGCCTCCTTGAATTGGCTTCAAGTGCATAGCTTGGGGCCGTGAGCGAATTGGACGTGATTGTCGGCCCGGAGGAGCCGAGGTATTGGGTCGCCTTGGGCGCCTGCGTGATCGGTGCGGCCGCGCTGTTCTGGTGGACGGGCCGCGATGCCGGCCAGCAAAAAGGCACCCTTCGCACCATCGGATGTGTGATGCTGGGCATGCAGGTCTTTGAATTGATCCATGCCGCCTTGAATCCGGATTTGCCCTTCTCCATCCACCGTTCCCTGCCGCTGCACTTCTGCGGCATCAATGCCCTGCTTCTGGGCATCCTGTGTTTCCGGCCGAACCCGCACGTCTTCACCTTTGCCGGATTCCTCGGCATGATCGGCGGACTCCATTCGGTACTGACGCCCCAACTGCCCTCTGGCGACGCCTTGCCGCTCTTCGTTCTCTTTTATTTGAAGCACGCTGCCCTCGTTGTGGTGCCCATCGTCCTGGTCCGCTCTTTCGGGGCCCAGTTTCCGCGATGGGCCTGGATCCGGGCTTACCTCATCGCCGTGGGACTGTCCACCTTGGTCATGGGAATCAATGCCATGCTCAACGGTCCTTTCGCCCACCCGGACGGTCTGGTGGCCAACTACATGTACGTGTGGGAGATCCCGCAGGCGAACAACCCTTTGCTGATCGACTGGCCTTGGCCGTGGTACTTGGCCCCGCTGCACGTCGCCTTGCTGGTGCATTTGATCGTGTTCAACGCCGTGTTCCGGAAGTATTTGCCCGCCGAACAGGATGGCCGACGGTTGCGCTGGTTCGAGTGACAGAAAGGAATTGGGCGATTGGATATCGGCATTGGCTGAGATTCTTGGTCTTACACATGCCCTGAGCAACATTGCCTCATGCGCCAAATCCTGCTCGCTTTGATGTTCCTGCCGCTGGTCGGCTGGGGGCAAACCACCACCATTGTAGAAGACTATGACCCCGATTTCAACGGGGACAACTGTTATGCGGTGGCCGACTTGACGGAACTGCTGTGCTATTTCGGTGAATGCGGGATGGAGAATGAATCTGCGGCGCCAGATTTCCAGCCTTACGCACAGGAGGATTCGTGCTATTCCACCTTCGATCTCCTGCCTTTCTTGGGGCTGTACGGCACCTGCGAGGAAGAGGAGGAGTGAGTCCACTCCCTGCAGGCTGCAGGGTGCCGGTGAACCTCTGATTTCCCTGCCGAGTGGGCTTGGGACTGGGCCGGCGTCTGGCTTGGGTTATCTTGTTGGGCCATGCGTCGATTGCTGCTTTTTCTGTTTTGCTTGCCGCTGGCGGCATGGGCCCAGGTACACACCAGTTACTTGTGGCACATGCAGCAGCCGATTTATTGGCCGGAGGTGTCCGCGGCGGACCCAAACCGCTACCAAGCTGTTCAGGAGTCGGACGCCCTGAAGTGGAATGGAGGCAATACCTATTCGGATGGATTGGCCCATCCGCTCAATGATTTGGCTTCCATTTTTGGCAATGACGACCGCAAGGCGGCCTATCAGTGGCGGCCAAAGGATGCTGTCGCTTCATTGATGGGACACCCCGAGGGCGGGGCCCAGGTCAACTATTCTGGTTGCCTGATCGAGAATGTCAACAGCCTCGCATCGGCCAACCAATGGGGGTACTACCCCGGTTGGCAACAGGACTTCAGCACGGCCCGCAATTGGACGACTTCCGGGGGCCAGCGTCGCATGGACCTGACCGCATTCAGCTTCCACCACGTCTTGTCGCCACTCGTGTCCAAAGAAGTCTTGCGCAAGGAGATCCGGATGCACGAGCACATCTACACCAGCACATTTGGTCCCGGCTACAGCAAAGGATATTGGCCCGCTGAGTGCTCGTTTTCGGAGCGCATCATCCCCGTGTTGGTCGAAGAAGGGCTGGAATGGAGCATCATCGCCAACAGCCACTTGGCGCGGACCTTGTCGGACTACCCACTGGTGTTCGGGACCAACGGCTGCAACATCGACCCGCCCAACGCTGCGGACCAGATGAGCACCACAGGAGACCATTGGTGGTCAGGCCAAATCGACGGCAGGGGAGGTCAGTTCGCCGCTCCATATTGCTATCAGGCCCACCGGGCGCAGCATGTGGATCCGGCGACCGGAGAGGTGCATCAGTTGACGGTGGTGCCCATGGGGGATTTGCTCAGTTACCGGAACGGCTATGCGACCATGGGTACGGGCGAGATCGACGCCCACATTGCCCCCTACGATGACCCCGATCATCCGTCCATCGTGCTGATGGCCCACGATGGTGACAATGCATGGGGCGGTGGGTACGATTACTACGCGAACTCGGTCCCCAACCTCGCCAATGCTGCTGCGGCACAGGGATATGTGCCGTCCACCATCCAGCAGTTTCTCGACGACCACCCCGTGCCCGCGGACGACCTTGTTCACGTCGAGGACGGGTCGTGGTTCAATGCGGCCAACGATTGGGGCCACCCCCAATTCATCAATTGGCTCTGGCCCCTCTACGACCCCACAACGCATACGTTCAACCCCCAAGGGTGGACGGAAGATGCGCGCAACTGGGCGGTGCTGACCGCGGCCGAAAATCACGTGCAGATGGTGGAGGACATCGAGGGTGGGGCGGATATCCCCGACATCGTGTCGCCTTCTTCCTCAAGTTCGGTTGCCGAGAAGGCCTGGCATTTCTTGCTGCCGGGCTTCACCAGTGGCTACATGTACTACGGCACGGCCATCGACATGGAGGTCAAGCCCTCTTTGGCCGCCAACAACGCCGTGGCGGAGGCCGCTTCTGTCCTTGATGCTTGGTTCGGAGCGGACCCGACGCCACCCAATGTCTTCATCCCGCAGCGTTGGCCGTGGAACCCTGGTGGGCTCGGATTCGGGCCGACCTCAGGCTACCAGCAAGTCGAGCACAGCAGCGACTTCGCGGTGTGGACCTATGCCTATGACTACGGCGGGGTGGCCTCGGCGACCTTGAAGTACCGCATCGATGACGACGGGCTCAACCCCCTGGGTGACCATGCCAATGACACCTACGCGGGTGGACCGGGCGTAGGTGAATGGGTGGAGGTGGCCATGTCCATGGAGCCGGTGCCCACGGGCAATGTCACAGGGAACGGGGACATCGATTTCTTCATCGAGCCCGAGGTCATCGCCGACCTGTATTGGGCGGAGGTCACCGGCCTCGAGGATGTCCTGGTCGACTACTACGTCGAAGTGCAGGACGTGCAGGGCAATGTGACCCGCACCGACATCCAGCACGTGTTCGTTGGCAGTTGCAATGGCTGCACGGTCGAGGGTGCGGGTTGCGATGATCCGGATGCCGAGAACTTCGATCCTGAGGCAGTCGCGAACGATGGGAGTTGTTTGTATCCGGCCACCCTGGCCGTGGACATGACCGGAGTGGCCGTCTCTCCAGCCGGTGTCCATGTGGCTGGCGATTTCCAGGGATGGGATCCGGCAGGAACCCCCTTGGCCGATCAGGGAGAAGGACTGTGGTCGGTGGATGTACTGCTGCCGTCGGGCCTCATTCTGTTCAAGTTCCTCAACGGAAATGCTTGGGGGGAAGAAGAAACTGTGGATTCAGCGTGTGGATTGCAGAATCAGTTCGGCGGCTACGACCGGATCGAGGACCATGTCCCCGGGCAGGCACTGCCATCGTATTGCTGGTCGTCGTGCACCCCGTGCGATGGGGGAGGAAGCAACGGCGGGCCGGATGATCCTGCCCCGACGGAGGTGCAGGTGACCTTGCAGGTCAACCTCGATGGTGTGGTGGCCGATCCTGCCGGCGTGCACGTGGCAGGCACCTGGCAAGCTTGGGATCCCGCTGGCACCGCGATGACCGAGATTGAGGACAGCGGGGTGTGGTATTGGACCGGGGTGTTCGCTCCTGGGAGCTTCATTCGCTACAAGTTCATCAACGGAAATGCGTGGGGGCTCGATGAATCGGTGCCCGGTGAATGTGCCGACGGCATCGATCGCTTCCTTGCGGTGGGTGACGAGGACGTGGTGTTGGATGCGGTTTGCTTCGGCACTTGTGATCCTTGTCCGGGCCCTCCGATTCCGGTTGGAGGCGGGGGCGAATCCGAAGGGGATTGTGCTGCTGACTTGGACGGGGATGGCATTGTGGCCGTGGGAGATGTGCTTTTGGTCTTGGGCGAATACGGTTGTCTGGCCGATTGCAGCTTGGACGTGGATGGAACGCCCGGTGTCGGTGTCCCGGACATGCTGGTTTTGCTCGCCGCTTTTGGGTTGATCTGCCCTTGATTTTC
>CALBSW010000021.1 GCA_937967465.1 uncultured Flavobacteriales bacterium
TACGCTGACGCCGGACTCGACTGCGACGGCAACTGCCTCGCCGACGCCGACGGAGACGGCATCTGTGACGATGACGAGATCCCCGGTTGCACTGACGAGGGTGCTGACAATTACAATCCAGCCGCAACGGACGACGACGGAAGTTGTGTGTCCACCTGCGCTCCGGAGTGGGGGCAACCAAATCCCTACCCCAGCGTCGCCACCGTTCTCGCCCTCGTCACTGTGGATGGAGAGAATGCGGACATGATGGATGCCGTGGGAGCCTTTGTTGGAGACGAGCTGCGCGGCGCAGGAGACATCATTGAATTCGAAGGCGCCACCTACATCAACATGACGGTCTACCTCAACGGCGAGGAAGAGATGGTCGACTTCGTGTTCTTCAACCAAGACGCGTGCACCACCTGCACCATGGATGTCGACCTCACCGCCATGTCCTTTGGCGAATACGGCTCCTTCAACGACCCCTTGATGTTTGACGCCAATTGCTCAGCCACGGAACTCGATGTGGACGTATTGGAAGGGTGGAACTACGTGTCCACCAATCTGGTGCCGGAGAGCTATGCCGTGCAGGACTTGTTTGAAGTCGCATTGGATGGCAGCCTTCTCAAGGTCCTCGGCGATGACGACTTCGCGTTGGGTGGCAGCTACACTCCTGGCATTCCCAGCGTATTCAATTCGCTTCAGATGCACCACGATGCAGCAGGCTATGTCATCAAAGTCGACGAATCTGGAATCTGGACCACGGCTGGCGAGCCGCTCGATCCTGCCACAACGCCACTCGATTTGAACGAGGGCTGGAACATCATTGGATATGTGCCCTCCGTCTCCATGAGTGTGGAAGACGCATTGGCTTCCATTGACGGTGTTGTAGGCACCCTCATTGACGGCCAAAATGGTACGGTATGGAATCCGGCCAACCCCAATGAGTTCAACAGCTTGGTGGACATGGAGCCCGGACGCTCTTACTGGATCCGCATGATTGAAGCAGCCACCCTGACCTATCCCAGCATGGACGACATGGACGGGAGCGGAATGGCCGTGGCGGGTGTCCGTACCCAAGACGCTGCGCAAACCATGACCGGTTGGAATGTGACGGTGTCTCCGTTCGCTGCGGCATTGGCAGCAGAAGTGCGCTTGGATGAGGCCCCTGTCGCAGGCGAAGCATACATCGGCGCCTTTGACGGAGAGACCTGCGTTGCGGCCCGGCCCGTCATGGAAGTGGGGGAATGGTCCGGAGCCCAGATGGCCATCATGCTGGAGGACGCAGCGGACATCACGTTCCGCCTCTGGGTCGACGGCATCGAATACAGCTCCGCCGACATCATCACCATGAGTGCAGGTGATGAATGGGGTCAGGGCGGCGATGTTCTGCCCGTACTGCGGTTCACCTCGGTCGCCAATGCGGTGGCCAGCACCGACTGGGTCAACACCTACTCCTTGTCTCCAATGCCGGCGAATGCCACCACTTGGCTGAACCTCGACCTCGATGCGGCGGGCCAAGCCCGCATTGTGGTCCTGGACGCCCGTGGCGCTGAAGTCGCGGTCTTGCACAACGGCTCAATGGCTGCCGGTCAACACCGCCTGGCAGTCGATGTGACCAACTGGGCAGCTGGCACCTACTTCATCCAAGGCATCAGCGCACGCGGCACCTTCCGCAGCCCGCTGCTTGTGCATTGAGTTGCTCGACACCCTGAATGAAAAAGGCCCGCGCATGCGGGCCTTTTTTCATGGTCAGCCTCGGGTCAATGGCGCGTCACGGGCAAACCGATCCGAATGCAGACAACAAAGCCAATACATCGCTGACACCAACCAATCCGTCGCCGTCGAGGTCTTCCTCACAAGCCGCATCCTCGACACCGATGCACAAGGACAATACCGGGTCCCAAATCGTGCCAGGACCGCAAAAATCAGCGCCGTCCACAGGGTCCACCGGATCCACAGGCCCAACACAATCTTCGCAACCACCGAAGCACACCACGGGCAGGGTGGTCAGCGCGCCGGACGGCGTTACCGAGCGATTGAAGCCGCCCAGTCCATTGGGCACACCACATTCCTCAGGAACACCCTCAGAGAACGGCCAATCCGGTCCAGAAAGGAACTTGTATTCCATCGCGTCATTGCCCACAGCCGTCACTTCGAGGCTCCATACACCATCTCCTTGGTCCTGCATCGGACTCGAGGTTGGATCCCACCCTTGGAAGCTACCGGCCACATACACCGCATCAGGTGCAGGGGCCAACTCAGACACATTGACCTGCAACACCACAGCGTATTGGCACGAGCCGTCCTCCACGGTGGCCTCTGCGTCAAAGTTCGCCGCATTGGCATCCGTGCACCCCGGGAAATCGAGGTTGGACGAGCATGCGGCACATGCGCCGAAACAGAAGGGCCCCACCACATCCGGGCCACTGACAATCCATTGGCGGTTGTAACCGCCGAACCCATCCGGCCCGCCGCACCCGAGCGGCACGGACTCCGCCTCGGGCCAGTCATTTCCATTGAGGAACTTGAATTCCACCAATTCTCCCGCAGCGGCTGTAAACGAAGCCGTCCAAAATCCATCGGCGTCTTGAACCAACGGCGTTGAAGCCGGACTCCATCCTTGGAATGACCCCGCCACGTGAAGACCGATTGCGGACACCTCCCCTGCTGCCTCGAGGTCTGTGGCATCCAGGGCCACGGTCACGGTATAGGTACACGGCGCTTCCGCACCGAAATTCAAGGCATCCACATCGTCACAGTTGGATGACAAAGCCAGCGGCGCATCGTCTGCAACCGGAGTCACCGGAGTGTCCATCCACAGGTGATGTTGACCCGGGGCGAAGTAAAACGGCGCCGTCAGGTCCGTCACGTTGTGCGTGTCGCCGGTCAGCGCATCGGTCCAGACCCCAGTGTGCGGGAATCCGGGCACCATGTCGAATCCGACCACATCGAAGTTGCCGCAGAGGACCACATTCTGGTCCGGGCTGTACAAATGCAAACGCTTGCCTGACCCGCCGAAATCGATGTTGTAGTCGTACGTACCGAAGACGGGCGCCTCCCGCTTTAGATCACACAATGACTTCACCGTCCGGGCCAGCGCCTGGCGGTCCGGATCCAAAGCGCGGTCGGCCCAGGGCTCGGGCTTCTCGTCCAGCTTGCACCCTTCCGCAAACGTGCCATTCAAGCAGTCAAACAGGGAGACGTCATATCCGAATTCCCCCCATTGGTACATCATCTTGGGGCCAGGCAACGTCAAGAGGAAGGCATGCGCCATCCCCAAGCGGTCCATGGCCGTTGCGTGGTCCTTGACGTCATAGGACCCCGCCACATTGCCATAGTTGAGGACATCGTGGGCCACGCGCTGTTCGTCATGGCTCTCCATGTACGCCACCAGGTTGGGCCAATTCCAACCCCTCGCTTGCCAGCTGGCTTGAGAGAAATCGCCACCGTACCCCAGGGTGGCCTCCAAGAATCCGGAGGTGGACTTTCCCCACAGCAGAAAGCCCCCATTGGCCAGGGCCGATTCTTCGGGATTGTCCCCCAAATGCTCGAGGATCATGTACGTCCCGGGATGGTTGTACCACACGTGATTCCCGTAGTCGAACAAGATGTCGACGCGGCTCTGGTCGTAGCCATTCCATGCCCCCACATCTCCGAGCGTATTGGTCTGGGTCAATCCCTTGGACAGGTCGATGCGATAACCATCGATGTGGAATTCCTCGATCCAGAAATCCAAGACGCGCTTCCAGAACTCGCGGGTCCAAGGATCCTCGTGATTGAAATCGTAGCCCAAGCCATAGGGATGGACCTGATTTTGATTGAACCACGGGTTTCCGCCCGTCACGATGTTGTTGGTGTCCTGGTAGAGTCGCACCAATGGATCCAAGCCAAAGCTGTGGTTCGGGACCACATCCAAAATGACCGCAATGCCGCGGGCGTGGGCCGCATTCACCAGGCGCTTGAGCGCAGCTTCCGTTCCGTAGGCCTTGTCCACGGCAAATCGAGGTCCCGGATTGTACCCCCAGCTGGAATTTCCGTCGAATTCACTCAGCGGCATCAACTCGATCGCTGTGATGCCGAGCCATTCCAAGTGATCCAAGCGCGCTGTGACGGCATTGAAGTCCTTGGCAGCGTCCCAATCGCGAACCAGCAACTCATAGATGACCAGGCGGTCCTGCGGCGGCTTGCTGAAGCCGGCATCCGTCCATTCAAATTCCGCTTGCACTGTTCGAAACGCCCCTACCGGCCAGAACGCGTGCGCCGAGGGAAAGGGCGGACGGTTCGGAAAGGTCGCTGCGGGCACGTAACCGTCGTTCCACGGGTCCAGAATGAGCGGCGCATAGGGATCGGCCACTTCCACCGTATCGTCGACGAGGTAGTGGAATCGCGTCCAGGCACCGGGATCCAACCCGTCCACCTCCAGCCACCAGGTGTTGCCATCCGTGGACTGGTTCATCAGAAAGTCCGAGGAAATCTGCCAATTGTTGAAGTCGCCGCGCAGGTGCACGTGGTCCTTGGCAGGCGCGCGCAGCTGAAAATGGGCGCGGTTCGGCGCCAACACGGTGATTCCGTCTTGTCTGGGCTGAGGAGGGTCCGCGGTAAGGCCCTGAGCCCGCAAGCTTGAGGACGCCCACCCCACCAAGAGCAAACCGCACACCGTCAGCATCAACCGGGCCAGTGAGGTGTAAAAGCAGAAAGAAGGTTCTCCACAGCGCATGAACCCTAAGATACGGCCCCTATTTTCGCCTTTCGAAACACCGATCATG
>CALBSW010000022.1 GCA_937967465.1 uncultured Flavobacteriales bacterium
CGGCTGGAACGGGAACGAATTCGAGGTTGCCTTCATTGCGGTACAGGGTGTTGGGGGCCAACCGGCTTCCCACGTAGACATCCAAATCCCCATCGAGGTCGTAATCCGCCACCGACAAGGTGTGGTTGAGGTAATCCCCAAGCAACCCTGCCGATTCGGTTTGATCGGTGAATTGCACGGTCTGAGCAGACAACCCAGAGCACAGGGCGACCAATCCGGTCAGGAGCACGGTGGATTTGAGGTTCATTCGGCGAAAATGAAAGGCGCGTTGCGCGTTTTCAGAACACCTCAATTTAATGCGGGTTCACACAACCCAATGCCCACGGAGCAGCACGCGTTCGGGAAGTGGGTCTCCAAAGGCATAAAGGGCTTCGTCCACAGACGACAGCGGTCGGGTGAGCATCAGGCTGGCCTCCTGGCCCACCGCCAAGCCCCCCACCTGCTCTGAAAGTCCCAAGGCGGCAGCGCCATTCACCGTCGCCGCAGCCAAGGCTTCCATGGGCTCCAACCCCATTCTCAGGCACCCCATGGCCGCTGCGAGGTGCATGTTGCCCGAAGGCGCCGAGCCGGGATTGAAGTCGGTCGCAATGGCCAATGCGCAACCGGCATCCACCAGCGTGCGACCTGGCGTATACGGCAAATCGAGGAAGAGCGAACACAACGGCAAGGCCACGGGCATGGTCGCCCCTGACGCCAATTCCGCCACATCGTCGGCCTCCAGCACTTCGAGGTGGTCCACGGACAGCGCACCGTGCTCCACGCACAGCCCCACGCCGCCCATGGCTGTGAACTGGTTGACGTGCACCTTGGCCGGCAATCCCAACTTGTCCCCCGCTTCCAGCAACATCCGGGTCTCTTCCAAACCGAAATACCCGGACTCACAGAAAATGTCGACGTGGTCGGCCAGTCCCTCGGCTGCCACCGCAGGCAAGACCTCATCCAACATGTGGCGCGTGTAGGCCATGGTGTCCGCAAACCCCTCGGGCACCGCATGGCACCCCAGGAAGGTCGTCTTCACGGGAATGTGCCCCAGCTCCCCCAAGCGGCGGGCCACGCGCAGCATCTTCATCTCGGATGCCAGGTCCAAGCCGTATCCCGACTTGATTTCCACAGCGCCTGTCCCCATGCGCATCAGCCGCATCATGCGCTCCAAGGAGCGATCGAACAACGCCTCCTCTTCCATTTCACGAAGGGCACGGGCGCTGTTCAGAATGCCGCCCCCGCGTGCTGCGATTTCCTGATAACTCAAGCCCCGGATCCGGTCGACCCATTCGCCAGCGCGGGGCGCTGCATGGACCAAGTGGGTGTGGCTGTCCACCCAGGACGGCAACACGCAACGCCCGCTCGCATCCACAACTTCCAAACCAGACCAATCCACAATGCCGGGAAAGTCCGCCATGCTTCCGCCGTCCATGACCCGGCCATCCTCCACGGCCAGCCAAGCATTTTCCAGCACCGGCATCCGGCGCATGTCCTGACCCGACAAGCGGTTCAACGGGGTCTCCCCGAATCCAACGAGGTGACCAATGTCCTTGATGAGCAACCTGCCTTGGGCGAATCCGGTTTCCATGGTCACAAGGTCGCACATCCCGCGAGACAGTGCCCGTTACCTTTGCATCATGCCCGGCAACTCCTTTGGCTCAGCCTTGCGCTTGACCACCTTCGGTGAATCCCACGGCCCCGCCATGGGCGGCGTGCTGGATGGTGTGCCCGCCGGGGTGAAGCTCGACTTGGAACGCATCCAACGCGAGCTCGATCGCAGGCGGCCTGGACAATCCGCCTTGACGACGCAGCGTCAGGAATCGGATCGGGTAACGTTTCTCTCCGGGCTGCTGGACGAGACGACCACCGGCACGCCCATCGGTTTCTCCATCCCCAACGCCGATGCGCGGGGAAAGGACTACGACCACCTCCAAGACCGCTATCGCCCGAGCCACGCCGATTTCACCTACGATGCCAAGTACGGCTTTCGCGATGTGCGTGGCGGCGGGCGGGCCAGTGCGCGTGAAACGGTCTGCCGCGTGGTTGGCGGCGCCATTGCCCGACAACTGCTCGAGCAGATGCTGCCCGATGCCCCACCCGCAGTGGGGGCCTACGTGGAGCGCATACAAGACATTGCCATGCCCACCCCGCCGGCGTATCACAGCCCAGAAGCAGTCGACGCCACCCCGGTGCGCTGTCCAGATCCGGGCACCGCGGAACGCATGATCCAGCGCATTGAGGCCGTGCGGAAAGCCGGCGACACGGTGGGAGGAGCCGTGACGGTCGTGGCCACCCGCATTCCGGCGGGATGGGGAGAACCCGTTTTTGACAAGCTGCATGCCGACCTGGCCAAAGCCCTCTGGAGCCTGCCTGCAGTGAAAGGACTCGAACTCGGCAGCGGTTTCAGCGGCACACTCATGCGCGGCTCGGAACACAACGACGCCTTTGTCGCCAAGGAGGGCGGTGTGGGCACTGCCACCAACCACAGCGGCGGCATCCAAGGCGGCATCAGCAATGGGGAGGACATCGTGCTCCGCGTCGGCTTCAAACCTGTGGCCACCATCGTCCAAACCCAAAGCACCGTCAACCAAGAAGGCATCCCTGTCACCGTGCAGGGCAAGGGCCGACACGACCCTTGCGTTCTCCCCCGTGCCGTGCCGCTCGTGGAGTCCATGGTCCTCCTCGTCTTGGCGGACCACGCCCTCCGACAGCGCCAAGCCCGACTCTGAATCGGTAGATTGCGCTTTGCAACTCAACGTCTGAAACGCCCCCCACCTCCATGCGCCTCGCCCTCCATTGGCAAGTCCTGATCGGCCTCGCAATCGGTGTTCTTTACGCCTGGCTCTCCATCACCTTCGGATGGAACGACTTCACGATTGACTACATCAAGCCCTTCGGCGACATCTTCATCAATGTCCTGAAGCTCATTGCAGTACCCCTCGTCCTCTTTAGTATCATTTCAGGTGTGGCCAGCCTGGGGGACCCCGCCAAACTGGGCCGACTCGGCATCAAAACGGTGGTCACCTATTTGCTGACGACGATGACCGCCGTGATGGTGGGCCTGCTTCTGGTCAACCTCTTCGAACCCGGTGCCCGCGTCTCGGATGACCTGCTGGAATCCAACCGCATCCGGTACGAGCTCTGGCGCGATGCCAACAACATCGAGGTCCTCGATGACATCAGCCTCAGAACGGAGCCCCGCCTGGCCGACAAGGTGGATGCCCTCACCGCCGAGCAGGTGGAAATGAACGATTGGGTCATGGACAAGCTCAACAAGGCAGAGCGCACCAAGTCCAGCGGCCCGCTCCAACCCTTGGTCGATGTGGTCCCCACCAACATCTTCCAGGCCTTGGCGGACATGTCCATGCTCCAGATCATCTTTTTTGCCGTCTTCTTCGGCGTGGTGCTGGTGGGATTGCCCAAGGAAACGTCGGCCCCATTGACCCGGGCCATCGAGGCCTTGAATGAAGTCTTCGTCCAGATGGTCTGGATCGTGATGAAGGCCATGCCCATCTTCGTGTTTGCCCTCATGGCAGGTCAGATCGTGAATGCCGCGGGAAGCGATCCGGAGATGTTCCGTCAGCTCCTCGAATACCTGCTCCAATACAGCCTCGTCGTGGTGCTGGGACTGGCTTTCATGGTCTTTGTCTTCTACCCTTCCCTGGTGGCCGTTTGGGTCCGGAAGCTGGGCTACAAGCGCTTCATGAAAGGCATGCGCGACGCCCAGATCACCGCCTTTTCCACCTCCAGCTCCGTGGCCACCCTCCCCGTCACCATGGACTGTGTGCGCAACCGAATTGGCGTCTCTGAACGCACGACGAGCTTCGTCTTGCCCATCGGGGCCACCGTGAACATGGACGGCACGTCCCTTTATCAGGCGGTGGCCGTGGTGTCCTTGGCCCAATTCCACATGGTGGACCTCAGCCTCGCCCAGCAAGCTGTGATCGTGCTCACCGCCACCCTCGCCTCCATCGGCGCTGCAGCCGTCCCCAGCGCTGGATTGGTCCTGATGATCATCGTCCTCGAAAGTGTCGGCCTCAACCCCGCGTGGATTGCCCTGATTTTCCCAGTGGACCGCATTCTGGACATGTGCCGCACCGTGGTCAACGTCACGGGGGATGGTGCCGTGTCCACCCTGATCGCCCACAGCGAGGACGAACTCGACGTTCCGAACGCCTGACCTTCAAGATGCACCGCCTTTGGACGCTCCCCCTTCTGTTGTGGATCGGCCTGAACGCTTCCGGCAGCCTGCTGGGGCAGGACGCCGATTGTGATGCTCCGCTCTCCCCCAAAGTCCAGAAGCTGGTGGACAAGGGGACCGACAAGCGCAAGTACGACGCAGACAAACGCCGCAAATACCTCGAGGCGGCTTTGGAGGAAGACGAACAGGCCTGGTCCGCCATGCTGGCGCTGGGCCAGCTGACGTTCAGGGACGCCCAAAAGGCACGCAACGCGGACGCCTTCGGTGTCCCCCGCGAATGGATGAGGACGCTGCATGACGCATGCCCGTTCTACTCGCCGGACATCCCATACATCCTGGGCGCCATCGCATACGCGGCCGGTGACTACGACAGTGCCTTGAACTGGTTTGACCGCTTCCTGCGCTGGGAATCCGTCTCCGGACGCCCCCTGACGCCGAGGGATCTGAAACGGGTGCCCCAAGTGGAGGGCATCCTTCCCGAACTGCGGTTCCTTCAACAGTACAATGCCCACCCGGATGCCGCCGCACCCCGCGTTCTGGGCGAAGTGGCCACCCGGGATGGAGAATACCTGCCCACCTTGTCCGCCGATGGCACCCTGCTCTTCTTCACGCGGGCTGGACAGCGCAAAGCCAAAGGCGACTTGGTGAGCCAACCGTTCGAAGAGTTCTCGTGGGCGCGTCGAATGGGGCCTTCTCACCCCTTCGATTCTGGAGAAGCCCTCGAATCGCCCTTCAACCGCTCCAATGGCTACGGCGGGGCATCCATTTCGATCGACAACCGGTCGATGTACCTCGCGATCAAGA
This sequence comes from uncultured Flavobacteriales bacterium, assembly GCA_937967465.1. Lineage (GTDB taxonomy): Bacteria > Bacteroidota > Bacteroidia > Flavobacteriales_D > Sanyastnellaceae > UBA8752. The sequence goes on from CALBSW010000022.1 coordinate 4,988, forward strand.
CCCCTGCACCCGGCAACCCGGAGAACATCGACCTCTACGCCACACGCTATGAACTCTTCGACGATACCGGAGGTGAGCGCGTGTACCTCTGGAGCGACCCGCAGCCACTCGATGTCCTGAACACCCCGGATGGCTGGGAAAGCCAACCGGCGATCAGCCCGGACGGACGCACCCTGTACTTCGCCGCAGTCCGTCCCGGAACGACGGAGGATGCCGGCGGCAACCCCACCATCGACATCCTCGCATCGGAACGCCTCGACAACGGCCAATGGAGTCAGGCTCAACTCCTGCCTGCCCCGGTCAATGGCACCGCCAGCGACAAAGCCCCTTTTCTGCACCCGGACGGACGAACCCTGTATTTCGCCAGCAACCGCAATCCTGGCGGTGGTGGATATGACATCTGGATGACCCAGAGGGACAGCACGGCTTCTCCATTTGACCATGGAGCTTGGTCGGACCCCGTCAACCTCGGGGCCCCGCTCAACACGGAAGGGGACGAACATGGCTTGGTCATTTCCGCAGACGGCAGCACCGCCTATTTCGCCAGCCGCCGGCCGGGCACCCAAGGCCTGGACATCTTGACTTGGTCCATGCCGGAAGACCTCCGGCCGCGGGCATCCGTCGTGGTCAAGGGCGAATTGAACCTCGGTGAGGGCATGGACAACACGCCCGTGGAACTGGAACTGCGCTATGCGCAGAGTCGACGCGCTGAAGCAATTCGGCTTGGCGATGACGGGACATACGCCACCATCGTGGACCTGTCCACCAATGAGGACGTTCTGCTGGTGGCCAAGGCCGAGGGCGCCGCTTTCAGCGCCGGCATCGTCGTGGACAGCCAAGCAGAGGACCCCGCCCTCGTCACCGCCGATCTCACGGTGCGCTCGGTGAAAGAGGCCGGAGCGGCCTTTGAGATTGAAGACATCTACTATGCGTCAGGATCCGCAGAAATCAACCGATCCAGTTTGCTGCTGCTCGACCTGTTCGCAGAGTATCTGCTGGAGACAGGACTCTCCGTGGAAATTGGCGGTCACACCGATGACGTCGGGCTGGAATCCGACAATCTGCTGCTGTCTGAAAAGCGTGCGAAAGCCGTCCGTGAACACTTGATTTCAGAGGGCGTTCCACAAGACCGCCTCACTGCCCGCGGCTATGGCGAGGGACGTCCTAGGACATCCAATGACACCGAAGCTGGGCGGGCGAGCAACCGCCGGACCGAATTCAAGGTGACCGGAGAGTGAGGGCTTCAGCCCCTGACCGGGGTTGTAAGGTGCTCAGCGTGAACAAATCCAAAGGTTTCGCCCCGGCCGGGTGCGCCTGCCCCCGATTTTCACGTTGTCCATGCGCCACCCCATGATTCGATTTTCGCGCCACTTCTGTCCGCTCCTCCTCGCCGTCACGCTGACCGCACCACCGGCCCTGTCCCAAGGCAGTCTGCTCTCCGGCGGAACCACCGCCGACCCGGCCACCCGCGACAGCCGAGAAGCCTTTGACCGGGCCCTCGACCATTTCGCCCATGCGCAGTATGCCGCGGCATTGGAAGGGTTCGACGCCTTTGCCTCCAACAGACTGCACGGCGACGCGCCCGCCGGCGAAAGCGAGCGGCTGCTCAAGGTGGAAGCCGAATACCACGCCGCACTGTGCGCCATCTACCTCTACCACAAGGATGCGGTGTGGCGCATTGACCGCTTCATCGAACGCCACCCGGAATCCACCTGGGTCCCCAAGCTTCAGTGGGAATTGGGCAACTACCAATACCGCCGGAAGAAATGGAGCAAGGCCCTTGACGCATTTGACGCCCTGAACCCCAGGCGGCTCAGCAAAACCCTTCGCACCGAGTTTCACTTCAAGCGCGGACACGCCCGGTTCGAGAAAAGCGACTTGGACGGCGCCCGCGGAGACCTGCTGAAAGTGGTGGGCGATGCCAGTGCACGGCCCGAATACCTCGAGGCTGCGCGGTACTATCTCGCCCACATCGCCTATGCCGAAGAACGCCTGACCACCGCATTGGCAGCCTTTGAAGAGCTGCTGCCCGTCGCGGCTTTCCAGAATGCCGTTCCCGTTTACATCGCCCAGATCCTGCATCAACTGGAGCGCTACGAAGAGCTGACCGAACGCGTTCCGGCCTGGTTGGATCCCGCTGCCGACCTGCGCGCCAGTGACCGCCAGGAGCTTTCCCGGCTCCTGGGAACGGCCTTCTTCCACCTTGGGAATTGCGCCCAAGCCCGCCCCCACCTCGAAGCGGCATGGAAGACCATGGACAGCCCGCAGCGGACGGCAGAATTCAGCTACATCGTGGGCCAGTGCCGTCTGGCCAATGGACAACCCGCACAAGCCATCACGGCGTTGATGCGCGCGACAGGTCGCAAGGATGCCCTCGATCAATTCGCCACCCACGCCCTGGGTCAGGCCTACCTCGAACTTGGCGAAAAGCCCAAGGCGCAGGCCGCTTTTGCGGCGGCAGCGGAGTTGGACCACGACCTGGAACTCCGGGAGGATGCCCTCTTCAATCAGGCCAAACTGGCTTTTGAAACGGACTTCAATCCCTTCAACGATGCCATTGCTGCCTTCCAGCAATACCTCGAGGAATATCCGAACAGCCCCCGCCGCGATGAGGCCTATGGCTTCCTGCTCGATGTGTACTTGACCACGCGGAACCACGAGCGCGCCCTCGACGCCCTCGACCGGATTCAACGCAAGTCTCCCCGCGAGAAGAAGGCGTACCAGAAATTGGCGTTCAACCACGGAGTAGACCTCTACCGCTCGGGAAAACCGGCCGAAGCCGATGCCTTTTTCTCCCGAAGCCGGTCCTTCCCCGAAGACGCCACACTCGCTGCGGAAAGCCAGTATTGGCAAGGTGAAATCGCCATCATCGCCGGTCGTGATGCCGCGGCACTCAGCCACTATCGGGCCTTTTTGAATGCACCAGGCGCCTTCAATTCCGCCCTGTACGACGAAGGCGAATACGGAGCCGCCTACGCCCTCTTCCGCCAACGCAAATACCGGGATGCCCAGGTGGGCTTCCGCAAGTATGTGGATGCAGCCGGACCGCAAGCGCCCCATGTGGCCGATGCCCAGTTGCGCATTGGCGACTGCTTCTACATCGACAAGGATTACGACCGCGCGGTCACCGCCTATGCCGAGGCGCTGGGTGCCGGGACGACCCAGCAGCAATACGCCCGATTCCAACAAGCCCGCTGTAAGGGACTGGACGGCGACGCCGTGGGGGCCGTGGCTGGCATGACCGCCTTGCTCGACGCCCATCCTGAGACCACCTTCAAGGGCGATGCGCTCACCGCCATTGGCAAATTCGAAGTGGAGCTCGGTCACATGGATGCCGCACGCGCAGCCTTCACACGCATCCGTTCCGAATTGCCGGGAAGCGCTTATGCCAAGCAAGCCCTGGTCGACTTGGCCCTCATCGCCGTCAAACAGGACCGCAACGAAGACGCATTGGCCTTGTGGGAGCAGATTTCCTCCCGGTACCCGGACGACGAGGTGACCAAGGATGCCTTCTTGATCGTGGAACCCCTGCTCGTCGCGGGCGGCCAGCTCGACAACCTGCCTGCCGTGGTGGGGTTGTCCAATGACGACATTGCGGAGCGCACGTTCGCCGCCGCGCAGGACCTCGCGCTCAGCGGGGATTGTGACCAAGCCGTGCCGAAACTGGAACAGTTCCTCGAACGTCACCCGGAAAGCATCCGCGTATTGCCCGCGCAGTTCCACTTGGGCCAATGCCAATTCGATTCGGGCGACCCCGAAGCGGCACTGTCGGTGCTCGAAAAAGTCGTCTCTGCTCCGCTGAGCGACTACCACGAACCCGCCTTGGTGCTCACGGCCACGATCCGATTCAACCAAGGCGACTGGGACGACGCCCTCGCCCATTATCAGCAACTCGAAAAGGTGGCGGTCCTGAAGCGACACGTGCTCGAGGCGCGCATCGGCATCATGCGGTGCAGCCGGGAGCTGGGCGACGGGGAGACCGTCCTGACCTATGTCGACCCCATCCTCGCCGACCCGGAAACGCCTGCGGACATTGTTCGCGCCGCACGATACAACCGGGCCCTGCTTCTGTTGGAGCGCTTGCCGGCCGACGCCGTGGCCGACCTCGAGTGGCTCGTCGAAGACGAAGTTCACGCGGAGGAAGCGGCCCACCACCTGGCCGCCATCCAACTGTCCAATGGAGACGCCACGGGATGTCAGGTGTCCGTCTTCAATCAACTCAACCGCTTCGGTGGCGGATCGGAATGGGCGTATCGCAGCTTCCTGCTCCTCGCCGAGGCCTACCTCGCTCAAGAAGACCTCTTCCAGGCGAGAACCACCATCGAGCAGCTCCAAGCCAACGTCTCCGAGCCTTGGGTTCAGGATGCCTGCCTGGACTTCCTTGACCGACTGGTTCAATTGGAAAACCCGCCGCCCATGCCGGACCTGCCAGGAGCAGATTCCAGCCGCACCGAAACGCCCATCACCCCTGAATCCTCAGAAGAATGATCCGCCAGCGTCACTCCTCCTCTTTCGCCGCTTGGTCAGCCTTGACCGGATGGATCCTCCTGCCGGCCCTGCTTCTCGGTCAGGACAGCCTGCAAGTGACCTTCGTCGGGGATCGCGAACTTGAAATCCGCGAAGTCATCAAGCCACCTGCCAGCCCACAGCGCGTGGACCTTGGGTTGGAAAAGCCCACCATTCAATACGCCCCCGTGGCCAAGGCCATGTCCCCCATGACGGAGACGGAATCCTTGCCGCCTCTGGCCGTGCGCATGGACGCCCCCCTTCCACGGCTATACGCCGGCTATGCCAAAGTGGGGTTTGGCATGTTCGCTTCTCCGTTGGCTGACATTCACCTTGGCGAGACCCAGAGCCGCAACGGCGCCTGGGGTCTGCACCTGCTTCACCGCAGTTCAGCGGGATCCACAGGAGCGGCCGACAGCCTGGGCGTGGATGAAGGCTGGTCCCACAATGCCATCGGTGGCCATCTGCGGCGGTTCATTGACAAGAGCAGCCTCACCCTCGACGCCAACCTGGACCGCAAAGCATGGGGCCTCTACGGGCTCGATGCGGGCAGTGTGGATGCCGGCTTGTTCTCGGCCCCGACCGACCGGCAGACCTACACCACGGCAGAGTTCTCCGCACGCCTGCAAAATCACCTCCGGGACAGCACCAAGGTGCACCGTGACGTGAACCTCCTTGTCAGCCGACTCATGCCCGGGACATCTCCCCTTCCCGGAAACGTGGTGGTTCCAGAAGTGCTGCCCCCGAACCAACGGGAAAACCTGATCACTGCGAAGGGGCGATTCCACAGCTGGAATGAAGGCGCCTTGTACGCGCTCGATGTCGAGGGCCATTGGATGGGCACCTCCATTTCGGGCATCGGAGATTCCACGCGGTCCGCCGTCAGCCGCTCTTCCGCCCTGATCGGCGCCACCCCAAGCGTGACCAAGGAGCGGGGTGCCTACAAGGTGCGCGTGGGCGCAGGTCTCTGGGTGGATGCACGCGGACGCCAATCCTTCCATTTCTACCCGACAGCAGAAGTTCGATTCCGCCTGCTGGACGACGTCTTCGTCCCTTACGGCGGCGTCGATGGCGGCATGCAACGCAACGCCCTCCACGACCTTGTCGACGAGAACCCTTGGTTTGAAGCAGGCTATCACGCCGATGGAAATGCCCTCCGAGGCGCCATCCAACACACCAACCGCGCCCTTGAATTGTACGGCGGAGTCCGCGGCAAATTCACACGTGACTTGGCCTTCAACGCCCAAGCGAGAACCACGACCTACCGCGACTTCGGTTACTGGGTCAATGAAGCCGGATTGGACAGCGCGGGACAGCGATTCAGCTTGGCCTACGACACCTTGACCGTGGCCAGCGTGATTGGAGAGGCCACATGGCGCGGCCAAGGCGCGCTGGAGCTGAGTGCCCGGGCCGAATTCCACACCTATGGCACCGGTCAGCAACCCCACGCCTGGTATCAACCCCGCACCCGCATCTCGGCATCCGGACGCTGGAACCTCGAAGAACTCCTCTTCGTCGACTTCGGAGTGGACGTCGTGGGCGCGCGATACGCCCCCTCTTACGTCCCCTTCGCCTCGGACAGCAGTGATGGAGAATCCGGCGAGGATGGAGCGACCGAAAACGTGGGCGCAGTCTTTGGTGGCAGCGAAGCGGTCTACGCCCGGAAACTCCCCGCATACACGGCCCTCGACCTCGGCATCGAATACCGTTACAACGGCCGATTGGCTTTGGGATTGGACGTTCGCGGCCCCCTCGGCCAGACCGACATCTTCAACGGCTTTGGCGCCCAGAGAATGCGGGTCATGATGTGGGCGGGATACCGCTTCTGATTCACCGTTCACAAAACGGTGGGCAACCGCCGTGAAAGTGTGGAAAACACAGGGGTTTCAATTCGCTTGAAAACCCCGCTGAGACGGGCTTGTCGGCTATCTTCGTTTGCGCCCTAAAACGCGGAGCATGAGCGAAGAGAAGAAGCACAATTACAGCGCGGACAGCATCCAGGCCCTCGAAGGCATGGAGCACGTGCGGAAGCGTCCCTCCATGTACATCGGCGATGTCGGTGTTCGGGGTCTTCACCACCTCGTCTACGAGGTCGTGGACAATTCCATTGACGAGGCCCTGGCCGGCCACTGTGACAAGATCGACGTGGCCATCACCGCCTCCAATGCCATCACTGTCCACGACAATGGCCGCGGCATTCCAGTGGCCATCCACAGCAAGGAAGGGGTGAGCGCCTTGGAGGTCGTCATGACCAAAATTGGTGCCGGCGGTAAATTCGACAAGGACAGCTACAAGGTCTCCGGTGGTTTGCACGGTGTCGGTGTCAGCTGTGTGAACGCCCTCTCCACCCACCTCCGCGCCGAGGTCCACCGCGACGGCAAGGTCTGGGAGCAGGAATACAGCCGAGGCAAGGCCAACTACCCCACCCGCGAAATCGGAACGACCGACCGCACGGGAACGTCTGTCACCTTCCAGCCGGACCCGGAGATCTTCAACGACACCCTCGAGTACAGCTACGACACGCTGGCCCGCCGCCTGCGTGAGCTGAGCTTCCTCAACAAAGGCATCACGCTGACGCTCACCGATGAGCGGAACCACGACGAGGAGGGCAACGCCATCCACGAGCAGTTCCACAGCGAGACGGGTCTGAAGGAATTCTGCACCTACATCGACCAGAACCGGGAGCAGCTCATTCAAGAGGTGATCCACATGGAGGGCGAGGTCAACGACATCCCAGTCGAGGTGGCCATGGTGTACAACACCTCTTTCAACGAGAGCCTGCACAGCTACGTCAACAACATCAACACCCACGAAGGCGGCACCCACTTGAGCGGTTTCCGCCGCGGCTTGACCAACACGCTGAAGAAGTATGCTGAGGAGTCCGGCATGCTGGACAAGTTGAAGTTCGACATCAGCGGTGACGACTTCCGCGAAGGCCTGACCGCCATCGTGAGCGTGAAGGTCATGGAGCCCCAGTTCGAGGGCCAGACCAAGACCAAGCTGGGCAACAAGGAAGTGACCGCTCCGGTGAGCCAAGCGGTGAGCGGCATGCTCCGCGACTACCTCGAGGAGAATCCGAACGACGCCAAGACCATCGTCCAGAAGGTCATCCTCGCTGCCCAGGCCCGCCATGCGGCCCGGAAGGCGCGTGAGATGGTCCAACGGAAGACCGTCATGGGCGGATCGGGACTGCCCGGCAAACTGGCCGACTGTTCCGAGAAGGACCCCGCCATGTGCGAGGTCTTCCTGGTTGAGGGTGACTCCGCTGGAGGAACCGCCAAGCAGGGACGGGACCGCCTCTTCCAGGCCATCCTCCCACTCCGAGGCAAGATCCTCAATGTGGAGAAGGCGATGCACCACAAGATCTTCGAGAACGAGGAGATCAAGAACATCTACACCGCCCTCGGCGTGACCGTCGGTACCGAAGAAGACGAGCGGGCACTCAACCTCAGCAAGCTCCGCTACCACAAGGTCGTCATCATGTGTGACGCCGACGTGGACGGCAGCCACATTGAAACGCTGATCCTCACCTTCTTCTTCCGCCACATGAAGGAGCTGATCGAGAAGGGCTACGTCTACATCGCCACCCCACCCCTGTACCTCGTCAAGCGCGGATCCAAGCAGGGCTACGCTTGGGACGACGACCAACGCGACCGCCTCATTGCCGAATACCGCGGCAAGAGCGATGCCGCTGTGGGCGTCCAGCGCTACAAGGGTCTCGGTGAGATGAACGCAGAGCAACTCTGGGACACCACCATGAATCCCGAGAACCGGACGCTTCGTCAGGTCACGATCGAGAATGCCGCCGAGAGCGACAACATCTTCTCCATGTTGATGGGAGACGACGTGCCGCCCCGCCGCGAGTTCATCGAGGCCAACGCCAAGTACGCCAACATCGACGCGTGAGCGCACCACGCCGGACGGTGTGGATCACCGGTGCTTCTTCGGGCATCGGCCGCGCCGTTGCGCAGGCCTGTCACCAGCGTGGTGACCGGCTCATCCTGTCGGCCCGCCGGACAGCTGTTCTCGACGGACTTCGCACCGAAATGGGTGCATCCGACGCCCTGTTGGCACCATTCGATTTGGCTTCACCCGAGGGCGTCGAGGCCCTGGTGGCCAGCCTCTGGGAACAAGCCGGTCGCATCGATGTGGTGGTCCACTGTGGCGGGATCAGCCAACGCAGCCGGCTCATCGACACCGACCCTTCTGTGGACCGGACCATGATGGAGGTCAATTACTTCGGCACCTTGGCTTTCACGCGGGCCTTGTTGCCGTACATGGTCCAAGCCGGAGGCGGTCACTTCGCCGTGGTCACCAGCCTGATGGGCCTCTTTTCCGCTCCTTTGCGCTCGGGGTATGCCGGCGCCAAGCACGCCCTTCACGGCTGGTTTGAGGCCCTGCGTGCCGAGCACCACGACGATGGCATCCGCGTCACCATGGTGGCCCCCGGGTTCGTTCAAACTGACATTTCCCGCAATGCCTTGACAGCCGACGGCAGCGCCCAAGGCACCATGGACGATGCCACGGAAAATGGAATCTCCGCCGAACGGTGTGCGGCCTTGTTGTTGCGTGGCATCGACCGCAATCGGGCCTTGGTCACGCCTGGCAAAAAAGAAGTGCTGGGGTATTGGCTCTCCCGGTTTGCCCCGGGCATCCTGCGCCGCGTCGCCCGCCGCGCCAAAGTCACCTGACTCAGACGTATTCGCGGCCGGCGACGTCGAGGACCTTGGTGGTCTTCTTGAGCGTGCGCAACACCATGAACACCACGAAGGCGAACGCGAGCAGGACCAGCCAGAACGGCTGAATGCGCAGCCCCTCCCATCCCTGTTGCCGGAACATGTGGAGGCCGTCGACCCAGGCGAAGCTGAGGAACATGGCGAAGAAGCCGTTGTACTCGCGTTTCAAGACATTCTTCAGTGAAAACGACACTTCCGGCCCCTTCCAACGGCGGATCGCCGGCCAGAAAGCGGGCACGTTGGCGGACCAATCCAGGTAGGTCTGGCCGAATTTGCCCCGCAGGAACTGCTCCTCCGCGAACATGATGCGCTCGTAATACAGGGCATAGATCAACAGGAACGCCACCGTGAACCACACGTGGCCCATGTACATGACGATGCCCAACCACATGAGCAGGTTGCCCAGGTACAACGGGTGTCGGCAAATGCTGTACATCCCGAGCGTGTTCAACGACTCGGCCACCTGCCCTTCCTTGGTGTTCCGACCTGAAGTTCCGCGTGGCGTGTACCCCACGCACAATGCGCGGACTTTCTGACCGGCCATGCCCACAGACAGACACACCAGCGGCCAGATCCACGTCCCATCCGGGGCAGCAGACATGACCGTCCATTCCACATGTCCCAGCAAGACCACAGGAATGGCCCCGAAAAACAAGAGCAATGGCAAAAAGCTGCGCCAGCGGAACAGCCAGTTGCCCGACCGGTCCATTTCCTCAATGAGTGCCATCAGTCAAAAATGGGCTGGTTCCAACGCTTGATGGAATCGCCTTCTGCCACGCCGGACAAGACCTCCACGGTCAATCCATCGGACAGGCCGAGTTCCACATCCCGCCGCTCGAACTGCTGAGGGGCGGTCTGCACTTCCACAAACGGCTTGGGACCTTCGTATTGGACAAGCGCCTCGCTGATGGCCAACACCTGCTCCCGTTTGTCGAGCACCACGTCGGCGTTCGCACTGAATCCCGCCCGGATGAAATCCCCTTCGGCGAGGGTCACCGCAGCGCGGATGTCGAATTGAACCGCGCCATTCTGCGGAATGCCCTTCGGAGAAATGTACTCCAACGTGGCATCGAACTTCCGCCCCGGCATGGCGCCGATGCTGAGGATGAGCGGAATGCCGACCCGCAGGTTCTCGATCTCGCTCTCGTCAATCTGACCGCGGAAAATCAAGTCCGTCATGTCAGCCACACTGGCGATGCTGGTGCCTTCGTTGAAGGTGTTCGCCTGGATGACCTGGTAACCGACCTCGACCGGCACGTCGAGGACCATGCCGTTGACTGTGCTGGCGATCATCGTGTTGGAGGCCTCTCCCGCCCGGCTGGCGGCGCCTTCCTTCACGATGCGCAGGTTGTCTTCTGCGGCCAACATCTCTTCCTTGGCCTGGAGGAACGACGTCTCGGACTGCTGGAAATCCTGCTCCGACACCACCCCCGAAGCGAGCAGCGATTCCTGTCGCTCGAAATCCCGGCGGCTGTTCTCCAAGGAGATCCGGCTGCGCTCGACCCGACTTTGGGCTGCAGCCAGTGCCGCCATGTCCGGGACAACCCGGACCCGCGCAAGCACAGTGCCTTGAGAAACGGTGTCCCCCGCCTCCACAAAGAGCTCATCCACGATGCCGCTGATCTGCGGCTTGATCAGGATTTCTTTTCGAGGCCCGATGGTCCCGGAACTCACCGACTTCTTGATGATGTCCGCGACGTAGGGTGCCTCCACTCCGAAGCGGGCCTCCGGGGCCTGTTCCTTCTGGTAGAGGTCGTTCAACGTGTAAGCCGCCCCGGCGATGACCAGGAGGACGAAGAGGAGCAGGAGCGTAACGCGGCCTTTCTTCATGGGTTCAATTCATCATCCCTCCGCGCGCAGTGCCTCCACAGGTTTGATGGCCAAAGCTCGGATCGCAGGCAGGATGCCCGCGAAGATGGCCATCCCGAGGAGGATGCACAACACGGTGAGGACGGTTCCAAAATCGATTTCAGGGTGCCGGAAAACGCCCGCGTCTCCGCCGCCCTCGAGGTAGCCGTCGACCGCTTCCAGCAGTCCGACGCCCAACACCAGGCCGCACAGGCCAGCGAGGAGGGTGAGAAACAAGGTCTCGCCGATGATCTGACGTAGGATCCGAACGGGCGTGGCACCCAAGCTCCGGCGAATGCCGAGCTCTTTCGTTCGCTCCTTGATGGAGATCAGCATGATGTTCGTGATGCCGATGACACCGGCGAGAAGGGCCAGCGAACCGAACAACAGCGAGATCAGCCGCATGCCAGAGAAAAGCAGTTCTGCCTTTTGGAATTCTTCCGCCATCGACCAGCAACCGATGGCCCGGGGATCATCCGGGTGGACACTGAGCCGCGACTTGATGAGCTGCTTGGTGGCTTCCTCGGCCTCTTCTGCATCGACACCGTCCTTGATGAGCATGGACAACCAGCCCACCCGATCCCGGGTGTTGAAGGCCTTGCCGAACGTGGTGAACGGGATGTAGATGCTTTCGGCCTCATTCTGCGCGTCCTCATCATTGCCCTTTGGAGTGTACACCCCGACCACACGGAACAACACACCTTGAATCTGGACGGTCTCCCCGAGGGGATTTTCCCCGAATTCAAACAGGATGTCCTGCACCCGGCTTCCAATGACGCAGACCTTCCGTTCCGCATCGAGGTCTGCCTGGTTGAGGAACCGACCGCTCGTGATGTTCATCGGCTTGACTTCCTGGTACCGCGCGATGGCACCGCTCACGTCGAAGGCCCCGCTTTGCTTGCCGTGGATGACGTTGTTGGTCCCCTGCCAACCACCCAGCTGGATTTCTGGGCAAACGAGATCGAGGTGCTGCGTGTTGGCTTCCAACCACTTGACGTCATCGATGTCGAGCTCAAGCCCGCGCCCGCGCTGGTATCCCTTGTAGGGAATGCTCGTGCTCATGGTCCAAGCAAACATGCTGTTGGCCACATCGTTGCCCATGTCCGCCTTGACCCCGTTCTCCAGACCGCGGGCAGCACCTACCGTGATGATGATCATGAACAGGCCCCACCCCACCCCGAGTGCAGACAGGAAGGCGCGCAGGGGATTCCGCACGACCACCTGGACGAGTTCAATCAGCCGGTCGCGGTCAAGCCCCATCATTCGTAGCGGAGGGCTTCAATGGGACGAATGCGCACCGCCCGCAACGCGGGAACCAATCCGCTCAGTGCGCCTGCCAACACGAGAACGAGCAGGGCTGTCACCGTCACCCGCAGGTTGACCTCCGGGTTGGTGAAGTAGTCGTGCTGGGCATAGGGCGCGGCATAGTTCAGCGTGGCGACACCGGCGATGAGACCAAGCGCTCCAGAAATGAGGGTCAAGCAGACGGCCTCGATGACGATGAGGGACAAAATGCTCCCGGACGTCGCACCCAAGGCCTTGCGCACGCCAATCTCGACGGTGCGCTCCTTGACCACAATGGCCATGATGTTCGCCACTCCAATGGCCCCGGCGAGCAGGGTGAATCCACCGATGACCCAGATGAAGAGCCGGATGCCTTTGAAAATCCGGTCGAACATGGCGTACTCCTCCTGGTTGTCCCGGACCCGCACGGCACGCTGGTCCTCGGGGTGCACCGCATGCCGCAAGCGCAGGTCTCCATCGATGGCGTCCACCATTGCGGTGGAGCCCTCCAGGTCCCGGTCTCCGGTGGACAGCACCATCGAGCCGATGGCATCATTGCCCTGGAACAAACGCTGCATCGTGGTCATGGGGATGTAGACCATGCTGTTGCCCCAGCGCCCATTCTTGGCGAAATGTCCGACGACGCGAAAGGTGATCCCGCGCAGGATGATGTATTCACCGATGGGCGACCGCTGCTTGAAGAGCTCATTGATCACGTTCTCCCCAATCACGCAAACCTTGGATTCCTTCTCCACATCGTCTTGGTGCAGCCAACGCCCGCCCTCCAGAGGAATGAGGTCGAGTTCCGCGAAATCGGGCTCCACGCCCATCAGCGGGTAGTTCCCCAGCTCATTCTTGTACTGGACGGTCGACCCCCACATGCTGAGACGGCCCGAAACAGCCGGGGTTTCGACCACCTGTTCCGTCACGCGCTCCTCGTCTTCATCCCGGAGTTCGATGTAGCGGTTGGGCTGACGCCCGCGATAGGCCAACGTCGTGGTGCCCGTCCGCACCCAGATGGTGTTCTTGGCCTCATCGGCGAAGTCTTGCTCCACCCCGTTTTGCAAACCGAAACCGAGGCCTTGCATCACCACGAGGATGAAAATGCCGAGACCCACCGACAGACCGGTCAGCGCCGTCCTCAAAGGGTTGGCGGTCACCGTGTGGGCAATCTCAATCCAGGTCTCGCGGTTGAACATCAATCAGTAGAACCGGCGCCGTTGGCCGTGGGTTCGACGACCTCCCCGCTTCGGCCATCTTCGATGATGACCCCGTCGTGGAGACGGATGGTGCGGTCGCATTTGGCGGCGATGTCCGCCTCGTGGGTCACGATGATCACAGTAATGCCGGAGCCATTGACCTCCCGCAACACCGACATCACTTCGTGGGAAGTGCTGCTGTCGAGGGCTCCAGTCGGCTCGTCGGCGAGGATGACCCGAGGCTCCGTGATGAGGGCCCGGGCAATGGCCACGCGCTGCTTTTGTCCACCGGACAATTCGGACGGCAAGTGATCTGCACGATCGTCCATGCCCATTTTGCCCAACATCTCCATGGCCCGCTTCTGCCGCTCGCGGCGGGGCACTTTCTGGTAGAACAACGGCAAGGCCTCATTCTCCCCCCCTTTCTTGAAGGCAATCAGCTTGAAGGACTGGAAGACGAACCCGGGAAATTGGCTGCGATAGCGGGCCGCCTGCTTCTCCGACAACCCCGACATGTCCACCCCGTCGAGGTCATACCCGCCGGAATCAAACCCATCGAGCAAACCGAGCACATTGAGAAGCGTGGACTTGCCCGATCCGGAAGAGCCCATGATGGCGACCATTTCGCCTTGCTGAATCGTCAAATCAATGCCCTTCAATACGGGCAGGGTTCCGCCGGCGAGCGGATAAGCCTTCTCGATTCCACGCAAATTGAGCATGGCGCGAAGGTACACCTTGACTCAGGCGGACTCACTTTGCCGTGGACTTCAGTCCACAACAAGCGTCAATCTGCGTCGCAGGGGGTGTTGGCCGGGTCAGCGTAGTTGGGGGCCGTTTTGTCGATGCAGTTGTCTGCATCGTCGCACAAGCCGTCAGAGTCCGTATCGCTCACACCGCAATCGCAGCAGAGGTCGTAGGGCACAATGATGGTGACGGCTTCGCTTTCACAGTCGTCTGCGTCCAAGGCCGACACCTCGTAGTATCCTGCGGCAACGCCATCCACATCCCCTGGGACGGGGAATGAATAATCGGAAGCACCATTGATGCCAGCAAGCTCGATGGACGTTGGCGTTCCGCCTGTCACTTCGACGGACAATGCACCGTCAGCAGTAGACAAAGCTGTCGGGACAGACTCCACCGACACTTCACCCAACTCGGGGGCAAAGGGGCAATACATGGGGGTCAACGTGGCTTCCGCTCCGTTCAGGGACATGGTCATCACGGTCTCCTCTCCGTCCAAGGACAAGACCTGGACTTCGCAGTCGGACACCGTGGAGGCGAGCGCACATTGACCTTCTACTTCCATGACGGTGTAAGAAAAAGTACCCAAGACATTGCCCTCGACATCCAACTCCTCAGCCATCCCGTCCGTTCCGAAGTAAACCAAGGTTTCAATGGTCACACAGGTCTCACCGAAGGACGCTGTGTGACTCAAGGCCATGACTTCATCAAGGAGGAAATCCGCCATTCCAGAACAATCTACCGGAACAGGAGGCGCCACAGGGTCGAGCGTCGACACAGGATTCGATGCGAACAATGTCGCAGACACAATCAAACAAAGGGAAAGGACAGCCAAGCGCATGATCAAGCAGGGAATTCTAGGATTCGGTCACTGTAAAGTAACCTGCCCTCTCGTTGTAACGCGAGATAATTAGACCGCTCTGTTTGAGTGGCGCCCTGAAATGGATAATACGCTAAACGGACCCGGGCAGGAAGCGCACGGCACCCTGCATTCGCGAGGATTGCTCGACATCGCCATCCTGAGGGGGTACTTCGGATCGGAAGCCGTCCAAAAAGTCCTGTTGCAGCCTGGACAATCCAGGATGGCTCCGGAAATGAAGGGCTTGGCTGGCCGTCAGCAACTCGGAAGCCAGGATCTCCTGCGTGCCCTGAATCACAGCCATCAATTGAAGGCCTGCGTTGGCGCCCATGCTGACGTGGTCCTCTTGGCCGTTGCTGCTGTCAATGGTGTCCACACTGGCCGGCATGGCGCGCATCTTGTTTCTGGCCACAATGCTCGCCGCTGTGTATTGGACGATCATCAAGCCGCTGTCCAGTCCTGGGTCGCTGGCCAAAAACGGAGGCAAACCGCGGGTTCCGCTGAGCAGCTTGAAGATGCGGCGCTCCGACATGGTGCCCAATTCACTGGCGGCCACTTTCAAGTGATCCAGAATGACGGCCAGAGGCTCGCCGTGAAAATTGCCGGCGCTGATCACTTCACCAGAGTCCGGCAGCAAAATGGGGTTGTCCGTGACAGCCGTGGCCTCCCCCTCCAATGTCGCAATGCCCTGGTCGATGGCTTGGCGCACTGCACCGTAGACCTGAGGGATGCAGCGGAAACTGTACGGGTCTTGCACCCATTCGTGAGTCTCCCTCAAAAAGGCGGCGCCGTCCAGCCAGCGGCGCATCTCCCCGGCACTGGCCTGTTGGCCGGCGTGTTGCCGCAATGTGTGAACGGCCGGATGAAAGGGCGCATCCAAACCTTCGAACGCCGCCAGGCTCAGGCTGGCGATGCCATGCGCCTTTGGCCACAAGTGCTCCAGTCGTTGGAGGCTGTGGGCCAGCAGCGCCGACATCATTTGCGTCCCGTTGATCAAGGCCAAACCCTCCTTGGGACCCAAAGAAATGGGCGACCACCCCTTCTCCTGCAGCACCTCCATGGCCGGGCGGGTCACCCACTGCCCGTCCCCATCCTGCTGCATCAGCTCGCCTTCACCAAGGAGCGGCAAGCACATGTGGCTGAGTGGAGCCAGATCGCCACTCGCTCCCAGCGAACCTTGGCGTGGGACCACGGGCAACAGGTTGTGGTTGTAGAAATCGACCAAGCGATCCACCGTCTGCGGCTGGACACCACTGTGGCCGCGAACCAGCCCACACACCTTGAAAAGCAGCATCCAACGCACGACATCTGTCGGGAGAGGGTCCCCCAGTCCCGCAGCGTGGCTCCGAAGGATGTTGTCCTGCAATTGGTGCAATTGCGCCTCTCCTACCCGCACATTGGCCAGCTGCCCAAACCCAGTGTTGACACCGTATACCGTCTTGCCGGAAGCCACAACTTCAAGCAGGAAGTCGTGGGCCCGTGCCACGTTGGCCCGCGCTGATTCCGACAATGCAATGCGGTCCGCACGGTACAAGGCTTGCAGTTGGCTCCAAGATTGTTGGCCGGGTTGAAGGAGGTGGTCCATGGTGGCCACGAATTTACCCGGTGCACCCGCTATCTTGCTCCTCCATTCGGAAAACCGATTCATGCGATTCACATTGACCCTGTGCCTCACGGCCATTCTCGGGAGCCTTTCCGCCCAGCGGGCCCCGATTGAATTCGAGGAATACGACCTCAAGAACGGGCTTCACGTCATCCTTCACGAAGACCACAGCGCCCCCATTGTGGCCGTCTCCGTGATGTACCATGTGGGCTCCAAGAACGAAGACCCCAACCGCACCGGCATGGCCCACTTCTTTGAGCACCTGCTCTTCGAAGGATCCGACAACATCGGACGCGGCGAATTCTTCAAGTACATCCAAAACGCCGGCGGCCAGAACAACGCCAACACCTCCAACGACCGCACTTTCTATTACGAGGTGCTCCCGTCCAACCAACTCGAGTTGGGCCTGTGGCTGGAGAGCGAGCGCATGATGCACGCCCGGGTCGAGAAAATCGGCATCGAGACGCAGCGTGAAGTCGTGAAGGAAGAGCGCCGCCAGCGGGTGGACAACCAGCCCTACGGCAACCTCATCGAGGAGACCATGAAGCGCGCCTACACCGAGCACCCCTACCGGTGGCCCGTCATCGGATCCATGGCCCACCTCAATGCCGCGGAGGACCAGGAGTTCACTGACTTCTACGAGACCTTCTACGTCCCGAACAACGCGGTGCTGTCCATCGCAGGGGACTTTGACCGCAAGGACCTCAAGAAGATGATCGAAGCCTACTTCGGCCCCGTTCCGCGCGGAACGAATGACATCCCCCGCCCGACCATCGAGGAGCCCTACAAGGTGACGGAAGTGCGCGACACCATCTGGGGCGATGACCAATTGCCGCTGGTCTTGATGGCCTACCCCATTCCGGCGGAGGGCACGCCAGACTACTATGCCGTGGACCTGCTCAACACAGTCCTGAGTGGTGGACAATCCAGCCGTCTGAACCGCGCCGTGGTGGACGAGCAGGAACTCGCCGTCTTCTGTGGCGCCTTCAGCTTCGGACTCGAAGACCCCGGACAAACCATCGCATACGCCGTGGCCAACATTGGCACCGACCCCTCCGAGGTGGAGGCCGCCATGGTGGCTGAGATTGACCGAATCAAGGAATCCGGCATCACGGACGCTGAATTGGACAAACTCAAAAACCAGACCGAAAGTGGGTTTGTACAGAGCAATGGCACGATGCGTGGCATCGCAGAATCCCTCGCCAACTACCACATGTACTACGGCGACGCCAACCTGATCAACAACGAGATCGACCGCTACATGGCGGTCACCGCGGAGGACATCCAGCGCGCCGCCCGCGACTACTACAACCACGACCGCCGTGTCGTCCTCTACTTCTTGAACGAGAACGCCCAATGAACCGCATTTCTTCCCTCCTGCTGGCCCTCGCGGCCCTCGTTCCCTCCACGTTCCTCGGACAGGTGGACCGCTCGGCAGCTCCTGCGCCGGGACCGGCACCTGAAATCGTGTTGGGTGACTACACCGTGGATCAACTCGACAACGGCCTCACCCTCATCGTGGTCGAAAACCACAAACTCCCGCGTGTCAGCTACCGTCTGACACTCGATGTCGACCCCATTTTCGAAGGGGCCAAGGCCGGCTACGTCTCCATGGCGGGCTCCTTGATGCGCGCCGGGACGAGCACCCGTTCCAAAGCTGAAATTGACGAGGCGGTCGATCGGATTGGTGCCAGCCTCGGCACCTCCGGGTTCGGCATGAACGGCCGTTGCCTCGTGCAGCACAGCGAGACCTTGCTCGAACTGATGAGCGACATCCTGATGAACCCCACCTTCCCGGAGGAGGAGCTCGAAAAGGAGCGCAAGCAGACTTTGAGCGGTTTCGCCAGCAGCGCCACCGACGCCAACCAGATTTCCGGGCGGCTGTCCCGCGCCATGACCTACGGTCTGAAGCACCCCTATGGCGAGAGCAGCAACGAAACGACGGTCAAGGCCATCACCCGCCAAGACCTCTTGGACCACTACGCCAAGATCTGGAAGCCCAATGTGGCCTACCTCGTCGTGGTGGGAGACATCACCCCGGACGTCGCCAAGGCCCAAGCTGAGACCTACTTCGGTGCGTGGCGACCAAACGAGGTGGCCAAGCAACGCTATGCCCGACCGGTACCGCCCAAAGCGAACCGGGTCTGCTTCGCTCCAGTCCCAGGCGCCGTCCAGAGCGTGATCGACATCACCTTCCCGGTCTACCTCAAGCCCGGACACCCAGACGTGGTGGCGGTGAGTGTGATGAACACCATGCTCGGCGGCTTCTTCGGCAGCCGGTTGAACCAGAACCTGCGGGAAGACAAAGGATACACCTACGGTGCCCGGAGCTCCATCGGCCCAGATGAACTCGTCGGCCGATTCAGCGCGCGCGCCAGCGTCCGGAACGAAGTGACCGACAGCTCCCTCGTGGAGTTCCTGTCCGAAATCCGCAAAATGGTCGAGACGCCAGCACCGGACAGCACGTTGCAGTTCGTCAAGAATTACCTCAACGGCAGCTTCGCACTGTCCCTCGAGCGCCCCGAGACCATTGCCCGCTTTGCACTCAACACCGAGCGCTACGGATATGCCGAGGACTACTACGCCACCTACCTCGAGCGGCTTGACGCCGTGACCGTGGAGGACGTCCAGCGCGTCGCCCGCACCTACCTGCGCCCCGACAACATGAACATCACCATTGCGGGCAACCGCGATGTGGCAGATGGTTTGGCCCAGTTCGCAGCATCCGGCCAGGTGGAATTCTTCGACCCCTTCGGCGAACCCCTGAAGGAACTGGACCCTGCCCCAGAAGGCATGACCGCGGAGGACGTGTTCCGCGCCCATTATGAAGCCCGTGGTGGCATCGCCAAGCTGGAGAAGCTCAAAGGCATCAAGACCATGGGTGAAATGGCCGCGGGTCCCATGGCCCTCGACATGGAGCAGGCCTACCTCGTGGGCGGCCCCGGCTACACGCGCATCTCTGCAGGCGGAAACGTGATGCAAGAGACGCGATTCGACGGTGAGAAAGGCGCGGAAATCGCCATGGGTCAGAACCAAGCCATGGACGAAGCTGGGATCATGGAAGCCAAGCGCAACCACGATCCGCTCGAATTCCTTCACCTCGCCGACTATGGTGCGTCTGCAGAGCTGCTGGGCATTGACCTCATCCTCGAAGTGCCGCATTACCTGGTGGAAATCCGGGAGGACGGCCAAGTGACCGAGAGCCACTGGTTCAATGTGGAGACCGCCATGCGCTCCCGTACCGTGCGGAATGAAAGCACCCCGCGGGGCGACATGTCCGTGACGCTCGACTACGGAGACATGATGGAGGTCAAAGGACTGAAATTCGAGTCTTCCGTGACCATGAAGACGGCCGGCCAGGAGATGACCATGACCCTCAAGGAGGTCAAGCTCAACCCCAAACTGGACGCCGCCGACTACAGTGTCGAGTGAGTGACAGCGCGCCCATTCTGATCGAACTCACCGGTGCGGACCTGCACCAGGAGGAACACGTTGTTTTGCGCGACGTGACCCTCACAGGCCGCGCCGGTGAATTCATCTACCTGATCGGCCGCACAGGATCGGGGAAGAGCAGCCTGCTCAAAACGCTCTACGGCGAATTGCCCCTTCGACATGGACAAGGGCAAGTGTGCGGCATGGACCTCACGGCGCTCCAACCCGCGAAGGTTCACCTGCTGCGCCGCAAGCTGGGCATTGTCTTTCAGGATTTCGAATTGCTGACCGACCGCACGGCAGAGGCCAACCTCGACTTCGTGCTGAAAGTGACCGACTGGAAGGACGCATCGAAACGCAGGGAGCGCATCGGCGAAGTGCTGGCTTTGGTCGGCCTCGACAACAAAGGATACAAGCGGCCCCACGAATTGAGCGGTGGAGAACGTCAACGGCTGGCCATTGCCCGCGCCCTCCTCAATTCACCCGAACTCATCCTCGCCGATGAGCCCACCGGCAACCTGGATCCGAGAACAGCAGAAGGGATTTTGGAACTCCTCCATCAGTTGGCAAGCGATGGCCGCTGCGTGCTCATGGCCACACACGACCACGGCATTCTGCAGCGGCATCCGGGCCGCATCTTGGAATGCGATCGGGGCCAACTGACCGAACTCGAGGCGCCTCCGCAACTCACAGCATGACTGCGGCCAGTCCAGCATTGAGCTTGGCCATCCCAGTATTGGGACCGCAAGACATCGGCGCCCTCCGTCGTACCCTCGATGCCATCGCTGAAATCTGGCAAGGCGCACCGAGCGCAGTCCGTGTCTTGGTCCAGTCCTCCAAAGGAGGCCCTGCTGATTTTCAGGACGACCTCGTCCCAGCTGGCATCCTTCTCGACCTTCAATGTGCACCCGACCAAGGCATCTATGACGCCATGAACCGCATGCTGGCGCGGTGCACCACACCCCGAATCGTGTTCCTCGGTGCGGGTGACTGCCCGCTCCCAGGACTGCGCGAAGCCGCCAATCGCTGGGGCGAAGAGGATGCGGGACGCACGCTGCAGATGGGTGGCGTTCAACTTCCCAAGGCCGAAGCTGGCGTGCCGAGCCATTATCCTGCGCGGTGGGACCGCAGCCTCTTCTGGAGAAACACAGCCCACCACCAAGGCATCGCCTACCCCACTTCCCTGCTCCGCGAACACGGGGGATTCACCCCTTCCTTTCAGGTATTGGCCGATTATGCGGTCAACCTCGCATTGTTCCAAAAGGGTGTGAGAGCCCAATGGCATCCCGATGAAGACTGGATGGCCGTTCAAGCCGGCGGTCGCTCCCGTCAGTTCAATGCGGAACTGTATGCCGAGGAACTGCATCTGAAACGCACGGTGCTGAAGCCTGGGCTGACCCGAGCGTGTCAGCCGATGTGGATTCGGTTCAAAGCGTGGGGCAAACGCTGGGCTCAGCGCACCCGGTGAAGCGCACCGAGCAATTTGGTCTCGTGGGCGCCCCAATGGTGACGGGCCGCCACCTTGGACAAGTGCTCCTCCGTGGGGGGAGATGAGAGCGTCTCCAAAACCGCACTCGCCACATTTTGCGCCAATGCGGTCTCGTCTTCTGCAAAGACGGCCACCTGACCCAAGCCTTCTTCCTTGACAAACCGCCCGGCCACTGGCAAGTCCGAGCAGACCACGGGCAATCCTGCGTGGAGGTAATCGAACAACTTGTTGGGCAGACTGAATCGGAAATTGTCGACCGTGGGGCGGTCCAGCGACAGCCCGATGTCCGCCGCAGCAGTGCAGCGCCGCAAGGCGTCGAAGGGCTTCCGGTCATGCACATGCAATCGATCCGCCACGCCCCAATGTTCTGCCACCCCCATGGCAGCGGCATGCTCGGGACCGGCACCGATCAGGGCGAGGTGGACCTCCGGCAGGTGAACCAATGCGCGAACGGCATCCAACGCACCGCGGTCGCGGTCCATGAAGGCCCCCTGCATCAGCATCACTTTTTTGTCAGTTGGCCACCCCAACTCTCCCCGCGGCATGGGCTCGGCGGCCTCCGCCACCCGCTCCGGCACATTGGGCACGACCTCGACGATCAGGCCCTGCTTTCGATACGCCTCCGCGATGGCCTCATTGACGGTGATCATCCGATCGAGGTGCCGGAAACAACGCCATTCCCACAATCGCCAAGCGGCCTTGCGCAGCGGTTTGCCCTTCAAGCCCTCTGCTTCGGTAAACCACTCATGGCTGTCGTAGGCAATCTGCCATCCCCACCGCCGCGCCGCCCGGACCGCGGGCCACAAGGTGTCCAAATCGTTGGCCCACACAGCGGCAACCCCACCTTGGGCATGCCATCTGGAAAGGGCTTCGAACAACGCCCGTTGAAAGGCCCAGTAGAATCTCGGTCCATCCAGTACGGGCAACCACAAGCGCTCCGTTGGATACGGACGGTCAATGGTCTCGGGCGCATCGTGGTGCATCCGCCGCCCAATCAGGACCGGCTCGTACCCTGCCGCCATCAGCGTTGCACAGGTCTTCCGGACGCGCTGATCGTACGTCAGGTCATTGGAAACGAGAACCAGAATCCGGCCGCGGCTCATTTCCCCGCGCGAAGGGCATCCCGGGTCTCTTGGAGCACCCACTTCGTGTATCGCGGGAAGTCGCCGTTCATCATCCAACCGTAATAACCGGGGTCGCGATCCAGCACATCCTTCAGCAACACCCCACGGTACTTGCCAAAATTGAACACCACCTCGTCGTCGTCGTTGTAGACAAAACGCCCGGCGAGGTCTGCGTTCCGGCCACGGCGGCCAAATTCAGCAATGCCCGGCACATCTTGCGGAAGTGGCCCGACCGTCTCACCTCGGGAATCCAAAATCGTGTGGTCCTTGTACCGTTGGACCTGCTTCGCGAACACCTTTACGGTGGCCAGGATATCCGGCAAGGCCTCATGCGCATCGTCGAGGTCCTCGTCGCAGTAGAACTTCAGCGCCGCCCGCAGGGTGCGCTGTTCCATTTTGTGAAAGATGTTCTGGACATCCACGAGGTGCCGATCATCCACCTTGAACGCGATGTTGCACCGGAGGAATTCCTCTGCCAACAAGGGAACATCAAATCGGTTGGAGTTGAATCCAGCGAGGTCGCACCCGTCCAACCAACGGTAGAGCTTGGCCGCCATGCTTTCAAACGTGGGAGCGTCGGCCACATCGGCGTCCGACACACCGTGCACTGCGGTCGACTCTGCCGGAATCGGCATCTGCGGATTGATCAACAAGCGGCCTTGCCCCTGCTCTTTGTCTGGACGGACATGCCATTGCCCATCCGGCATGATTTTGACAAAAGCCATCTCGACGATGCGGTCCTTCGCCACATCCGTGCCCGTCGTCTCCAAATCGAAGAAGACCAACGGCCGCTCCAATGACAAGTTCAAATCCGGTCGCTCCATGCTGCGAAGATGCGGCTCAACGCTGTTCTATCAGCTGACGCCCTAAAGAGAACTTGGCAAACTGGTAGTTCCGGTATTCGTCGCGCTTTTCGTTCGCGTCACCTTGGTACTCAGGACCCGCCACACCCCAGTCGAGGACGATGCTGAAATCCACGCCCACCTGCAAACCTTCGGCGCTCAAAGCCCGGATCATCGCATCCCTGGCTTTCTCTGCACGCATTTTGGCCAACTGCTCATTGGATTTGTACGCCTGCTTGTTTTTGACTGGGACGAAAGAGGCCGACCCTTGAATCTCCAAAACCGGCACCTCTCCCACTGCGCGACGCGCGAGAAGCTCTTTCACCATGTCCTGAACCTGGGTGTCTGTAGAACGGGTCAAGTATCGGCCATAGCCAAATTCCACGGTCGCACTGACCGCCTTGAACTCCACCATCGAGACGGAGGTGGGTTCCGCAACGTCCAATGCATCCGGCTCAAAAGAATGGCTGGGTGCAGGGGCTTCCGCCACAGGTTCGGCGAGACTGACAGCAGGCTCTTCTGTTTCGACGGCCGAGTCCACGAGATTCAACTCGGGCTCTGTGGTCTTGACATCGGGCGCTCCTGTTTCCTCCACCGTCGGTTCTGCTGCCTCAGCA
>CALBSW010000023.1 GCA_937967465.1 uncultured Flavobacteriales bacterium
CGCGACCTCGGCAACCGGTTCCGCGCCGCCATGGAGGACCTCATCGCCGATACCGACCTCATCGTCAAGGTGCGTGGACGCGGCCTCCTCAACGCCATTGTCATCAACGACACGCCAGACAGCAGCACCGCCTGGGACCTGTGCGTGGCCATGAAGGACAACGGCCTCATCGCCAAGCCCACCCACGGCAACATCATCCGCTTCGCCCCACCGCTCGTGATGACGGCGGAACAACTCGACGAGTGCGTCGCCATCATCCGCGACACCGTCCTCGGGTTCAAGAAATAAGGGGGCTCAGAGCCAGCCCTGCTCGCGCATCCAGTCGTCGTTGTAGACCTTGCCGACGTAGCGGGAACCGTGGTCGTGGAACAGCACGACCGCGAGGTCCGTGGGCTTCAGCTCGTCCTTGAGCTGGCGCAAACCCTGAAAAGCGGATCCGCAGCTGTATCCGAGGAAAAGTCCCTCCTCCCGCGCCAGTTCGCGGGTGGCGAGCGCGCCGTCCTTGTCGGTGACCTTCTCGAATTTGTCGATGATGTCAAAGTCCACGTTGGCCGGGAGGATGTCCTCCCCGATGCCCTCGGTGATGTACGGGTAAATCTCCTTCTCGTCGAACTCTCCGGTCTCGTGGTACTTCTTGAAGACAGATCCGTAGGAATCCACACCCCAGATTTGGATGTCGGGATTCTTCTCCTTGAGGTACTTGGCCGTGCCGCTGATGGTGCCGCCCGTACCGACGCCCGTGCAGAAATGCGTGATCCGGCCACCCGTTTGCTTCCAGATCTCGGGACCGGTGGTCTCGTAGTGGGCCTGGCGGTTGGCGAGGTTGTCGTACTGGTTGCACCACACGCTGTTGGGCGTCTCCTTGTGCAGGCGCTCCGCCACGCTGTAGTAGCTGTCGGGGTGGTCCGGCTCGACATTGGTTGGGCAGACATACACCTCTGCTCCGACAGCCCGGAGGATGTCGATCTTCTCCTTGGACTGCTTGTCGCTCATCGTGCAGATGAGTTGGTATCCCTTGACCGCACAGGCGAGGGCGAGGCCCATGCCGGTGTTGCCCGAGGTGCATTCGATGACGGTGCCGCCCGGCTTGAGCTGCCCATTGCGCTCCGCGGCCTCGATCATGCTGAGGGCCATGCGGTCCTTGACGCTGTGGCCCGGGTTGAAGTACTCCACTTTGGCCAGTACGGGACATGGGAAGTCCGCGGTGACCTTGTTGAGGCGGACCATGGGCGTGTCGCCGATGGCACCGAGGATGTTTTCGTGGACGTTCATGTCAGGCAGGTGTTGTGGCGCAAAGATACCCGGCGACTCAATCAAATCGGAGGGATTCCACAGGCCGGAGTCGGGAGATGTACCGCGCAGGCAGGAACATGGCTGCCGCGCAGGCCAGCAGGATGCCGAGCTCGACCGTCGCGATGCGCACCAAGTCAAGGTGGATGGGAACTGTCGAGAGGTAGTAACTCCGCGCATCCAATGTGATCCACCCCGTCTGCAACTGAAGCCAAGCCAAGCCAAATCCGATCACATTGCCCCAGAGCAATCCACGGAACAGAATCCGAACCGCCAGCCTCACGAACACCGCCATCAATGGGGCATCGGCCATACCCAGCGCTTTCATCAGGCCAATGGAGCGTGTGCGCTCCAGCATGAGGAGCAACAGGGCCGACGCCATGTTGAGGATGGCGATGAGCAGCATGAGGCCAATGATGAGCTCCACGTTGAGATCGAGCATGGCCAACCATTGAAACAACTCTGGGTGGTCGTCCACCACACTGCGAACGTCGAGGTCATAGGGCACGGCAAAAAACAGGCTGTCCGACACCGTCCAGAGGGCGCTGTAATCGGCCACACGCAATTCGAATCCGCCCACATACCGATCGTCCGTTCCGCCAGCCAAACGGATGTCGGGCGGCGGCATGCCGTGGCCATCCATCCACCGCACCCATGCCGTGTCGGGCAAGGTCTTCCCACCATCGCCCACGACCACGCGGGCCTCTCCCGATCCGGTCAACGCATGCGGGCCTGCCCCACGCCAAGGCACGCCTGTCCAGGTATACGTCAACCGATCTCGACCGCCGGTGGCCAACACTTGGACCGCCTCCAAACCCGGAAGGTCATCGGCCACCGCTCCAACCTGCATCCGCGCGCGGATTCCCCACCCGCTCAATTGCTGGAGGTGATGCAATCCGCAGAACACGTACTCGGCGTCAAATTCTTGAAGACCAGTGGCGTACAGCCCGCAAATGGTGAAGACCCGGGGGCGCATGTCACCGCGCGCATCCGCCAGAAGAAGTCGCACCCTCCGGCCCACCTCGAGACCGAGTTCCCGGGCTTGAACGGCGGACACGAGCAAATCGTCCGATCCGGGATCGGCGCTGAAGTCGGGGAGGCGCCCCTCGGTCAACCGGGTCGCGAGGAAGGCCGTGTCGGCATCCACCCCCAACCCTTTGATCACGATGCCCTCCACCTCTTCAGCCGTCTCGAGGATGCCCGGGCGTTGCGCAAAAGCCTGCACGTGACGGATGCCGGGAATCGCCCGCAACCGGGCCGTATCCACGTCGGCCCATGCCACGCGGTCGGTCCCCTGCGTGCGGCCCTGATCCGCCGCCACCACCCGAAGGTGCGCCCCAAAGCCGACCACGAGTTCCCGCACGTCCCGCTGAAATCCTTGCACGATGGCGAGCGACAGGATGATCAGCGCCACCCCCACCGCCACGCCGCCTTCGGCAATGCGGACCACCGGTCTGGCGATGCCGCGCCCGGTCGGATCCACCGTCATGCGGCGCGCCAGGAACCGAACAGCCTGTCGGGAGCGATTGGACATGCGATGCAAGGTAGCCGGCACGTTTCTTTGCTGTCATGCGCCGCGCTTCAATTGTCCCCTTCCTTCTGCTCATCCCCGCCCTGTTTCTCCAAACCTGGGCGCAGGTCATTCCGGGAGACGCCCGGATGGAGGCCTACCTGCCCCAGATCCAAGGCCAACGTGTGGGGGTCGTGTGCAACCACACCGCCGTCTTGACGCGGGAGGACGGCACCTCGGTCCACCTCATCGACACGCTGCTCTCCAGGGGCATCGACGTGGTGGCCGCCTTTGGTCCTGAGCACGGATTCCGGGGGGACCTGCCCGACGGCGAAACGGCTTCAGATGGATTGGACCCTGCCACGGGATTGCCCGTCCACAGCCTCTATGGCACCCACAAAAAGCCCACTGCCGCTCAGCTGGCCGAGATCGACGTCGTGCTGTTCGACATCCAAGACGTGGGGGTGCGTTGCTACACGTACCTCTCCACCCTCATGCTCGTCATGGAGGCCTGTGCGGAAGAAGGGGTCGACATCATCGTTCTCGACCGCCCCAACCCCAACGGTCGCCTGACCGACGGCCCCGTGCTGGACACCTCGGCCGTGCGCTCCTTTGTTGGGTTCCTGCCCATTCCGCTCGCCCATGGCATGACCCTGGGTGAACTCGCCGACATGGCCAACTCCGAAGGCTGGCTCGGTGGCGGATACTCCAACCGGCCCGACCCCACCCTGCGCTGCGACTTGACGGTGGTGCCCTGCACGGGGTGGAACCGCAACGACCAGTGGATCCCACCCGTGGCGCCCAGTCCCAACCTGCCCTCCGCTGCAGCGGTCCAGCTCTATCCCCACCTTGTGCTGCTCGAAGCCACGGTGGCCAGCGTCGGCCGCGGAACTGCAGAACCCTTCACCCTGGTCGGCTTCCCGGGAATGCCGCGCGCCGTTCACCGCTTCACCCCGACCCCCAATGCCGCCAGCAAATACCCCAAGCATGCCGGCCAGTCCTGCACGGGGTTCCAACTGCACCGCCGGTTGGGTGCTTGGCAAGCCCAAGGCGACGACCAACGCTTGCACCTCGATGTATTGCGCGAGCTCGCCGAAGCTTGGAACAGCACCCCCGCTGGCGACCAGAGCCCCTTTTTTGACCGGCCCGAGTTCTTTGACAAACTCGCCGGCGGCCCTGCCCTGCGCCGCGCCCTGGAATCGGGAACACCACCGGCACAACTGGCCGCCTCCTGGGCTTCTGGCGTGAACAGCTTCATCGTACAGCGCAGTCCCTACCTTCGCTACCCCGACGGTCGGTGACCGCGGGACCCAACTGCCGATCATGAACCGTTTCCCAGCCCTGTTCCTGTCCGCTGCGGTCCTCCTCCTGGCCGCTTGTTCCACCTCGGAAGACTACCTGCCGCCGGCCTACTCCTGCGACTGTGGCACCTTGGTCCTCGACGGGGATTCCCTTGAAGTGCTGGGTGCTGAATACGTCTACCTGCCAGGAGAAGACAGCCTGTTCTCCCGCCGCTACTTCGTCACCGCCGACGCCAAAACGGATGGTGAGCTGAAAGAGCATGGGGTCAGCCTGACGCTCGACGTCCCCAATGTCCAGCAAGGCGCCATCTTCTACCCGGACAGCGGCGTGTTCACCCAAGTCGACGAGACGAACTTCAACGTCAATTTTGACACGACCCAGACGTTCCGCATCACCAATGGTGTGGCGTCCGTGATGGCCGCGCCCATCGATGGTGGAGAAGAAACCGTCACGTTGGACTTCCTCCTCCGCCGAGAGCTCGATGGAGAACTGGTGGGCTTCGAGCGGACACTCAAGGGCAACTTCACCGTCCAAGTCGACTGACACACGTCGCCGGCCTGCCCGGATCCTCGGCACCACTTACACTTCAATCACAGCTTCGCCGGTCACGGCGAACACACGGTCCTGCTTGGCCGGTTCGATCGTGTACATCCCGGTGAATGCGCCGTAAGCCGGCATCACGGCCTGCTTGTCGGAGAAATGGAAGCACCGCAGGCGCAATCGCTGTCGCCCTGCGCCCGCCAGCCGAATGCCCGGGTGCACATGGCCGCAGACGTGGTAACCGAAATCCGGCGCCAGGTCCGCAGGGTCGTGCGTGAAGGTGAATGGACCTTCATCCAGCCGGCCGATCTGTTGGATGCCGGACTCCCGGAGCAACACCTCCGGAATCATGTCGTGGTTGCCCTCGACGAGCACCCACTTCAAGGCGGAGTACTCCTCGCACAGGCCGGCGAATGGCTCCCACTCCCGGTTGATGTCGCTGTGAAACAGGTCGCCCAGAAGGAGCACCCTGGAAGGCTGCAATGACTTGAGCTGTTCGCGCAAGCGGTGCAACGTGGCCAAGGTGGGCTCCGAGCCGATGGGCACCCCATGCTTCCGAAAATGAGCCGCCTTGCCGAGGTGCAGGTCACTGAGCCACAAGGTGCGCTCCGACGCCCAGTACACGGCACCGTCGGGCAACAGGCGAAGGACCTCTCCCCCCACCTCCATGTTCACGCCCGCACCTTGGACGCCATCGTCTTTCACGGCTGGAAACAGAAGTTCATGCCGAAGCGTACCCCCGGCAGCCATTCTTCCTCAGCGTAGACGAAGTGCTCGCCGATGGTGGTCGTGGTCGACTTGACCTGAGGGCCGAGGAAGAGGTCTCCCCGCACGTGTTCGCTGATGGTGAATTGTCCGCCGATGACGCCGCCGGCCCCGACTGCAGTGCGGTGCTGGACCCCCACGAAATTGGTGGTCATCGTCCGCTGGATGGACCGCACCCGGGCGAAGGCGCCGAGGTAGAATCCCTTGCCTGCCCCCATGTTTTCTGAGAGGTAGTACCGGACCTCGGGCATGGCGAGGAAACCGACCCAGTCGACGGCATTGAGCGACGTGTTGATGCTGAGCAGGGACTCGAGGTCATCGGTGTTCAATTCCAGGCTCGACCGCACCACGCCGGCGGTCAGTTGGACGGAGAAACGGTCGGATACAGGCTGTTCGAACCCGCATTGGAACTGGCCCACGAACAGGCCGAAGGGATTGGTCTTGATCCAACCTCGCCCGAGGTCATCTTGACCTGTGCAGGACACAACCGACCCTACCATGAACGCCACCAAACAGGCGGATCTCCAGGTGCGGCAGGTGGGCTTCATCTATCCGAGGGTGCCCCGACCGCTCAGTCGATCAGGTCGCCATAAGGTACAGGACGGAATCCAAATCCGACGTTGATGCCGAAGCGGATGCCCGTGTTGCTCTCGTCTTCAAAGGCGAAACCATATTC